>JBGTLE010000421.1:0-3806 GCA_041744295.1 Pyrinomonadaceae bacterium | reverse complement strand
ATTGCACCATCGACTCACTTCCCAGGCGCGGTAGTCGATCCCTTCACAATCGGCTCTCCAACTTTCACAATCCACAACCCCGAATTGATGTCGTTGAAAAAGATCATGTCCTTGTAGGGTTGCGCGCCCCAGGCAAACGGCAGGTTCGCGCGGAAGCCCCGCGGATCTCCAGTCCAAAGTCGCGCGATCTCGCGACCCTGACGGTAGAGATCGCCACGCAGTTCGCCCGAGACATCGAGGATGCGAGCGCCGCCGTTGTAGTAACCCATGTAGAGCACGTCGTTCTCGACCCAAACGTTATGTGCTCCCGCTTCGGGAACATGATACTCGGCGACCTTGCGCGGGTTATGGATGTCTGACACGTCAACCACGTGTACTATTCCGCGGACCGGAATGCGCTGTCGATCAGCAATATTGAACTGCCCGGGAAATACTTCGTCGCCTACAAACACGTAGTTCTTGTAACGAAAGACAGTGTGTGCACCGGCCAGCCATCCGTCACCGTAAAGTTCGTTGTGATTAAAACGCAGTTGGCCGACAAACTGCGGCTTCTCCGGGCTGCCGCCTTTAATTCCATTTCCCACGTCGAGGATGATCAGCCCATCACGCCAGTAAGCGAGATACGCCAGACCGTCCATTACCTGAAGATCGTGGAGATAACGCCCGCCGATGGTGTCGCCGTCCGGCGTCCGCACGGTGGTGACGACAGGTGTTTCCACTTGCCAACGGCCCACCTCTTTCGGATTCTTCACGTCCGCAAAGTCGATTACTCGCATTGAGCCAGTCGCATCGTCCGTGAGATAGACGTAGTGGCCATCGACAAAGGCGCTGTGCACCCCGCCGGTTACGGTGACCGTGTATTCAGAGATGAGTTTGGGATGAGCGGGATCCGATGTGTCGTAGAAAGCAATTCCGTTCTTCCGGTTCGATGCGCCTTCGCGAGAGATGACGAGGATCTTGCCATCTGCCGTGGTCGTGATGTCGTTGACGGTGCGCGCGTCGACTTTGATTGTGTCCGTGAGCTTCGGGTTCTTGAGATCAGAAATGTCGTAAACCAGAAAACGATCGGAGATGGTTGAGTAGTAGGCATAATTGCCGATGATCCACTGCTCGGCGCCCTGTACGTCCTTCAACAGAGCCCGGCCGATAACATTCACTTCGCGCTCGACGTTTCGCCGCGCTACCACGATCGATGCAGTTCCCACGTGCTCACCAACGGTTGCGCTTACGACGTAGGTTCCTGGAAGTTCGGCCACGAAGGCGCCATCCGACTCCACCGTGGCACCTTCACCGGATACTCCCCAAGCGGGCGAAAACTTCTCTTTTGAACCAATCGTGATGGCCTTAAACCGAATTACGTCACCAGTGAGCGCGCTGGCGGTTGCCGGCTCAATTGCAATGCCCTTGAGCGATGCATTGACGACGTCGATTGTGATGGTCGCGTTCGCACTTCCTGAAGTTGCTTTGAACGTGGCCTTACCCGGCGCAATTCCGGTCGCGACACCCGCCGAGTCAATCCTCGCGATCGCCGGATTCTCCGAGGTCCAGGTGACCGCCGCATCGTGTCGCGGATCGCCACTGAGCACTCTCGGCGTGCCGCGCAGCTTCATTGTGCCGCCGACGATCAAAGGCGAACTGATCGGGGTTACGTCAACACTCTTCACCGAAGCCGGTTTTACTCTCACAGTCGTGTAAAAGGGTTTGCCCGCTACGAATACGCCGATCGTGGCGAGACCAGGCTGGTAAAACGTTGCGGCGCCGGTCGCGTCAACGCCTATCAGATCAAAGGGAGCCCCAAACCAAACAGCTGATTTCTCGGTTGTGGCTGCGTCTTTCGCGCTCACGCTAAACTGCACTTTCTGTCCGACTTCGGCTGCGATCTTCTCCGGGGTGATGGAGAAAGTTTTGGCTGGTGCGCGTGCGGAGGCCGCTTGGGCGAACCCGATTAAGCTCGAAGTCGCAAATAAAGCGACAGCGAAAACGAGCGATAGAAAGTATTTTATTGAATGCATCAATAGCTCCTGAAGATGTCGATGAAAGGGTTTCGGGGTCGCAGGAATCTTAATGGGCGCACGGTAGTGACGCAAGTTAGGAAATTTACAATCTTGCTATGTAACTTGAACGGTACGCATCATTGCTCCATTATCCGCAGACCAGAGGTTCGAAATGGCTAACTTAAACACGCGGCTTCCGGAGAACACGCCCGGTGATTTCTTCGTCGATTCGACCTGCATCGATTGCGACACCTGCAGTCAACTCGCGCCGCAAATATTTCGCGATCATGGTGAACAATGCAGCGTCTATCGGCAGCCCGAGAACGCAGAGCAACTTCGCCTGGCATTGATGTCGCTGGTAGCTTGTCCCACGGGTTCGATCGGCAGTACCGCCAGTCATGACGTCCGCATCGGGATCGACGCTTTCCCAGCGCTGATTGCTGACAATGTTTATTTCTGCGGGTTCACTTCTGAGTCGAGTTTTGGCGGCTGGAGTTACCTGATTCATCGCGCCGAAGCAGACGGCGGCAACGTGATGGTCGATTCTCCGCGATTTACGTCGCACCTCGTCAAACGCATCGCTGCGCTGGGAGGCATTCAGAAAATGTTCCTGACGCATAAGGACGATATCGCGGATCACGCACGCTATGCCGACCGGTTTGGCTGCGAAAGGATCATGCACAAGGATGACGGCGCAAGTAGACTCGGCATCGAGCGCATTGTTGAAGGAGAAGAACCGGTTTGGCTTGATGATGAGCTACTGATTATTCCCACTCCCGGCCACACTCGCGGTCACATGCTGCTCCTGTACAAAAACAGATTTCTCTTTACTGGCGATCATCTGGCATGGTCACCAAAGCGTCAGACGCTAACTGCCTTTCCGAGTGTGGCGTGGTATTCATGGGCAGAGCAGATTCGCTCGATGGAAAAACTGTTGCCGTATTCGTTTGCCTGGGTGCTGCCCGGACACGGCGATCTGCGCGAGGAAACAGTTGCTGAGATGCATCGCCATCTTGAAGCCTGCATTAACTGGATGAAGACGGGACAGGATTCACAGGATAACGACAGGATTCACACAGGATAAGCAGTTAGGACAGAATTTACAGAATTCACAGGAATACGGTCGTTTCTCATTTGACGAGACTCCTGTAAATCCTGAGCATCCTGTTAATCCTGTACCAATGAGGACAGGATTTACAGAATTCACAGGATAATACGTGTCGTTTCTCATTTGACGAGACTCCTGTAAATCCTGAGCATCCTGTTAATCCTGTACCGATCCTGAGAATCTGGTTAATCCTGTACAGTGTCAGATCACAAAACTTGAAACGAGGAACCGATGAACAAAAACCAGAAAATAGCCCTCGGTTGTGGCGGTGCAGGATGTTTGGGTCTGCTGGTAGTCCTTGTAGCCGGAGTTGTTCTTTACACTTTTACCGGCCGCTCATCTTCAGGGAACGCTAATCGTAATTTCAACTTCAATCTCAATTCGAATGCGAACCGCCGGTCTACTGCCAACTCGAACAACAACTCGAACACAGACACTACCCCTTCCTCGTCGGCGTCTTCGTCAATGTCGGATGACGACAAACACAAGTTGTTTCACGCGGTGGGAATGACCGGCGATACGGCGCTGATCACGCGCGTGTTAAAGAAGATTGGCATGGTGTCGGACGCCGGAGTGCCAACCTCTGAGTATGCCCAATTCGCCAAGGACCATTTCGCCTGGGCCCTGAAGAATAGTGCATTCATTCAGGAAGTGAACACGAAGGAGAAGGCCCAGGCGTATGTTGATGAGCATCTGGATGATTA
>JBGTLE010000420.1:0-5813 GCA_041744295.1 Pyrinomonadaceae bacterium | reverse complement strand
AGGTGACAAGTGACAAGTCAGACCTCTGGTAACTAGCAATGCGATGTTTTGGGGAATGACAAGTGTTGTGAATCGGCTTTGCTTGTCACTTGTCACTTGTCACCTGTCACATCTCTTGAATCTGTGTATCTTTGGATGTCTTATAGGCTCTGACGGTTCCTCAAAATCTTCACAAACGAACCAGATCGTAGTTCAGCAACCGTCAGGCCTGACAAATCTATCGCTTCCTCTTCCGTTAGCGCGCCGCAGTTGATCGCACGCAGGAAATAATTCAACAACCCCTGACCGGTGGCCGCGTCGTCAAACACGTCGCCAACCAAAGTCGCCTTCGCGGCCTTCTCAACGAAGTTATGCAAACGCTCAGATGCGGCGTCGAGACTCTCCAGAAAGAACGCATAGATCGCTGCATAACGAGTTGGCAGTTGCGCGGGGTGCAGATCCCAGCCCTGATAAAAAGCGTTGCGCAGCGAATGCTGTACGTGATCATAGTGCAGCTTCCAGGCGCGATGGACCGTGGTGCGGTTCTCATCGATCTGTTTTGCGGTCAGCGGCGCGCCACCTTCGACGAAGCGGTGGGGCGCGACCGGCATGATGTTCGTAGCGCCATCGGACAGCCAGACGCCAGTTCCGGCGAACGACACTTGCATCATATTTTTTGCAAAGTCACAGGCCGGATGCAGCATGTGCTGGTGCGCCGCCGTAATGCTGCAACTGGCGGTGTAGTCATAAGTACCGAAATGCGCCGCTACACAGCGACCGCGAGCGGCTTCCAAGAGTTTCGGTAGAGCGATCTCGCCCCGCTCGTTAATGATCGACTGCGTTGTCTCAATCATCAGCTCGAGCTTTAGCGAGCCCGAATCGAGACCTGTTTTACTTTCAAGCAACTCAAATAGATCGACCAGCGCCGACACCTGTTCAGGGACGGTGATCTTCGGCAAAGTGACAACGAAATTGTCCGGGAGTTTACCGCCTGAGTTTTCCAGCAGACGGGTAACGAAGATATCGAGCGTTCGCATGCTGCGGTGTCGCAGTTCCTCGGAAAAAGTCTTGATCCGGATGCCGATGAATGGAGACAGCGTCTCGTTCCTCATCCCATCGGCAACCTGAATCGCAGCCGACTCGGCGTGGTCATCTTCCTCATCATCGGGGCGATTGCCATAGCCGTCTTCAAAGTCGATGCGAAAATCCTCCACCGGCTCGTGACGCAATTTGTCGCTCACGCGTTTGTAGATCGTGTGGGCCAGCCAGGCTGCTTTGTTTGTTTGGCGAGTGGCCTCAGGATCAGTCTCGAGTTGCGAGACCAGCTCAGTCGCTTCGGACAACTGTTCGGGAAGCTCATCGGCGCCCGGCAAATCGATCGCCTGGGCGAACACAAGAAAATCCGGCGCAAAGGCATCGAGCGAGCGTCTTGCGAGCGCGCCGAGCCGCACTGCAGTGTCGGCTTGAAAGAGATGAGCACCACCATAGACCGTGTGCACCGGTTGCCGGAGTCCAGTCTCGCCGGGATAGCGCTTGGCAAACTTCGAGTTTGCCTGTTTGAGTCTGCTGGAGAGATCGCGGAGCGACTCTTCACTTAGAGAGTTTTTCATCGTGTCACTTTGTTTGGGAGTTGATTAACGGAAGGATTCTACCGGATGTTTCGCTGTACCGCTAAAGCGCGTCAGTGAAAACAAAGGTGCGGCTCGGCTGCCTTCCTTGCGGTAAGCCTCTGGCTGACCGCAGCAGTAGGCAACGGCGAGAGGCTAAGCCTCCAATGAGTCTGAAAGCATAGCCTCACTTAGTAATAGACTTTTCGGTAAGCCAAAGGCTTACCGCAAGGAAAGCGGCAGAGCCGCCAGATACCTTTTCGGAGAACACAGGACAGATCCTAACCGGCGAGTCGCCGTTGGAGGTGAAATAACTACGCGTGTTTTTGAAGAAACTAAAGCGCGGAGACGGATGGTGAAATGCGCAACACCAAACAACCGGGGCACTGAGCCTTAGCCTGCAACGACTAGCATCATATTCGCCTCAACACCTTCATGAGTCTCGTGGGGTGGTCGGTTATGATCCCATCGATTCCGTCTGCTATTAGTCGCCTCATCTCGTCTTCATCATTAACTGTCCAGGCATCGACCGCTAGTCCCGATCGGTTAGCGCGTTCGATGAAGCTTCTCTTAATGCGCCGGAAAATCCATGCCTTCGACATCGTCTGGATCGCGTTCGCGCTGGGCCGAATTTTCCGGTAACGAAACGCCATCATCTCTAGAACTGAAGCCGAGGTTGCTATCTCACGAAATTCCTCGCGAAAGAGATGCAAAGGCTTACTCCATCCGGAAGCAACCAGAACATTATTTGCACCGAACTCTCGAATCAGCCCACCGAGTTCTGTTATTAGCGCCGGCGGAACCTCTCTGGGCTTTATTTCGATGACGAGGCGCCGTCCGGGAAATTGATCTAGTACATTCTTGAGCTCAGGAACCTTGGCGTTGGCGTCGTCCGGAATGTGATGCCCCGGATACGCCACCAGTTATCAGCTCTCAACGAAGTAATCTCCCCAACGTCCATGTTTTTAACTCTCTTATTGGTACCGGTCGTCTTCCTAACATTCGGATCGTGCATCAGCACGATATGATTATCCCTCGTATAGCGAATATCCATTTCCAGAATGTCCACGCCGAGAGCAACGGCCTGTTTAAAAGCATAGATCGTTTCCCCGGGCCACTCTCCCGCGCCTCCGCGATGTGCAATCACCTGTGGCTCGTTACTACTTGCCAAGAAGAAGGGGTGTTGTTGGCCGGTAATATTCTTCCGCATTCTTGAGCCTCCATACGAAGCGTTGTTCTGTCAGTATCGGTCAATAGGAATGTCGTTTTTGTTGAAGGTATTTCGTGAACAGGGATCTGTGACTTGAAGAGATTCTTTGCCGCCATGCGACGCAATTCCTTGCCGCTAGTCTACGAAAACCCAAGAGTTCCGTACCTACGATTCTCCGCGATTCTCGAGATTGGAACGTTTACATTGCCGGGAGTGCAAACAGGAAGTTAAGTCTTGCCGGAAGTTCAAAGGGAGTAATCGACGTCAATACATTCAGCTTGAGAACGACTTCTTAAGACGGATCCACCTTAGGGCCGGCACGCCCTTGGGCATCTGCACGATGGGTAGCCCATAAGGACCACCACGCACGGAGCGTCTTGCGTCTCCTTCTTCGTCACCCCTCGGCCTTTTGGGCGGGGACGATTCCATGCTCCCGGTCATCGACGAACCAGGTCCCGCCGATGATCTGTGGATAGCGGTCGTGGATCTCCCGAATGGTCGCCTTGATGGACTCGACAGCGTCAGCTGCAGCAAAGACCGGGAAGAACGTTTCCGTGGCGCTCGAGGACTGCGACGCGGATGGAGTACCGAAGAGGGAATCGAGAATTGTGCGCCGCCGCTCCGCGGCGCTGTGCGCTGAGCGCACGCGCGTGCCGTCGAACCAGCAAAGCGTCCATAACCCCGAGAGAGAGAACGACTCTCGGATGCCCACGCCGGCTTCCCCCGGACTGATCTTGGATGCATCTCTAGGAACATGGACCGACACGCCGGCTCCGACCTCTCGGTCGAGCCAGAGCCACGCCGGCAAGTCGCCATCGAGTTCGCGCCGCAGCCAGATCCCGAGGATCTCGTCCGTCTCGCGAGGCTCCGCAACGCGTTGCCGCTGATACACCAGAAACTCGTTGGCCGCCTCGACAGCTGGGCGCACATCGTCCGCGCTTCGAACTAGGAGCAGCATGCTCATCGAAGGCCCCTTTTTAAATGCGACGGTTGACTCACAACTCATGGTTCGCGATAAATATAGCGCAAATAGTGGACGGATCGCGAAAGTATTCTTCTTTTACTAATGCTCGTCCACGGTTAGGCAGTAACTTTTCTGACACAGCGACTCCTTTTATGGATTTTACATTCGAACCGGTCGATAATGGGTCTCGCGACGGCCGCACCGTTAGTTGTGTTCAAGGTGCCGGTGAGAAAGACGCACGGCGATTGGACTCGCCACGTTGTCGGCTGTAGAATGGCGCTCCTCGAAAGGGGAGTAGGTCGCCCACCTTCAATGGGTTCGATGAAGCCGTCAACACGGTAGCCTGACATAAGGCACCCGGCACATCGGTAAGAGCTCATACTAGCTCAATTGACCAAGACCTTTTGCGGCTCACGCAGCGCGCAGAAGGTTTTTTCTTTTAGCGCGACTGCTTGAAGTCACATTTGCTCGCGCGCGAAAGGATCAGGGTCATGATTGAGCTTTGTCCATTTTCCGAGTACTGGTGGTTTTACCTGGCGTTCGTCGGGCTTGTTCTTTTGCTGCTGGCGCTCGACCTCGGAGTCTTCCACCGAAAAGCACACGCGGTGAGTTTCCGCGAGGCTGCCACACGGAGCCTAGTGTGGATCGCCTTGGCCCTCCTCTTTAGTCTCCTTCTTCACCAGTACGCGCTCTGGAAGTTTCCGCAGGAACCGCGCCTGATGGCCGTGCCTGGCTTTGATCCGAGCACTGCCGCGTGGCTCGTCTCGCTGGAGTTCCTGACCGGCAAAGTGGTCGAGAAATCACTCTCCGTAGATAACATCTTCATTGTCGTGATGGTCTTCGGCTACTTCGCTATCCCAGCCAAGTACCACCATCGGGTTCTCTCCTATGGCATCCCGGAGCCCCCGTGTCTTTCGTGCGATATTCGTTGCGCTGGGCTTTGCCCTCATGCTCGGCGGTAGCTCGGCATCGTGCTGGGGTTCATGGTGGCTATTGCGATGAACTTCGGCAGTTACTGGGCTGATGTAGAAACAGCAACTCTAAACTTTTCAGCGAGGAGAAAGATATGAATTGTCCGACATGTAACGTGGATTTGAGGATGACGGAACGGCAGGGCGTTGAGATTGATTACTGCCCGCAGTGTCGCGGCATGTGGTTGGATTGCGGTGAACTCGACAAGATCATCGAGCGGTCGGCTTCTGAGCAGCCGGAGCCAACAGCGCCGGTGAATACACGCAACTACGAGCCGCAACGCGACTCACACCATTACGAAGATAGAGACGAGCATTACGGGCGACGCAAAAAGAAAAAGTCGTTTCTCGGCGAGATGTTCGACTTCGATTAACGCGCTCGACACGCGGCATGGGGGCGGCGGACTTTCTTATTGGGCAGGAAGATTGGCGGAGAGGAACAGCGCGCGCTCGAACGACTCTTAACCGAACCGAAACACGAACAACGCGCCCGCCGCCGAAGCATCGGGAGCGCGGCGCGCAGAAGGCGGGAACCGGAAGGAAGCATTTATGGGCAGGGATTCTTCGCCGCGGATTTTCAGACGCGCGCTCGGATTGTACGCCGTATTGGTCGGCTTGGCGCTGATTCTGACTTACTTTTCATGCTGAGGGCTGTCGGGCAATGGATGGAACGGCGTTGATCTACTGCGAGGGCGCGCTCTGCACTCCACGCGGGAACACGCCGAACAACCTCCTGCGTTAACGCACACGTTATCAAGTGGTCGGTGGATTGATTCGGCGTCTAGTCGGGGGAGCGTCGGTATGAAACCAGTGTCTAGACGACGCGGCAAGGAAAGCGCCAGGCGTATCAACTGGGTGGCGAACGCCAGGTGGCTTGACCCGAAAAGGAGGAGAGTAGCAGATGGTTTGGCTTTGGGTAGGATTCATCGTCTTTGTGCTATTGATGTTGGCGTTGGACCTGGGAGTCTTTCATCGTCACGCCCATGTGATTAAGGTGAAAGAGGCCCTCGTGTGGTCCGCCGTGTGGGTCACGCTGGGGCTGTCCTTCTCCGTGTTCGTGTACTTCGGGTACGAGAACCAGT
>JBGTLE010000419.1:0-6338 GCA_041744295.1 Pyrinomonadaceae bacterium | reverse complement strand
AGTGATCAAGAAGTGGCTCAGCTATCGCGAGCTCGAATTGCTCGGGCGTCCGCTTACACCGGACGAAGCGCGGGAAGTGATGAGCATGGCCCGTCGTATCGCCGCGATTGTTTTGCTGGAACCTGCCCTCAATGCCAACTATCAAGCCGTCAAGGGCGACACGTATAGTTGGCCATCTGTCCCGTAACCAAGGCGGTGCAGATGAAGACTTTCTCCTGGTTATCGCTATTCTTCACTGGGTCCGCTAGCTGGCAGCAATCCGTTACCGGCACAGTCGATGATAACTGGTCGGGGCGAGAGGATTCGAACCTCCGACCTCACGGTCCCGAACCGTGCGCTCTACCAGGCTGAGCCACGCCCCGACAAAACCTTCAACCAACTATTTCAATCCGACAATAAGCGCTCTGACGATAAGGACTCTTACAACAAGCACTACCTGGATACGATTCATTAATTCAAATCGCTCGTGGATTTTAGGGGTGCATCAGGTTTAAGTCAAACCTCTGCATTCTGAGCTTCAGTTTCACGCGCCTTTTCACGTCGCGATTTCAGGTACTCAATAAAGGGCGGCATCAGGGAAAGCAGCACTACGACGATCACGACCCACTCGATATGCTCCTCCAAATCGACCCCGAATTTTGACTTGAGAATGTTCCCCAGAAAATAGCCAGTCAGGATCATGCTAAAAACCCAAAGGAAGCCACCCAACACGTTGAAGACTACAAACTTGCGATACGGCATCGCCGACGCTCCGGCAACGATGGGCGCGAACGTGCGCACGATGGGCACGAAACGCGCGATCACAATCGTCTTGCCACCATACTTTTCATAGAACGCATGCGCCTTTTGCAGATGGCTTGGTTTAAACAGCAGCGACTTCTGCCGGGTGAAGATGCGCGGTCCAATCTTCGCTCCGGTGTAGTAACCGACAGCATCACCAACCACCGCGGCCACAAAGAGCGTCGAGAGCAGAATGGCTACATTAAGTTTGCCGGTCGCCGCAAAAAGGCCAGCAACTACGAGCAAGGAATCGCCTGGTAGAAAAAAACCAACCGCCAGGCCAGTCTCGGCAAAGACAATCGCGATTAGTCCGAAGTAAACGAAGACTCCGCCCTTAGCGAGCAGCGTATCGATAATAGTTTTCGGATTGAGCAGCTCTTTAAGCTGATGAATCAGTTCGTAGATCGTTTCCATAGTTAATAAGGATGAAGGCGGAATGTCTGTCTTAACTTTTCATTCCTTACTCCAGCCGTGCTGACCGATTAGCGGAACGAAGGCACACGCGCCGTGGTCTTCGATTTTCGTTCCTCGTTCGCTCTTAATGACGAGAGTGAGTCGCTGTCCTTCTCTCGATTCACCCACTGGAACCACCAGGCGGCCACCGATTTTCAGTTGCGACACGAGCGGCTCAGGAACGACTGGCCCACCGGCAGCGACCAGGATCGCGTCGTACGGAGCGTTGGCGGCCCAGCCGAGGGTGCCGTCAAAACACTTTACCGTGGCGTTGTAGATGCCAAGATTTCTGATCGATGACTGGGCGTTCCGTGCCAAATTCGCGATTCGCTCAATCGAAAATACCTGCCCCGCGACCTTTGCGAGCACTGCGGTTTGGTACCCAGAGCCGGCGCCGATCTCAAGCACTCGACTATCGGGATTAACCTCCAGCAACTCGGTCATGCGAGCAACAATGTAGGGTTGCGATATCGTCTGATTAGCGCTGATCGGCAAAGCATGATCGCCATAAGCGCGTCCCTGAAGAGCTTCGGGTATAAATGAATGGCGAGGGACTGAGCGCATTGCTTCCAGCACGCGCTCGTCGCGAATCCGGTAATGCTCGCGCAGTCTGGCAATCATGCGTTCGCGCGGTATCGCGTAATCCTGTTGACGTTCAGGTGCTTGTCTACCTGGCTGCTGTTGCACAGTTTTGATTCTAAACTATTTGCAGTTGGGAAACGCGCGCGGGAATCGCCGGCGACGATTAACTCTTATGAATCAATTCAGCGCCAGTAATGTAATTCCAGGTTTCGATCGTAGTCAGAGCCTGGTGATCGGTCATATCGGCTTTCAAAGGAGTCACTGATACATAGCCGTTTTCGATTGCCTGATAATCAGTTCCATCGGCTGAGTTCTTGTTGAAATACTCTTCGCCAATCCAGAAATAAGCTTTACCACGCGGATCGATGTGCTCTGAGATCACCGGACGCGCGTTCTTGATTCCCTGCCGCGTAACGCGCACGCCCTTAATCTCGCCTGGTGGAAGATTGACGTTCAGCAACGTACCGTCGGGCAATCCTTCTGCCAGGACCTTTCTTACAGCGGTGATTGCGAACCTGGCGGCTTCGCGAAAGTCATAATTCTCACGAGCGACTAGACTGAGAGCCACGCCGGGCACACCAAGAATCGTCGCCTCGAGCGCACCCGCAACTGTTCCGGAGTAAGTTGCGTCATCACCCAGATTGCCACCATGATTGATGCCGGAAGCACAGACGTGCGGTCGTTCGTTTTCAGGAAGTATTTTGTTGAGGGCAAGGGTTACGCAATCCGTTGGAGTGCCATCAACGGTCCAATGACGTTCATCAATCTGACGAATACGTAGTGGGCGCGCGAGCGTCAAACTGTGTGAGGCTCCGCTCATTTCGGATGCCGGCGCCACGACGTAAACGTCGCCGACCTCCTGCAACGCCTCTTCTAACTTGATGAGTCCCTGAGAGTGAATCCCATCATCATTGGTCAGCAGAATTCGCGTCATGAAAAGCTCTTCCCTCCGGGGAGCATCGCCATATCCGTCCCACACGAGTGCGCTGGTGATCGCCCACCGGGGAGCGTCCTCTACTCGGATTGTCGGCTGTAGACGACTGGTGAGATGAAAAGCAGCGGCGTGCCTTGGGATCTGTCGGCAGAGTCAACTAGTCTCGCGGGGCAGTGCGCATGCGGCCCTTCTTCTTGTTGCGCTTGCGCGCGAGAGCCGACTTCAGTTTCGCCTTCTGACCTGGCGGGATGAAAAAAGCATGCTTCTTAGCGTCTTTAATGATCTCTTCGGTCATGACCTTGCGCTTAAAACGTCTGAGCGCGCTCTCAATCGATTCGCCTTGATTAACTGTAACTATTGCCATTCCTTCTCCGTCTCAAAATTGATTTCCAACGTTTTGGCAGGGGCTATTTAACACGTCCCCAACGGTTATGGTCAAGTTCGCACGACTTTAAGTCAAAGTGGAACCCCGCGAACTTACCAGCTTCGCGGGGTTCCGGAGGTCGTCCCGGCGGACTACTTTGCCGGGAGACTAAACTGCAACTGCTTCGCGATCTTCAATCTTAGCTTCCGCCTTGGCGGGGGCCGGCTTGCGGCTGAGGCCCAAGATTTGGACCGGCTTTTCAGACGCAGGCGCATCGAGTTGCTGAGACTTGAGCACCATCTCCTGATAGAGTTTGCGCATCATCACAGCTTCTTCATGTGCCGTCTTAGGGCCTTCCATCTCCGGCTTGTTCGGCCGCTTCAAATCAATCGGATTCAACACCAGGTCATGGGCGGGGTCTTTCATGTTGACTGCTTTGCCGCCGGCAAATATCTCGTGACGACCGTGCTCTTCGTACCACTTCGCCACGGTCGCGTTCTGGTGCATGTTCTCAATGATATTGCGCCAACCGATTCCAGTATTGTAAGCGCAGAAGGAAATCTCGCCTTCCTGCGTGCCGTAGGGAATGATGCACATTTCCGTGCGACGGAAGTCGTAATTGAACAGATCCTGGAACCACATTCCGGCGATGAAAAGGAAGTTCCACCGGTCGGAACGACGCTTCTCGATGTCTTCCTTCGTTCGGGCGCCGTCAACCTTGCCGTAATCTTTACCAGTTAAGCCGAACGACTTATCGAACTTCTTGAAGAGCTCGTACAGCGTGAACTGAGTGGGCGACTTGTATGGGTTGTAATGCTTGAGCAACGCGAGTCCCATCATCATATTGGACATCCACTTGCCGCGAGCGGCGTCGGTGATTTTCTGCATGTCCTTCACCAGACCGGGGATGTTCAGGAACTCGGGAACGGGACGCATCTCTCTCGTTTCTTTGTCGACCATGACCGCAGTGCCAACACCGCAGTTCGGGTGACAACCGCATGACACCTGGCCCCATTCAGCTTGAGGTCCATGAACGAGGTCGGCGAAATCCGCAAACGCACCCATCAACGAGAGGGGGAACCAATCGCGGGTCGGCTCAGTGATTCCCACCTGATTCTTCACGTCATGGGCCAGGTGCGAAAGCGTGTAGCGCTGTTGCAGCCGTCGCTGTGCAGTAATTTCTTCGTCACGACCGGTAAACGAAACGGGCTGGAACGATAGGAACGCAATCTTCTTGGGATTGTCTAATGCAAAGCGAACAATCGAACCAACCTGGTCATTGTTAATCCCATTCACCAGAGTTGTGACCAGCACGATCTCGACCCCAGCTTCGTGAAGATTATTGATGGCCCTCATTTTGACGTCGAACAAGTTACCGACCTGACGGTGACTATTGGCATCGTTGCCGATACCGTCGAACTGAAGATAGACGTAACGCAGTCCCGCCTCGGCAGCCTCGCGACAAAACTCTTTGCTCTTGGCAAACTCGATTCCGTTCGTCGCAGCCTGCACACTGTTGTAGCCGACTTTTCGCGAGTAGCGAATTGCTTCCAGGAAGTGCGGCGAGATGGAAGGCTCACCACCTGAGAACTGAACCGACATCTGCCGACGAGGCTTAATTGTGATCGCGTTATCGAGAATCTCCTGAATATCTTCCATGCTCAGTTCGTGGACGAAGCCAACCTGGTTGGCGTCCATGAAACACGGGTCACACATCATATTGCAGCGATTCGTAAGGTCTACCGTGAGCACTGCACCCCGGCCATATTTAACTGTACTGGAACCGTGATTGTGGAGTTTCTCATCGTTATGCGCGTCGATATCGCGACCGGGGAACATCTTTTCGATGTGCGTCAGAAACTTGGCATCAATTGCCATCATGTCTTCGAAGTGTCCATGAATCGGGCAATCCTTGACCATCCAGATCTCACCGTCGCGCTCGATAATCTGCGCCTTGATTTCGCCAACTTTTTCGTTGATCAGGATGGATACGTCTTGCTTGCCACTCAGAATCGACTCGCGCGCTTCAATCACGCAATTGGGGCAGAGTGAATCGGTCGTTCGCGGCCAACCCAGAGTTGGCTTACTCTTCTGCCATGATTTCAGCAACGGCTTTTCAGACCACTTCGGTGTGAAAGATGGGTTTGGCTTGTACTTGTTCACGGCCTGGATGGCGTTATGTACGCCTCCCGCAACCATCGTCAAACCCTTCTCCACGTGTTTAATCGGTCGCATTCGAATCTCCCTTAATCGCGATTAGAATTGTTGTTTGATAATTGTCTGCAAGCTGGGGAATCGCACAGTTGTGCTCACAGATTTCCAATTCACTTCGCAATGACCATGCCAACCTTAAGTGAAACCACCTAATTAGCGAAATAGTTGAAGTTATACAGATAATCGCAGGAAGGGCGTTCAAAACGCGTCACGACAATGTGTGTCTCTACGGCGCACAGCTCAAGACGAGCAGCGCTGTGTGGCACTTTGGACTGCAGCAATGGCGATTCTTATTTAGGCGGGAAATAACCAATTCTTGCGGACACGCGATGGGTCGAACTCAACGTTTGGACTCTTACCTGCCGAAACTTTCCATCTCTCTTCTTATTAATTGGCGTGTAGTAAAGCGCGTATTGGTGACGAAGTTCTTCGGCAACCTCAGCGTAGGTGCGCTCCAGATCCGTAAACGACTTCGGCTTGTAGAGTCTGCCGCCCGTCGCCGCCGTAAGTTGATCCAGATTGCGCTCGCTTGCCGCGAGTGCGTCGAGACCCATCCGCAGATCTCCGATGCGAAGCTCATTAAACTTCACCGACGCGTCCGAACCGGCTAACAAGTTCTCGAGCTCAGCCTGCTTTCCTGCTCTTTCGATTTCAGTATTGCTAATGACGTAGACGGCGGTCTGCGACCCAAGCGCGGACTTAAGCGCGGCTTGAAATGAGATTCCTCTGCCGCTGTCGATGCCGTCCGTAAGCACGATGATCGCGTGCCGAGCACTATTGCGGGGAAACTGATCACGAGTGGCAACCAGCACCGCGTCGTGAAAGCGCGTGAACATTCCGGGTGCAAGTCGTCTCAGGGCCCGCCGCAACTGCACGCGGCTCTTGGTCCAATCCTGCAAAAGCTGTATGCGATCGTCAAATTGAATAAGGCTGAGGCGATCGTCCGGCGAAAGATGCGCGGCGAAACCCTCAGCAGCGCGACGAAAGTCTTCAAGGTTCTCGCTGACTGAC
>JBGTLE010000418.1:0-31817 GCA_041744295.1 Pyrinomonadaceae bacterium | reverse complement strand
GAGAATGGGCTGATTCTGTTGCAGGATATCGTCGACATCTATCGAAACTACGATTGGGATACCCAGGTATTGGCTGCGAGTATTCGCCATCCGATCCATGTGATCGAAGCGGCGCGCATGGGAGCCGACGTGGCGACGATGCCCTTCAAAGTCATCGATCAACTTTTCAATCACCCACTTACCGACAAGGGACAGGCGCAGTTTCTAGCGGACTGGCATAAAAGCGGTCGCAAATAGATGATCACGGTTCGGGCCTACAAGTATGACGGCTCGGAACATCGGAGCTGGACTGCTCGCATACTTGAGCAAGACGGTTCGCTACTCGTTCTTGATGCAGAATTTGCCGAGGAAGTGCAGCACGACTTGCTCGGCACGATCGCACGCGGCACACTGAGCATCGAGTATTACTGGCTCGATCGCTGGTACAGCGTCTTTCGCTTCTCGCAGCCAAACGGAGCATTGAGAAACTACTACTGCAACATCAATGTGCCCCCGTCCTTTGACGGTGAGGTTCTGAGTTATGTGGATCTGGATATCGACATACTGGTTCACACGGATTTTTCTTATGAGATACTCGACCTCGATGAGTTCGATCAAAACGCTGAGCTGTATGGCTATTCCGCAGCAGTGCGTGATAATGCCAGGCGCGCGGTCGAGGAAATAGTGGCACTGATCGAGACCCGAAGCTTTCCCTTCACAACACCAGGAACCAGATGACTTCAAAGCAACAACCGCAACCCTCCAAGACGAAGCTCGCAATTCTCAAAGAGCGCAGTCAGCAGGCAGAGATCGGCGGGGGCTCGGAAAGAATTGATAAGCAGCATGCGGCAGGAAAAATGACCGCGCGGGAGCGGGTTGAATTTCTGCTGGACGAAGATTCGTTCGAAGAATTCGACCGCCTGGTCGTGCATCGGTCCAGAGATTTCGGTCTGGACAAGCAGCTATATCCGGGCGACGGCGTGATCACCGGTCATGGCCTCGTCGATGGCAGAAGGGTATTTGTCTTTGCTCAGGACTTCACAGTCTTCGGCGGCTCATTGTCCGAGACGCACGCGGAAAAAATCTGCAAGGTGATGGATCTGGCGATGAAAGTGGGCGCGCCGATTATCGGCTTGAATGATTCAGGCGGTGCTCGCATTCAGGAAGGCGTTGTCAGCCTCGGCGGGTACGCAGACATCTTTCTGCGCAATACGCTGGCGAGCGGAGTACTGCCGCAGATCAGTTGCACTATGGGCCCATGCGCCGGCGGCGCGGTTTACAGTCCGGCAATTACCGACTTTAACGTGATGGTTAAGGACACGTCGTACATGTTCATAACCGGCCCTGATGTTATCAAGACCGTTACCCATGAGGATGTAACAAAGGAAGAACTTGGCGGCGCGGTGACGCACAATCACGTCTCCGGCGTCGCGCACTTTGCAGCCGACTCAGACGAACACGCGCTTAGAATGGTGCGGGAGCTGCTGTCGTTTATTCCCTCAAATAACCTCGAAGACGCCCCGCGACTGAACACTAATGACGCAAGCGATCGCGCGGATCCGAAATTGAACTCCATAATTCCAGAGTCGGCCAACCAGCCTTACGACATTCGCGACGTGATCAACCTCATCGTTGACGAGGGATACTTTTTTGAAGTGCAACAGCATTTCGCGCAGAACATCTGCGTTGGCTTTGCGCGCTTAGGTGGGCGTTCGGTGGGCATCGTAGCAAACCAACCTGCCTATCTTGCCGGCGTGCTCGACATTGACGCTTCGGTTAAGGCCGCTCGTTTCGTGCGTTTCTGCGATTGCTTCAACATCCCGCTGATTACGTTTGAGGACGTGCCCGGATTTCTGCCGGGTGTTTCACAGGAACATGGCGGCATCATTCGACACGGCGCCAAGCTTCTGTATGCGTTCGCCGAGGCCACGGTGCCAAAGATCACTGTGATTACTCGCAAGGCTTACGGGGGCGCTTATTGCGTGATGGCCTCAAAACACATTCGCACAGACATCAACTTTGCCTGGCCCACAGCGGAGATTGCCGTGATGGGCGCCGAGGGCGCGGTTGGCGTTCTGTACCGTCGCGAAATAAATGAAGCGAAGGACCAGGAAGCTGCAAGACGCTCGCGGATTGTTGAGCTTGAAGAGAAATTTGCGAGTCCGTACGTAGCGGCTGAAAGAGGATTTGTGGATGAAGTGATCGAACCGTCGCAGACTCGGCCGAAACTGATCCGCGCGCTTTCTTTACTCGAAAACAAACGCGATACAAACCCGCCAAGAAAACACGGAAATATTCCGCTCTGAACTCGAAAGGCTCCGCATGGCGAGGCTAATCTTTCCTGGCGTAATAGCCTTGTCGATGTAGCAACTGCAGTTTCCTTTTGCGCAGCTCCGGATTAGTCACTTCCAATTTCACTTTTCGATAGGAGCCATCGCGCGCTCTGTTCTTAGGCGTATAAGCGACGACATATTGAGATCTCAACTCGTCCTGAATTTGCGCGAAGGCTGAGGCCAACTCAGCGTCTGCCCTGGGAAAAAACGCCCTGCCGCCAGTCTGCTCCGAAAGCTTGCTAATCCCACTCTTCTTAATCGCGTAAAGCTCCGGATCTCCGATTCCAATGCTGTAGACAGTGACGTCGTTGGCGATGCAGACCTTGATTGCTTCATCGCGGTCGGATTGGCTGCTCGTATCATCGCCGTCGGTAAGTAAGATGATAGCCTGGCGCGAGTCCTTGCGCTGCATTTTCGCCAAAGCATTCGTGGTGGCCAGGACCGAATCCCAAATGCTGGTCCAACACCGTGGATCTTCCTGCAGGGAAACAAAAGGATCACATCCTTCTGCCGGTAACCTAACCGCCATCCGATCAATAGCAGCCGTAATCGCCGCGAGGTCGTTACTTGGAGTCAACTCCACTTTCGGGACACCGGTAAACGAGACAACGGCGATCCGGTCCTTGTCGCGTCTGGCTACCGCTTCGATGAATAGCTTCGCTGCTCTCTTCTCTTCAGGTAGGGTTCGTTCTTGAGAACGGCTGGTATCAACCAAGAGCACCAGCGTGAGTGGCCGGTCAGTCTCGCGCTCAAACGACGCGATCTCCTGTTCGATTCCGTCCTCAAAAATTCGCAGATCTTCCTTGCGCAGGTTTTTGAAGAATTGTCGATCGCGATCTACTGCGGTGAACAGGGTGTTCACCAAATCGGTCTCGACGCGTATCACTTCCTCCTGTGATTGAGGAGTTGCCGCCGGCTGGGATTGGTTTGGTTGCGGGGTTGGATCTTGAAACGAGGCATTGCTCGCGATTGTCGTGATCAGCGGAAGACAAAACGCAATCAACAGAATCCCGGACTTAAGTTGCTCCCTCATTGCTCGATAACCACAGCATCAAATTGGAATTGAGACTTAGTTATCCTGCCCTGAAGGTACTATCTCGATCAAGCGGCGAACCGGATCAAAGCTCAGTCGAAACGGGTAGAGGGCATCTCGCCCCAGAATAACCGGCGCGCCTTTTTCCACACCGTCCAGTAGATCAGTTGGTACGTCACGCAAAACGAGATCGCCAATACTAACGGTGGTGGGCGCCACGCGTCGCGAACTGATGGTGCCGCCGCCGACATCTCTTGACACTCGCGCTCTCTGGTCGTTCTCCGAAAGACCTGAGCGACTTAAGGCCAGCCCAAAGTTTGAACCGGTATCGATTAATGCCTTCCTGCCATCGCTGAGACGGACGAATGGCCGGTTGCCCTGGCCGTCACGTAACCAGGCGACGACCGCGCCGTTGTTTGGCGGTCGCGTTTGATCAAGTCCGTCGCTCTTTGGATTAAGTGCGCTGATAACTCCATTCGGCAGGTCGATCGAATAACCCAGCGGCGCAAAGGCTTCAGTCGGATCTACTATCGCGTCGACACCTGCCGGCAACTGAGGTGCAATCAACACGCGAAGTTTTCCCGGCATTACGTTATCTCGATCGCCGAGCGCTGTTCGATCAACGACCGCCTCGCGTGCTGTGACTTCCCTTCCAGACAATCCGGCGACGCGTGTTGTCCGAGTATTTAGATGCCGCGCCCCGATATCGCGAGCCAACGCATCACTGATGACGCTGATGCCCGCGCCTGTGTCCAGTGCAACGGTGAAAGGACCACGGTCATTTAGCCATGCACTGGTCAGCAACCCTCGTGACTTGGCCTCGCGAAACTTAACGCGGCGGGGAAGAACCGCCGCGTTCGCTTTCTGAACTGGAATCCTGGACTGAAGATTGATTGTGCTATTGAAAGGAAAATGGGCAGCTCCCGATCCGGGAACTGCCCACGAGCCTGCCGCAAGAGCGATCAATACTCCAGAAAGGACTATGGCTTTCGCTCTCGTCATCATTACGCGTCCGGCGCCGTTAGTATCTACGGTTGCGGTTACGTAGTTTGTAGGTATAGAGAGCTGAACCACCGCCGCCTGCCAAGGCGCCAATAGCCGCACCCTTCTTACCACCAATCAAAGCACCAACCGCTGCGCCGCCACCAGCACCCATTGCCACGGTCAGTTTATCGCGATGCTTCTGCCAGAAGCTCCGACCCTTAGGCTCACTATAGTTGTAGTAGACGCGTCGTGGCGCCGCCCGACTGGTAGCCGTGCGATAAACCACGCGACGAGCCGGTGTGCTGACCGTTGACGACGGCTGATCTCCGGAAACACCTGCCTGTGCCGCACGGAAGCCGTCGGCAAATCCGGATTTGTATGCTGTCTGCTCGGCGGGAGTATCGAAATCTGACGGAAGTCCCGCATCAACACCGGTCTGTGCACCCGCATACTGCGGTGTGGTTGCGTTCAAAGAGGAATCTGTGTTTGAAGCTTTCGTAGCAGGTTCGTTGCTGTTGTGCATAACGAAAGCGCCAACCGAACCGCCAATCAAGGCAGCAATCAAAGCCACAGGTAGTAATTTGTTAGTCATTATCATCGCTCAGTTCTCCTTGCTGGAATGCTTCGTCTGAAGCTCACAGTATTCTTCAGCAACAGGCGTACCCTTTCGCCAGCGTTAATCTGTATAGCTGCGAGGATAGTGTCTAATTAGGGGTTTCATTGAGAATGCGACGAGATGCAAGAAACTCGCAATCGAATGCGAATAAAACTACGAACGGCACCAGCGATGAAAGATGTATTCGTACCCGATATGGGTTCAGGGTTACTCGATATCAGGAACCCAGAAACTCGGCATAAAAAAGCAGCCAGCGATTGTTGGTCGCCAGCTGCTCTCAAGTTCGCATTTTGACAGTGTTACGCGGCGCGCTGAACCTGCGCGGGTTTGTTCTCTCTCAGCAATTCGAGCGCCTTCTTCATCTGCAGATCCTCAGCCGGCACTTTAGTTCCTTCAACAGGCGCCACTACCTGCGGCTTGTCAGCCGGATCCGGCGGCTTATTTGCTACGTCATCATCGGTCCCAGCCAAGTCATCCGGATCGAGAGCTTCCGCGATTTCCGGTCGCTTCACTTCAAACGTTGGAGTCACGCCCGACCGTGCACGATCCTCGCCAAGAAAAGGCTTCCCACTTGCCGATGCCCACTTCACGGTCGTGAGCAAGAGTCCGTCACCGCCGCGAAGCGTGAAGAGCTGCTGCTCAGCGCCTGCGCCAAAACTCTTTTCCCCGACTACCTCTCCCCGTTTGCGTTCCAGCACAGCTGATGCGAGCACTTCGGCGGCACCTGCCGTGCCGCTATCAATCAACACCACGACCGGGCCGGCGAAAATAGCATTCTTGGGATCCGCCGTAAAAGTTTTCAGTATCTTACCTTCGCGACCGATGGTTTCGGCGATCGTTCCTTCCTTGATGAACAGGTTAGCCACCGAAACGGCATCTGCGATTGAACCGCCGGCAGTGGCGCGAACGTCAATGACCAACTTCTGCGCGCCCTGCTTCACCAGTTCCTGTACGTGCGATCGGACATCTGCCGATTCACCCTGAGCCAGACTGTTGATCCGGAGCACGCCGATTCGTCCTGCCTCCATCTTCCCTTCGGAAGCCGGCGAACGGAACGCAGCGCGCTTGACCGTCAAGGTCAGCGGTCTCGTGTTTGCGCGCAGGATCCTCAACTTCACTTCGCTGCCCGCCGCCCCGTTGAGCAACTGCTTGGCGTCATATAGCGAGATATCCCGAGTAGCCTTTTGATCGATGTACTCGATAATGTCGCCGGCGCGGATTCCCGCCAGATCGGCTGGAGAGCCTTTGGTTGGGGCGATCACATAGAGATATGAAGCTACCTGCGATAACTCTGCGCCGATACCAACCTGATTCTCCTTCGGCGAGTCGCTGAAGTCGCGCACTTGTTCGGGAGTCAGATAGGTCGAGTACGGATCCAAGCCATAGGCGAGGCCCCTGAGGGCGCCGGCTCGAACCTTTTCCATGTTTGGCTCATCAACATAATCGTTCTGAATATGCTGCAAGACGCTTTCGAAGATTCGCAATTGGGCGTTGGGATCATTGGCAGGCTGCTGTGCCCTGGTGGATATCCAGCCGCCAACAAATGTATAAATGGCGAGGGTAGCTGAACCCAGAATCAGCGCGAATTTAGTGCGAAATGACATTTTGCTTCTTGTTTGCCTCTGGTTTGATCAATCAAAACTGCTGCAAAGTGGTTGCCCCGGCGAGCCGCCCGTATCATACAGGCCTTGCAAGAAAAGCTGCAAGCTGCGTTTATTACACGTTATCCGTCGATTCGGCGTCGATTGTTTTCAATGAGTGTTCCCGCTAATCAGAACAAGATACGAGGTCCGATATTGGCCCTCGACCTCGGTGGCACGCGAGTCGGCGTCGCGCTTTCAGATGAACTCTCGATTTCAATCAGGCGCCTTGAGCCGCTACTTCGTACGAACTGGAAGCAGTTGCTTCGCGACGTGGACGCAATTGTACGGCGCTTTGACGCCAAAACTATGGTAATTGGTTTGCCGCTAAGCCTCGACGGAACCGTTGGAACAGCGGCACTCGAGGTTCAGCGAACGGCTAAGAAATTCTCCCAATCACTTGAGATCGAGATCTATCTCCAGGATGAACGATTAAGCTCCGTCGAGGCTTCCGAACGCCTCCGGTACGAAGGCATCGCATCCAGCGTTAACTCGAGTCTAATCGACAGTGAATCTGCTGTTATCATCCTGCGCGACTTTCTTGACGATAATCAGGATCGCATTCGCATAAAACCCCAGACGGATCCTTAATCCACTTCTCCTAATCTACTAAAACGAAGAATGAAACGAATTATCTTAGGTATCGCATTAACTGCCATTCTGGTGGCGGCTGCTGCAGCATTTTGGGTATACCGCGAGCTACGGACACCTGTTCAGCATGCGAAGAGTCAGCAGTACATCGAAATCCCGATGGGATCGTCTCCTTCGTTCATCGTGAAGAAGCTCTCCTCCGAGGGTGTCTTGAGCAGTACCTGGCCGTTAACGTTTTACTTGAAGGTTACCGGAAGCGCTTCTTCGCTAAAGGCTGGTGAGTACAGGTTTGCTTCTCCCATCACTCCGCTCGGTGTTCTGGCAAAGCTGCGTCAGGGAGAACGGCGCCTCAACCGCTTCACGGTCATTGAGGGCTGGACGCGTTGGGACATCGCAAACGCAATGACCAAGATTCCGGAGATGCATCTGACCAGCGTCGATGACGCGCTCAAGTTAATGAATGACGTGAGCTTGATTTCGGATCTGGATCCCCAGGCAGGGAATCTCGAGGGCTATCTCTATCCGGATACTTATGAGTTTTCCCCGGAATCAACACCCACCGAGTTGATTAAGATAATGGTCAAGAGATTTCGGGACGTTTGGAAACCAGAGTGGACGGCGAAAGCGCGACTGAGAAATATGTCTCCCCGCGAGATAGTGGTTACCGCGTCGTTAATTGAGACCGAGGCAAAACTCGACAACGAACGGCCGTTGGTGGCTTCAGTAATCTACAACCGCTTGAAGATCGGCATGCCGCTGGGTGTGGACTCGGCAATAATTTACGCTTCGAAGCTTGCAGGTAAATGGCGCAATGATGGGAAGGTCTACCAAAGCGATCTCGATCGGCGTTCCCCCTACAATACGCGCATTTTCGCGGGCCTACCGCCGGGTCCGATTGCATCTTCGGGTAAGGGGTCATTAGAGGCTGCGCTTGAGCCCGCAACTACTGATTA
Source organism: Pyrinomonadaceae bacterium (assembly GCA_041744295.1). Lineage (GTDB taxonomy): Bacteria > Acidobacteriota > Blastocatellia > Pyrinomonadales > Pyrinomonadaceae > PSRF01. The sequence goes on along the minus strand of JBGTLE010000418.1, from coordinate 23,688 downwards.
CCTCTACTACGTTCGTGAGCCGTCGAGAAATGACGGAGCGCACAACTTTTATTCGAATGATCGCGATTTCGCTCGTGGCGTGCAGGCGTTGAGAAATTGGGAGCAAAAGAGAGACGCTAATAACGTGTCAAAGTAGTCAGGTTGCTAGCGAGATCAACCGCAAAAGCTCCTTGTAATTGATTAGCCGTTCATCTATTCTCGATTGCAACCCCCGGGACTGTGTTAATAGAAAAGGGTGTGATGTATGACTCGGATTTCCAGTGCAATCTTAATGACGCTGTTGTTCGCGGTGGTTTGCCAGGGTCAATCTGCTAAAGGTGTGGATAAAACCGGCGAGCGGGTCAGGGACACTGGATCAGAAAGAGTCCCCGCCAACAACGGAAACAAGACAGATGTCGGCGCGGGCCGAGGTATGGACTTTGGCAAGGGTCGAACGCCGGCGCCGCCACCGATTCCCAACCCGTATCGCTTTACCGCTCGCCGCGATGTCTTGATCAAAGCCGTTCAGGATGTCATGCGCGAGAAAAATCTTGTCGTTGACGAGACAGCATCTCGCTTGTCGGAAGGGATCATCGTCAGCCAGCCATTCACATTTATCAAGGGAGCCGTTGTTTCTCAGTCGGAGTTGTCTCGCTATGCAGACATTCCTCAGCAGACAACCCGCGGGTGGACTCGTGGCCGCTATACGCTTACTGTCGAGGTCCAGGCGATCGACGGCAGCAGTGCCAATGTTGGATCTAACGCAAAAATTGAAGGTCGGACTGATGGAGCCACAGGCGCGGAGTGGGTCACGTTGCCAAGCGTCGGTCTGGCTGAAGAAGAGTTTCTAGTAGCGCTGATCACACAAATCACAGGGTCAGCTCCCCCGGGACGATCTGAGCAGTAAGACTCTCCACACTTAAAGTAATCTATTAAATCCAGCGCGAAGTTATGCTTTCAAATTCATCTCAGAGCGGTGAGCTATTTGCTGAGAGCAAGAGTTCATCCGGTCCGAAGTTATTCGCTGCCGCCTGCGCGTTAGCAATTGCTGCACTTCTGTTCGGCGGCTACGCGTATCTCAGGAATCAGCACGCAGCGAACACCGTCCCTGGCCCTTCGGTTACCGAACAGAAGGCCGTTACTTCTAAAGGCCCCGCCAAAGTTCATGTCCTTGTCGATGATCCGCTTTTGAAATCCGGCGAGACCATAATCGGCGGGAGCGTCAAGAACATCTCCAACGACAACCTCACAGGATTAGCGGTACAACTGGAACTGTGGCGACGAAAAGATGGAACAGCAGAGCAAAAGACGGTCGCGCTCGATCCCGCAACCCTTTCACCATCTCAGGAAGGGCGTTTCGCGTTGAAGTTTCCGGCACAGGAATATGGCTCGATCCGCCTGGTTGGTGTGAAGCAAAACGATTCTGACTTGCTGGTCCATTCGAGTGGGCCAGGTCAAAAACGTCCGCTCGAAAAAACTGAATCGAAGACAGTGGTCGTGCAAAAGCCCGGCTCAAACAAGGACGAGTTTATCAACACGCCGGACAACCCTGGCCGCGTACCTTGAGCGGCGCCTAATCCAAAACTTAAACTCCCCGCCACTCAGTTCATCCTTCTCTCATGTTAACTCTGAGAAGTCGGCATGACGACAAGAGTTCACGTCATGTCTTAGCAGCAGCCGTGACTTTTCGATTTTCGACCCATGCAACTATTCGATTAGCAGAGTAGTCACAGTCTGTGTAAGGCAGAGACTGATGCGATCCGGAAGTTGATTGAGGTCTCGCGCCTTGTACTTTGAGCTTTGTGCTTTGAACTTTGAAATCGATAAGAAAGCTCAAAGTTCAAAGCTCAAAGCTCAAAGTTCAAAGCACCTGTCGACAGAACTTTCCGGTTGAGTGAAATACTCGGGTTAAGCTAGGATTGGCTCGCAATAAAAGCAGTATGTCTATAAGCATTCGAGCAATCATGATCGACTCCTTGAGTAAACTCTTCCTGTTGACCGCGATCTCTTTTCTGCTCGTGTTATTTGCCATTCCTTCGACCGCTCAAAGCCGCAGAAGAATTCCTTCCGAACCGATTGATATCGGTCAATCATCCTCGGGCGAACAGCAGCCTGCCGGTCCTCTGGAAGATGAAATGCGCGCGAAACGGGCTATTAAGTATGCTGAGTCTGAGCACAAAGAGAATCTGGATCGCGCGCGCGAATTGTGCGACATCGCCGGCAAGCTGCAGAATTCGTTCGAGACAAAGAAGGCTTTGGGTCGAGAGGACAGCAAACGGCTTGACCGACTGGAGAAGCTGACAAAACAACTTCGCAGCAAAGCGGGCGGTTCGAGTTCCGAGATACAGATCGAGAAAGCCCCAACCGATTTGAACGCTGCGCTCAAACGAGTCGCGGAGTTGTCCGAGTCTCTTTCAGATCTGGTTCAGAAAACGCCGCGACAAGTCGTCTCAGCTTCAGTGATTGATGAGGCTAATGTCTTACTTGAGCTCATCGGTATTGTTCGTCAGCTCTCGCGTTGAGGTTTAAGGTTGACCCTGCCAACAAGTCCACGCGTCCTTCTGCGACTGCTAATCTTCGTCACACTCTTCGCTCTCTTCCCTGTTCAGGCAATGGGCCAGGATGATGATGTAGTTCGCATCGATACCGATCTCGTAATCATCAACATCACGGTCACCGACAAGCAGGGCAAGTATGTGCCCGGTCTGAAGCTTTCGGACTTCAAGATCTTCGATGACGGCAAGGAAGTATCGGCGGATCTGATCGCCGGTTTTAGTGTGCAAGAGTCGCCATTCGCTTCCGTGGTGTTGCTCGATACTTCTGGCAGCATGGAAACTCGCCTGTCGCTGGCGCGTTCCGCGGCGATCCGGTTTCTTGATGGATTGAGACCTGAAGACGTGGCAGCAGTTTACAAGTTTGATTATAAGGTTGAATCAGTGCAGGACTTCTCGTCCGGTCGAGATCTCGCTCCGATGGCGTTTGGAATGAAGGCGAGAGGGATGACGACGTTGCACGACGCGATCGTGGAAGCTGCGAGAGTGTTGAGGGATCGATCGGAGATGCGCAAAGCGATCGTAGTGCTTTCAGACGGCCTCGATACCTACAGCAAGGCATCCTCATCAAAGGCACTCGACAGCGCGCTGGCAGTGGGCGCGAGCATTTACACGGTGGACATGACGGCCACCGGAGGTAGTGCCACACGAAATCAGCAGACGGCAGCATCATTGAAAAATTTCGCAGAACGCACGGGCGGCAGGTTTATCGCAACACCGGGTGGGCCAGAATTGCGAGATGCCTTCGCGAGCATTGCCGAAGAGTTAGGTCATCAATATACGATTGCGTATCGGCCGGGAAACACCGCGCGTGATGGAAAGTGGCATGCCCTTGAAGTGCAGGTGAAAAAGCCCGACCTGAGCGCTCGCAATCGCAGAGGATATCGAGCGCCGAAAGCGAAGTAAGTAAAGGCTCCGCACTAAGCCAGTTACTTGCTGGTCTTGTTCGTTGACTTGTCTCGATGTCTCTCGAAGGCGAGTTCGATCAACCTTTCCAACGCCTCTCTAAACGACACACCTGACGCGGCCCACATCTTGGGATAACCGGAAACCTCGGTCAGACCAGGCATGGTGTTCAGTTCGTTAACCAGCAGCTGTTTGCTGTCCCGTCTTAAAAAGAAATCAACCCGAGCGAGACCTGCGCCATCAACCGCCGCAAAGGCCCGTAAGGCAAGTTGCTGAATCTTTGTCGTGACCGCTTTTGAAATCGGAGCCGGCACCACGAATTCCACGTTACCTGTGCTCGCGTACTTTTCAGTGTAATCAAGAAAACGCGCGGCCTCATCGAAGATCACATATTCGCCTGGCAAGCTCGCCTGCGGTTCCTCGTAACCCATCACCGCGCACTCGATTTCGCGCGCATCGACTCCTTCTTCAACGATGATCTTCCGGTCATATTCGGCAGCCAGATCAATCGCCTTCTTCAATGAAGCCTCGTCAGTTGCCTTAGAAACACCGACCGACGAACCGAGATTGGCTGGTTTTACAAAGCAAGGAAAGCCAAGGGTGCGTCTCGCTTTTCGGAGGATGGAGTTTGGATCACGATGCCATTGCGAACGGAGGAACCAGATGTGTTTGCAGATGGGAAGTCCGGCCTCGTGAAAAAGCGCTTTCATCGCGACTTTATCCATGCCGGTTGAGGACGCCAACACCCCACAACCAACGTACGGAACAGCGGCCATCTCAAGCAGTCCTTGCAGCGTTCCGTCTTCACCAAAAGGACCATGCAGCACTGGAAAAACGACATCCAGACGCGCGTTGTCGGATTGTGAATCGAGTGACACCAGACCCTTGTGAGAAGGATCGCCGAGAATCGCGATTGCATCAGCGGAGTTTGAAATGACTTCAGTCGGAAGGAGATCCTGAGAGCCGGGTGGTAAAAGGCTGAGAGCTTCGCGGGGTGAAAGCCACTTCCCTTCCTTAGTTATCGCTATTGGAACGACTTCATACTTTTTGCGATCGATCGATTCAATAACGGCGCGTGCGGAACGAATCGACACTTCATGCTCGCCCGAACGTCCGCCGAAGATAACTCCCACGCGGAGTTTTTTTGCCAACGGCTTACTCCCGAATTAAAGAATAGTCTTGCCTAGTGCTGAAAGAATGAGTTCGACTCCCAACTCAGCAGTCTTGTTGTTAACGTCGAGCGCGGTATTAATCTCAACCACCTCGAGCGAAAGCATGCCACCGGCTTCCGCAATCTTTTCCATTCCCAAGTGTGCTTCCCGATAAGTTAATCCACCGCGCACGAGTGTGCCTGAGCCGGGAGCGTCACCGGGATCCAGCACATCAACGTCGAAAGTTACTGCGAAGCCACCGCTCGCCCGCGAGGCGATTGCAATGGCCTCATCCATGCACGCGCTCATTCCGCGTTCGTCAATTTCGCGCATGGTGAAGAGTCGTATTCCGAGCTGGCGAACCAACTCACGCTCGCCGCGATCCACGTCGCGCGCTCCGACATGAGCACAAAACTTCGGATCAAGTTTGTGAGCGAAGCCGGCTATGTGCGTTAACTGTGGCGCGCCAAAGCCGAGCAGCGCGGCCAAAGGCATGCCATGAATATTTCCAGACGGCGTGCTCTCAGGTGTGTTCATATCTGCGTGCGCATCGAACCAGATCAGGCCGAGGTTCTCTTCACGTTCTCGGCAATACCAGGCAGCGCCGGAGATTGAACCAATTGCGATTGAGTGGTCTCCGCCGAGCAACAGGGGCAGATCGCCAGCCGTCAGTATGTCGTGTACTTCCTTGGCCAGCTTTTCGCACGCCTCGTGGATCTCTTCCACATACTTTAGTTTGTCGTGCGGGTCGGGAAGGGTTTGGGGTCGTTCCAAACGCAGATCTCCAAGATCGCGTACTTCATATCCAAGCTCAGCGATGCGTTGATGGAGGCGCGCGACACGGAGCGCCGCCGGACCCATATCGACGCCCGCCATGCTCGCGCCGAAGCCCAGCGGCACGCCGAGCATGTCCACCCTGCGCCGCGGACGTATGTCGGTCGCTTTCTGTGCGAGTGAGTCTGAATGTGAGTTCAGCATAGAACTTAGCTGCCGAAATTAAATCCACCGCCACTAGCCCCCTGAGCCGGAAAGAATGGCTTCAGTAGTCCGGCGAGTGCCGCAAGATTGCGCGTTTGAATCAGCAGCTCGCCCGGACCGCTGAACTCCGCGACGATGCCTTCGCCGCTCATCATGCTGCGAAAGAACCCGGCCGCTGCTTTGCGAAGCGTGTACTGGGTGGTTCCTTCCCAGGCAACAAGATGACCGGTGTCGACAACGTACCGTTCACCCGGTTGCAGACGTTTGCGGTGAATGGCGCCAAACGACGACACGAGGAGCAATCCACTTCCCTGTACCTGCAAGACAAACAATCCTTCACCGCCGAAGAACGATTTCGCGCCGCCCCATTTTGTATCGACGACCAGGCTTGCATCGCCCGCAAGATAGGAACTGGATTGCACGAAGAATGCCTGGTTGTTCAACTCGATTGCGGCGATATCTCCCGGAGCGCCCGGTGCAAAAGTCACCTCGCCCGGACCACCGCGCGCGGTGAAAGTCGAAACGAAAGCAGACTCGCCGCCGGCGGCTCGCTTGATCGCGCCAAAGAGTCCGCCCTTCATCTCAGACTGCAACTCGACATTCGCTGACATTGAAACCATCGCGCCTGCTTCCGCTTGAATGGATTGCTCGGGCTGAAGCTGGATTGCAGCTAGCGAGAAAGCAGGTTGATGAAGAACTTCATACTTATAGCCGCGCCCCTGGCCGCGAGAGTCGGCGTCGATATGAATTCCGTGGCCGGGTGCTCCCGTGCTCGAAGCTGGCGGGTCCTGCGAGCCACTCTCGCGGCGATAACCACAACCACCACAAAACACAGACCCCTGCATCATCTGCGCGCCGCATTTTGGACAATTCATAAGACCACTCCTTGAGATTTTTCTTTGATAACCGCGACTGCCTCTTCCGGCGTTCTGGCAAAGTCCAATGCCGAGATGTCCGCATCGCTAACGGCGAGGCATTTCTGCCAGGCCGCGACCACGGGTGGCCAGCAATCTCCGAGAAGAATCAGCGGCCGCGGACCAATCACTCCAGTTTGGATCTTATTCCAAACAAGTGACAGCTCTGTCACCGTTCCCATGCCGCCTCGAATCGCGATGAATCCTACCGAGCGAGTTATCAGTTGTTGGAGACGTTCATAGAAGTGAGGTGTGGCTACTTTGTCGGTCAGGAAACGGTTTGGCTCGGCCTTGAACTGATTCATGATGATGCCGAGCACCCGGCCGCCCTTTTCATGAGCGCCACGGCTGGCTGCTTCCATCACGCCAAGATATCCGCCAGTACAGATCGTGTAACCGGCTTCGGCAAGCAGCTGACCGACGCGGCGCGCTTCAGCATATGCCGGGTCGTCTTCGCCGCACTTCGAGCCGCCGAAGATAGTTACGATTCTTTCTCTTTCCTGCATGTCGTTGCTCATCGCATCCTGCGGTTGTGAAATGATTCTTGCCTAAGATCGATTGGCATTTCTCATTGCGGCTGAGCCGTCCGATGTGCGGAAGGTCTTTGACCTTCCGTAAAGTCTATCTGATTATCTGGGGCTCTGCCCCTGAACCTGAATTTGGGGGGCGTAGCCCTCTGAAAACAAAAAGTGAGTTGACGGCGGGGCATAGCCACCGCCTCACAGCAGACGGCTCAGCCGTGAAGACTGGTCGAGGCTGCGCTCAAGTTAGAGAACGATGCCTTCCATGTCACTACCGAACCAACTCTCCCACGGAATGAACGACCTGCCTAAACGCGCGCGGCGAGCATCAATGAACCATTCTTTCGATACTGCACGAAATCCTCGCGCGTCTTGAACGTCGATCCGGTGTAAGCGTCAGGCACAGGAGTCGGATCAATTAATCGCGTATCGCTCACGTGCTCAAATCCCGCCCTTTCCAGCAGCGCCCGATACTCGGCAGTACTTAACAGATGCACCGGCACTTTCAAGTCTTCGATCCATTTATGCGATGGCTCGTTCTCACGATAGAGATCGACAACAATCACGAACAGTGCGCCGGGCCTGAGCACGCGCCTGATTTCGCGCACCGCAGTTTCGATATCAGAGTAGTAGTAGAGAGATTCCATCGAGAAGGCATGCGTGAAATCGCCATCTGCGAAAGGCAGATCTTCAGCGCTGGCCACGCGGTACTCGATGTTTGCGTAATCAGCCGACTGTTCGCGCGCTACCTTGATCATCTCGTCAGAGACGTCGATACCAATGACGCTGCCTGACTTTGCTTTAACGGCAATCAACCGCGCCGCCCATCCGGAACCGCAACCCACATCAAGCACTCGAGAGTGAGCAGTTAATCCCATTTGCTCGATGGCTTGCTCTCCGACAGGACGATGGCCGCGTTCCATGCTATCGCCCTTGCCGGCTCGCGCCCACTCATTAAATTCCACACGAAGGTATTCAGTCATTGGTATTAATCAACTACGGTCTGATGCGATAGATCATCCGCGGAAACGGAATGGTCTCCCTGATGTGCTCGATGCCGCACATCCACGCCGTACAGCGCTCGATGCCCATGCCAAAACCGGCATGAGGAACGCTCCCATAACGACGCAAGTCGAGATACCACTCGAAAGCTTCCTGAGGCAGTTCGTGCAAGGCGATCTGTTCCTTTAGAAACTCCAGCGACGTTGCCCTCTCGCCGCCACCAATCACTTCCCCGTAACCTTCGGGCGCCAGCACATCGACTCCCAGTGCCAGGTCGTCACGCTCCGGATCTCGGGCCATGTAAAACGCTTTTACTGACGCGGGGTAATGGTGGACCATCACGGGTTTGTCAAACTGACTCGAGATATAGCTTTCATCCGGGGCACCGAAATCACCGCCCCATTCGAAGCGATTCTCCAGCAGACCCTGCTCGTGACCCTCATGCAGCAGCTTCACAGCTTCGTCGTAATGAACACGCGGAAACGGCGTGATTATGGATTGGAGTTTTGCCGGATCGCGTTCGAGCACTTTCAGTTCTTCGGCACGATCTTCAAGTACTCGCGTGGCAATGTACGAAAGCATTCTTTCAGCCAAACTCATCACATCGTCGAGCCGGGCGAAGGCCATCTCGGGTTCGACCATCCAAAACTCGGTGAGATGCCGTCGCGTCTTCGACTTCTCGGCGCGAAAGGTCGGGCCAAAGCAATAAGCCTTTCCCAGGGCGGCTGCCGTTGCTTCGTTGTAGAGTTGGCCGGACTGAGTCAGGTACGCTTTTTCGCCATCGAAGTAATCAACTTCAAAAAGCGTTGTCGTTCCTTCACAAGCGGCGGGGGTGAAAATTGGCGAATCAGCGAGTGTGAATCCGTCATTGTCCAGAAAATCCCGAACCGCCTTAACCACCGTGTGGCGAACTTTCAGAATCGCGTGTTGACGTCGCGAGCGCAGCCACAGATGGCGGTGATCCATCAGGAACTCAGTGCCATGCTCCTTCGGCGTGATCGGATAGTCGTGAACTTCATGAATAACTTCCGCGTCCACCAGATCGATCTCATAACCGCCGGGAGCGCGCTCGTCTGCTCGAACGGTTCCCCGAATCGTCAAAGCCGACTCCTGGCCCAGGCCTTTGAGTGCTTCCCAAAGTTCGGGCGAGATCGCGTTCTTCAAGGCGACGACCTGGACCAGTCCGGTGCCGTCGCGCAGTTGCGGAAACAAGATCTTTCCACTGGAACGAAGGTTGTAGAGCCAGCCTTTGAGGGTCACCTGCTGGCCTACATGCTTTGATAACTGGTTGATCAAGGTTTGCGGGTGTGTGGTTGATTGCAGGGCCTTAGATTCTGTAGACATTCAAATATCAACGACTCCAATTTCAGTTGACCTTTATGCGCTCGGCGATCATTCGACGAAGAGTGGGAAACCGCTCGAGCCAGTCGACAGCCTGACAAACGATGGCGAGCGTGGGATCAATAAAGTGTTCATAGAAAGCGTGACGCCCGGCGACTCCACTTTGGTATGCAAAGGTGCCCGTTGCTTTCAATCCGCGTTGAATCGTCATCAGGCGGAACTCGCGAGCAAACTCATCGGGATCAAGCGTAGGCAGTCCTTGCTTTCGGCGTTCATCGAGCAGCAACAAACGATAGGCCCTAACCTCCGCAAGCGATGGCGGGCAAGGCTGCCGATCCAATAGAAACGAAACGAGGTCGTAGGTTGCGGGTCCCATGCGCGCGTCCTGATGATCGACTATGCGTAACTGGTTCTTGCTATCGATCATCAGATTCGCCGCATGAAAATCCCGGTGGCAAAGAACACGAGGAGCTGCTGAAAGTTCAGCCGCAATATCGTTGAGTTCGGCCTTGAGTTCCGCTGCTTCCGCATGTCGTAGCGACTGCTTTAGATAACTGCCGAAGTAATGCTCGACAAAAAAATCCAGTTCCCAGGATAGCTTGGCCTCGTCAAACGCGAGCCGGCTAGCGATTGAGTTGAGCGCTCGGGCGCGGTCACTCGCCGCCTGAATGCGTGCGATGAGGTTTATCGCGCGCTCCTTGTACTCATCGCATTCCTCTTCGGACGAATCCTCATAAATCCGGAAAAGCTGCCGGTCGCCGAGGTCTTCCTGGACGATGATGCCGTTCAGTCCATCGACGGCGTAAATCTCGGGAATGGGAATATTGGATTCAGAGAACAGACGAGTTACGTCAAGATACGGATGGAACTCTGGATCGAAAGCCTCGGCGTAAACTGCCGCGACGGCTTTCCCTTTTTTCCAGGGAATTCTGAAGTAGGTCCGCGTTGAAGCGTCAGGCGTGAGGGGAACTATCAGCGAGTTTTCGAGACCCTGTTCATTGAGAAACTGTAGCAGCCTCTCAGAGGCAGAGTATTGCGAAATACTGGACATGACCTGTGTGGTTGAGCTCATTTGCCGTCAGAAGGGCGCTTTCCCATTTCGACGATTAGTGAATGTTCGGAGCTGTCTATTCGGGAAAGTGGGGCCGATTGTATCACTGCGTTAAAGGCACGACAAAGTTTGCTCCTCTGAACTCGCCTTTCAAGGCCTTTGCCGGCGGTTCTTTCCCAGTGACAAGCGAAGCGCGCACTACGGCGGCGTCGGTGATCACCTCACCCTCGGAGATGGTAACGTCGTCGCCAATGACTGCTCGCGAGATGCTGGCACCCGGCGCAATCGATACATTGTCCCAAAGGATCGCTTCGTCGACTTTCGCCTCAGCTGAAACGGTCGCACCCTTCCCTGCCCAGAATCGCAGCTCTCTTTCGCGGAGCAACCTCAAGCTGATGGCGAGGTATCGATCGATAGTCGAGAGCTCAAACCACTTCCCGGCGCCAACGTGCGCGGCGATTTTTTCGCCGGCAGCCATTGCCTGTGGATAGACGTCGGTGACTGAATGAGAGAAAACGCCGCGTGGGATGTAATCGAAAATGCGAGGTTCAAGAATCTGAATTCCTGTGAACATTAACGGCGCGGGTTCATCAACTGCCACTGCGGGGTTTGGCAGATTGCCGAATCTCTTTAACAGACCGTCTTCGGTTTCGACGATCGTGAACCGCTCTCGATTTATATTCGGCAACAGAATCAGCGTTGCGATAGCCTGGGTCCGACGGTGAGTACGAAGGGCTTCGTTGAGATCGATATCGGTGATTAGTTTTCCGTTGATTACTACGAAAGTGTCGTCAATAAGCAGCGCGCGAGCATTGTCGAGAGCTCCACTAGTGCCGAGAATCTCAGGCTCCTCAACGTATTGAAGTCTCACGCCAAAGCGACTGCCATCGCCCAGCGCGCGGCGCACCGACTCAGGGCGATGATGCAGATTGACGACGACATCGTTGCAGCCAAAGCGGGCGAGATACTCGGCCGCATACCCGACGAGTGGCTTGCCAAGTATCGGTATCGCGGGTTTGGTGCGATCTGCGGTTAAAGGCCAAAGCCGCGTGCCGTACCCGGCCGAGAGAATCATTGCGCGCATCAGCAGTCATTCTAAACGTGCCCGACTAATTACCAAAAGCAGTGCGCAGATTAGTCAGCTCAAGTTTCTGAATATTAAAGGTCGGGTGCGCAGTCTCACTGTGAGGAAGGCGGACCCTGTCCCCGGTCAAGTTTAATGGTTTAGGCCCAGGTGTCAGCACCAACCTCGGGTAAATTCTGCCAAGATTAAAATTATCTCGCTCGTTCATTGCGCCCAAACTGCGGCGGGGACAGGGTCCACCTTCCTGACCGCGAGACAACGGAACTTAATCGTTATTGCCACGATTGGAGTTTAGCAACGAAAGAGGTGGGAGATTGCTACGAGGCCTTTGACGCATCGCGCATCATCAGGTCAAACGTGCCCGGTGCGACTTTGCGAAACCTGGTGTTGCGATTGAGGGAAACGGCGATACTGATGGTGGGGTTTTGTCCAGTAAACTTAAAACCGCCTTCCAGAAGACGATTGTAGATCTCGTTAACGTGAAGTTCCGCGCCTTCTTCCCGCAGCAGCAGCGTCACCGCCTGAGGAATCGTGCGATCAAGAAAACGATCGCTCATGGCTTCTATGTCGGAACGGATAAGTGGGATTTGCTGTCGTCGCGGCTCCATCGGGAGGGTGGTGTGCTCCCGTGCCTGGGGTGCCTGCGGGCGCGACTGTCGCATGGCCGCCTCGAGCTCGGAATCCGATGGTAAGCCGGCGGAAAAGTTATTGTTTGCCAAGACTGAGGACAGAACCCTGTAGATTGCCGCTTCGGTTTGACTGGCGAGCGTGTCCATCTCTGCCAGTTCCGCTCGTACGGCGTCAGCTTCGGATTCCAACTCACGTAGACGAGCGGCCAGGTGCATCCGCGCCGCGCGCGATTGCCGCAAGCTTTGTTCGAGTCTGGAAAGCAAATTCTCGCTTGGTCGTTCCATCAGGCGAATCTTAAAGGCATTTCGGGCTTTTCACAATAGTTTCGATCCGGTGCAGTCCGCAGCCGGTGTTTCGGAGTTAAGCCTTTAGGCTGTGGATTACGCTATCAAACGACACGCAAACTAAGGTTGAACTGCGCTTCTGTACACGGATTCGAGTTGCGGTGCGATAGAAGACTGAGGGAGGATTTCAGCGATCGCGGTCGAGCACATAGGTGGGAATCGCGCGCAGGGCGTCCAGATACTCTGAATCGGGAAACTCTTCAATTGCCGCGCGGGCGGCTTCGGCAAACTCATCGGCTCGTTCCCTTGCCCGCTCAAGTCCGCCACTACGGTCTACTGCTCGGAGCAAGTCTTTGCGAGCGACATTCTCGTAGCCACCATCCCGGATCACCGTTTCGACCATCTCGCGCGCTGACTCACTTTGTTCGAGCAGGTAAATCAACGGGAGAGTAACTTTTCCCCCTAGCAAATCAACGCCCGCTGCCTTCCCGAGAGCATCTTCCGTGGAAGTGAAATCAAGCAGGTCGTCAATCAACTGAAACGCCGTGCCGAGATTCAATCCGTAATCGAGCAAAGCGGTTTGCTGCCGTTCGCTCGCGCCACCCATGATGGCGCCAACTTCACAACAAGCACTGAACAGATATGAAGTCTTGCGCTGCAGCACATCGAGATACTGAGTCTCACTCACATTGCTATGTCGCAACAACGTCAACTGCAGGAGCTCGCCTTCCGTCATCTTGCGCGTGACGCGCGTCAGGATGTCGAGTATTGCCAGCGACCGTTCCGCGAGACTGGTTTCAAAGGCCGACATGTAAAGCCAGTCACCCATCAACACGGCGGTTCCGTTTCCGTAAAGGGAGTTGACTGTGGGCCGGTTCCGTCGTGTGTCAGCATTATCGATTATGTCGTCATGCACGAGTGTCGCAGTGTGCAGGAACTCCATCACCGTGGCCATTCGAATAGAGTTATAACGCGCTCCGTCGCCGCCAACGGCGTAGTTTGAAAGGATCGTTAACGCCGGGCGGACTCGCTTTCCGCCGGAACGTCTCAGGTAATCGCCCAGGTAGGCGATTACCTGAACGTTACACTGCGCCTGCCGCTCAAACTCAGTTTCAACCTGATCGAGCTCGCGCGCGATGAGACTGAATATTCGTCGAGCTGAAAGCTTTGCTTCTTCAAGCGCAAATGAGTGACTGGACGTCTGCATGTTTCGCCGGAACTAGTTCGAACGGTAATTAGTGAACTGCATGTGAATTTCGAAGTCTTTCTCTTTCAACTTCGCGATGATGTCCTGAAGCGTGTCACGATCTCGGCCCGTCACCCGAACCACATCGCCTTGGATCGACGCCTGCACCTTCGCTTTTGAATCCTTGATGAATTTGACGATCTCTTTGGCCTTGTCCTGGGGAATGCCCTGTTGAATTTTGACGTGCTGGCGAACCGTGCCGCCCGCCGCGGGTTCAACGTTGCCATACTTCAGGCCTTTCAGCGGAACGCCGCGTCGCACCAGCTTCTGCTGCAGAATTTCGTTCATGTTCTTGAGCTTAGTTTCGTCCTCGGCGGTAAGCAGAAGTTCTTCTTTTTCGAGCGCAACCGTTGCTGAGCTGCCTTTAAAGTCGAAACGCTGGCGAACTTCCTTCACTGTTTGATTGATCGCGTTCGTCATCTCTGCGCGATCAATTTCAGAGACGATGTCGAAGGAGTTTTGTTGGGCCATTGGTTGTTTGCTGACTGTAGTTGTTTGGTATGGCGTGAGGATAACATCAAATCGAAAGCATGTGAAAGTCTTCTCTAAATCCGGTAGTGATGCAGTTTGAGTTCTGTGAATGGATGCTGCGTAAGAGTACTGACATCATCTCCCGCCCAAGTCAAAAAACTCGCGAAAAGTCCTACTCGTGATCCGACCAACTTCGTCGACATCGATGTCGTGAATTCCTGCCAGCGCCTTCGCCACTTCCACCACCCTCGCAGGCTCGTTTCGTTTCCCACGAAACGGCACCGGCGTTAGATAAGGACAATCCGTCTCAATTAATGACTTGTTGAGTGGAAGTCGCGACGCGACCCTGCGGATATCTTCGGCTTTCTTGAAGGTGATGTTTCCTGAAAACGAAATCAGGAAACCCAACTCAATGGCGGTTTCCGCGAGTTCGAGCGAGCCTCCAAAGCAATGCATGATTCCGCCACGTGTGTTGGCGCTGTAGCTTGATCGGAGAATTTCAATAGTGTCTGCCTCAGCTTCACGCGTGTGAATGATCACGGGAAGATCGCACTCGCCGGCCAGGTCGAGTTGTCGCTTGAACACTCTTTGCTGCACGTCGCGGGGAGAGTTGTCGTAGTGATAATCGAGACCGATTTCGCCCCAGGCGATCACTCGCGCACTTTGCTTAACGAGTCCGAGAATTCTCTGCTCGGCTTGGTCATCAAACAGGCGAGCATCGTGCGGATGCACACCAACAGCAGCATAGATGGCTTGCTGGTCTTCAGCGAGATCGACGGCGCGTTCGAGGGAGCCGCTGTGAGGATCGCCCGTGCCTACATTTAGAATTGTATCCACACCAACATCGCGCGCTCGTTGAATCACTTCATCTCGATCAGCGTCGTATTCAGGACCGTCGATGTGTGCGTGCGAATCGATGAACATGTTGCTCGGGCGCCGTTAACCTCTTTGCTGGGAGCGAAGACGGCCTCGCCCGTCGCTAAACTGTGAGGCGTCGACTACTTCAAACGCGCGCCGTTCGGCACATCTTCGATAAACGTCGCCAAGACCGGACGGCCTTCTTCGCCGAACGATGCGGCGACGACCATCCCTTGTGATTCATAACCCCGCAGCTTGCGCGGTTTCAGATTCGCCACCACCACGATCTTTCGCCCGATCAGTTTTTCCGGCTCATAGTATTGGGCGATGCCGGCAAGCACCTGACGCGGCTTCTCTTCGCCGATATCAACATTCAGCAACAGCAACTTGTCAGCCTTGGGCACACGCTCCGCCGAAAGTACTTCGCCTACCCGCAAATCCACTTTCGCAAAGTCACCAATTTCGATGAAGTCCGTTACGCCTGCAACTGCGTCCGCCTCGGTGGCCCCATGCATTGGTGGCGCCGGCTTCGTTTCATCGCTCGGGGGCGCACTCGCAACCGCATCTGCTTCGGTAGCGTGAGCGCCTGAACCCTCACCCTGCTGCTGAATCTCATTCATCAGTTTTGCTTTATCCAAACGCGGGAACAGCGGCGTCACATCTGTTATCTGCGTGCCTTCCGGTAATTCACCCCAACCGAGTTCAGCGGGGTTCACCTTCCCCGGACTACCCGGCAATCCAAGTTGACTGTAAATACTCTGGGTCGCCTCAGGCATGATTGGGTACAGCATCACGCTCAACCAGCGCAGCGTCTCGGAGGCGCGATAGAGTACGGCGTTCAAGGTCTGCCGCTGATTCTCATCCTTCGCGAGATCCCAGGGCTTTGACTCAGTAATCATCTTGTCCACACGAGCAACAATTGACCATGCGACTTCGAGCGCGCGACTGAAGGCGTAGTTCTCGAGGAGTTGGAGAAACTGAACTCGAGCGTTCTCGATGAATCCGGAGATCGTAGTCTCGTCCGTATCGACGCCGGTACGTTTAGCCAGCAGCAGTTTGTCTTCAGAAATTTTGCCAGACGGAATCCTATTGTCGGAATAGCGCGCAATCATAGTCAGCGTTCGGCTCGACAAGTTACCCAACCCGCTAGCTAGATCGCTGTTCGTGCGATCGATCAACGCTTCATAACCAAAGCGTCCGTCCTGGCCAAAGACCATTTCGCGCAGACAGAAATAACGCACGGCGTCGTTTGAAAAGTAACGTTTGAGGAGATCCAGATCGATCGTGTTACCGAGCGTCTTGGACATCTTTTTGCCATTCGGATCCACCCACATACCGTGCGCCACGATGCCGCGCGGCTGCTCAACACCTGCAGCCGTCAGAAACGCCGGCCAATACACAGCGTGAAATCTCAGAATATCCTTGCCAACCAGGTGAAGGCCGGGCCAAAACTTTTCAAATCCAACTGCACGCTCCTGCTGTTCGTTTCCGAACCCGATGGCGGTGATGTAGTTCGTCAACGCGTCGAACCAAACGTACATCGTATGATCGGGATCACCGGGAACGGGAACGCCCCAGGTGACGGAAGTCTGCAACCGACTGATCGAGAGATCCTGCAAGCCACCGCGCACAAAACTCTTCACTTCATTCTTGCGAGCTTCCGGCTGCACAAAGTCCGCGCGCGAGTCATAGAGTTCAAGGAGAGCTTCGTCGTAATCAGATAGCCGGAAGAAGTAGCTATCCTCTGAAACGCGATCCAGCGGCGTCTCGTGAATCAGGCAAGTGGGTGGCTCGCCTTCGACGGCGGCAGGCGCGTACTCGTCATCCGATTTATAAGAAGCGCACGCGGCGCAGAACCATCCTTCGTAGTGCCCCTTGTAAATTGCGTCGTTGCCTTTCGGCGTCTTGGCGGCGGCGCAACGTCGCCAAAGTTCGCTGACGCCCTCGGCATGGAAGGA
Source organism: Pyrinomonadaceae bacterium (assembly GCA_041744295.1). GTDB lineage: Bacteria > Acidobacteriota > Blastocatellia > Pyrinomonadales > Pyrinomonadaceae > PSRF01. Next base: position 6,762 of record JBGTLE010000418.1, on the reverse strand, counting down.
CTCTGTGGTGCGCATGAAAATGTCATAGCCGCCGTGGTCTGTGTCCAGACCAAATGCGGCCGTCATCTTCTTGAAATAACTGACCACATAGTCGGCCTGTTCCTGCGGCGTTCGCCCGGCACATTGGGCCGCGCGCTCGATGTTGATTCCATGCTCATCGGTGCCGGTGAGAAAGAATGTTTCGATTCCCTGCTGGCGCTTGCTCCGAGCAATCGTGTCCGCAACTACCATCGTGTAGAGATGGCCGAGGTGTGGCAGGCTGTTGGCGTAGTAGATAGGAGTGGTTAAGTAGAAAGTCATCTTTGCAATATCGAATTGTTCAGTGGTGATAACTACGGAGGTGCTATTAGCCGTTGCCGGTGATTAGCGACATCGCTTCCGCTCGCGTCCTGGGATCACTGCGGAACCCGCCCAGCACTGCCGAGGTGACGGTCTTGGCACTGGCTTTTCTCACGCCACGCAAAGTCATGCAGGTGTGTTCCGCTTCGATCACGACCATCACGCCCAGGGGCTTCAATCCTTCGAATAGGGTATTGGCGATGTCAGTCGTCAGACGCTCCTGAAGTTGCAATCGGCGAGAAAACGTCTCGGCCAAACGAGCGAGTTTCGAGATACCGACAATCCGCCCTTCCTTCGGGATGTAAGCGATATGGCACTTGCCGACAAAAGGGGCGAGGTGATGTTCACAGATTGAAGCGATGCTGATGTCTTTCACGATCACCATTTCGTCGTGTTTATCGCCGGGCAGAGGCACCACATACCCTTCGGGATTCTCGCGCATGCCGGACGTCAACTCGGCGTACATGTCGGCGACGCGTTGGGGTGTCTCTTTCAGCCCCGGGCGATCCGGATCCTCCCCAATGCCTTCAAGAATCAGTCGCACACCGCGCGCGATGGTCTCGAGATCCACCGGCGGCATGACTCGCTCGTGATCCTTCGGTTTGGCTTCTGACAATTTTCCGGCCATACCAGTCCTCACGGTTATTTGCTGCGCCTCGAAAGTTCCTGCCGAACGGCAGCTTCAACTTGTCTCAAAGGTACGTTTGCCTTTTGCGCAGCACTACGGCATTGATCGTACTCGGGCATTTCATTAATCACGTTGCCATTCAGGTGCGCTACTTTAACATCAATCGGCCCATACTCTGTTTCCACTCGAATCATCTCGCGAGCGAGTGCGCGCCGGTTTACTTCATAGCTTCGCACGCCTAGCGTGGTCGTCTCCGTAAACAACATTTGCCTCAGCGGCTCACTTTCGGCTGCGCGGCAGAGAATGGAAAGCAGGACTCCGGGTCGGTTCTTCTTCATTTGGATTGCTGTGAAGTAGCAGTCCAGGGCCCCCATCTCAAAAGCCCGCTCCATCACATGACCGAAAAATTGTGATGACATGTCATCTACGTTAGTCTCAATCATCCAAAGCCGCTCGTCGCGGACGTTTGGTCCCTCACGCTCGCCAATGAGAACACGCAACGCGTTGGGAAACTTCGCGTAAGTGCGGGTGCCGGCTCCATAACCGGAATGTTCGAGCTTCATCGAGGGCAAGGGGCCAAACGAGTCGCAGACTGTCGTGATGATCGCTGCGCCTGTTGGCGTGACGAGCTCACCTTCAATCTCAGTAGCGTAAACCGGTACGCCGCGCAGCAATTCAGTTACGGCGGGGGGCGGAACCGGGAAGCGGCCGTGAGCCATCTCAACCGTGCCGCTACCGACGTGGAGCGGCGAACACACAAACCGTTCGATGCGCATGACGTCAAAGCAGATTGCAGCCCCGACAACGTCGATGATTGCGTCTACTGCTCCAACTTCGTGGAAGTGCACCTGCTCGATGGGCTCATTGTGAATTTTGGCTTCGGCTGCCGCGAGCCGCGTAAAGATCTTCTCCGCCGTAGTCTTGACTGCGGGTGACAGTTGAGAGGCGTGGATGATCTTCACGATGTCGCTCAAATGGCGGTGGACCTGCTCGTCTGGAGTTTGCACGCGAGCGAAGGTTGCCTTGATGCCTGAACGATCGACTTGTTCGAAGGCGATCTCAAAGCCGCTGATCGGAAGCAGGGCGAGCTGATCTCTAAGCTCGCGCTGGTCCATGCCTGCGGCGACCATGGCCCCCAGAATCATGTCGCCACTCGCACCGGCGAAACAATCGAAATAGAGAGTTTTCATAGTAGAACAGAAAGCAGCGGCAGCAACTCGCCTGCTTTTCCTGTCAAGACCTCGTCACAGTACTCCGACAGCGGCGTTCGCTCCGGGTTAATCTCGCAAACAAATGCTCCGGCACGTCGAGCAACCTCTGGAAGCAAAGCCGCAGGATAAACAATCGCAGAAGTACCGATCACAAAGCAGAGCTCGCAATTGCCAGCTTGCTCGGCCGCTTTCTCAAACACACCCGGCGGCAACATCTCGCCAAACAATACAACATCCGGTCGCAATCGCTCGCCACAGCTGAGGCAAACACTTTCGCGCTCTCGGTCACGAGCTATTTCAAATCTTGCAGCGCAAGTACGACAACGCGACCGCCAAACACTGCCGTGCAGTTCGAGCACCTCGCGCGATCCGGCGTGCTGATGCAGACCATCGACGTTCTGCGTCACCAGAGTGAATTCTTCAAACGTGTCCTGCCAGCAAGCCAGCGCTTGATGCGCCGGATTCGGTGATAACTCTTTGAGGATGTTGCGTCGATAGTCGAACCACTCCCAAACCGCGTCCAGGTCCTGTGCAACCATCTGGGCCGACGAGATGACGTCGAACGGCCTTCCTTTCCAGACTGTCGTGTTCCCGCCGCCGCGAAAGGTCGGGACACCCGATTCGGCTGACACCCCTGCGCCGGTGAGCACCAGCACACGTCGTGCAGTTGCGAAACGACGACGCAATTCCGCTGAAAAAGGGGTGTCTGTCCTGCTTTGCATTGGAGAGTCTGGATGGTAGCAGATGCGCGCAGGAAAAGTGTCAAGGCGAACAACTTTTGTAGGCGGCACGGCCGTGGCCTCCCTGAGACGGTAGCGTCGGATCAACGTTGCGACGCCATCGCATGCGTGCAATCTCGAGGTCGAGCCGCCCGAACATTCACCTGACGCTACCGGGTTAAGGTACTGATTTCATAGCCCGAATTCGCGGTCTAAGAAGACGTAAGCTATACTCTGCGCTTTTGCGAAACACCCGATCTGTGAGGCTTACACTTCTGTGACCCTGGTTGATCTTCAAAGTAGATTAAAGCGCCAAGTTCAAGGCGCCGCTTTGGAATTGTTCGGAGTCGAACTCGAACAACTCAGCGCCGAGACGCCTCCGCGACCTGAGTTGGGCGATCTCGCTTTCCCGGTCGCCTTCGAGCTGGCGAAACTGATCAAGCAAGCCACGGGCGTGAAACTCGCCCCACGCTCCATCGCGGAGCAACTCAAACTAAAGCTGGAAGCCAACCACGAGGTGTCGAGTGTTGATGTCGCCGGCGCCGGCTATCTGAACGTCTTCTTCAATCGACCGCAGTTGCTCGCCGCTTTCGGTCCGGAGCCTTTCCCGGACCAGAGCTTTGCCGATCGCCCGAAACAGATGGTTGAGCACACCAGCATCAATCCCAACAAAGCGGCCCATATCGGTCACGTGAGAAACGCTGTGCTCGGCGATACGTTTGTGCGCATCCTGACAGCCAATGGCAACCGCGTCGAAGTGCAAAACTATATTGACAACACAGGCGTGCAAGTTGCCGATGTGGTGGTGGGGTTTCTGCATATCGAGCAGCTGTCGCTCGAGGAGATCAAGGAACTCGACCGTTCCCTTCCCGAGGACCGACCCTTCGATTACTACTGCTGGGATCTATATACGAACGTCGGTATTTTCTATCGCGACGGCGATCCGAATGCCGATCCTAATCCGGAAAAGTTGAAGCTGCGCACTGAGATACTGCACGCAATTGAGGGTGGAAATAATCCGATCGCGGAACTCGCAGACTACGTTGCCACCAGAAACGTGGCCTGCATCCTCGATACGATGGAGCGTCTGGAGATTCGTTACGATCTGCTGGCGCGCGAGTCCGAGATTCTGCACCTCCGTTTTTGGGACCGGGCCTTTGAGCAGATGAAGGAGTCAGGTGTCATTCGGCTTGAGACGGAAGGGAAGAACAAGGGGTGCTGGGTGATGCCCTTTGAATCACACACCGGCACCGATGAGCACGAGGCCGATAAGATCATCGTGCGCTCGAATGGAACAGTGACCTACACGGGCAAAGACATCGCGTACCAACTGTGGAAACTGGGCCACCTTGGGCTCGACTTCAACTACAAGCCGTTTCGCCGTTACGACAATGGGCACGTTGTCTGGACCACGACAGCCGAGCCGAACGCCGAGACTTTGCCGGAAGTGCCGCGCCCAAATTTTGGCGGCGGCGAAACTGTCTACAACGTGATCGACTCTCGGCAGTCGTATCCACAGGAAATTGTCCGTCGCGGAGTGGCCGCGCTCGTGCCTGAATTAGGCGAAAAGGCGAGCGTGCATCTCGCGTACGAGATGGTCGCGTTATCGCCCGCGGCTTGTGAAGAGCTTGGAATTCAATTAAGCGAAGGCGATCGCTCAAAGCCGTACATCGAGATGAGCGGAAGAAAGGGCCTCGGTGTAAAGGCGGACGACCTAATTGATCGGCTCGAAGCCGATGCGTTAAGTGAGGTGGCTTCCCGACATCCGGAATTGTCTGCGGCGGAACAGACGGCCACCGCACATGCCATCGCGGTCGGTGCGCTCAGATATTTCTTACTCAAGTTCACTCGCAATTCGGTCATCGCTTTTGATTTTCATGAAGCGCTCTCTTTTGAAGGTGAAACCGGACCTTATTGTCAGTATGCGGCGGTGAGGGCTAACTCAATCTTTCGTAAGCTGGACCAGCAGGAGCGTCATGAGGCAATTGAGCTTATTGGGAGCGCGAGCGAGGCAATCGGCAAAGCCCTGGAGGGCGAAACCGGAACCGAAATCTGGTCGCTGGTAATGCTCGCACAGCGATTGGAGGAAGTTATTGCGCAGTGCGCCGCAGCTGCTGAGCCGGCCAATCTGGCGAAGTACACTTTCAACCTGGCCCGTGCTTTCAACCTCTTCTATCATCGGCACCGGATCATTGCCGAAGAAGACACGACGAAGAAAGCGGTCTTGATCGCGGCCGCGGAGATCGCGCGGCGGCAATTAACCGCAGCTCTGGCGACGCTGGGCATTATCGTTCCGGAACGAATGTGACGCGAAGACGCGGTGAGACGGGGACGCTGAGCATGCGGAGCCTTTGGAGTGCGCTGACTTGTCGGAGCTTTGGTATTCTCCTTCTAGAGATGAGTGAATCAGACGAAGCTCACCGTATGTGACGGCAACTGTACATTTATCAAAACGTAAGAGTATAAAAACAACATGCTGATAGTAATGAAAGCTGACGCCACGGACGCCGAGATCAAGTCTGTCGTCACCGTCATCGAAGATCTGGGATTCAAACCGCACGTGATGCCGGGCGCGACGCGAACGGCCATCGGCATTACCGGAAATCAGGGCACTGTCGACGCTACTCACTTTGAAACGCTGCCCGGTGTGTCCGAAGCGATTCGCGTTAGCAAGCCTTACAAGCTGATCACGCTCGACTTGCGACCGGAAAAGACGATCGTCCGCGTTGGCGATGCCACTATCGGTGGCGACGAGCTGGCGATCATTGCCGGTCCGTGTGCTATCGAGAGTCGCGCGCAAGCATTCGCAGTTGCCGAGGCAGTGCGCCGAAGTGGCGCGCGGTTCTTCCGCGGTGGCGCGTTCAAACCAAGAACTTCGCCGTATGCATTCCAGGGTTTGGGCGAAGAAGGACTGCGACTGCTCGCCGAGATTCGTGACGTCTACGGATTGAAGATTGTCACGGAAGCCCTGGATGAGGCGGGAGTTGATCTGGTTGAGAAGTACGGCGACGTGATCCAGATCGGCGCGCGGAGTATGCAGAACTTCACTTTGCTCAGGCGAGTGGGAAAATCTTCCTTGCCGGTGCTGCTCAAGCGTGGGTTGTCGGCCACGTTGGATGAGTGGCTACTCGCGGCCGAATACATTATGTCCGAGGGCAATTATCAGGTGATTCTTTGCGAGCGCGGCATTCGCACTTTCGCGCAACACACGCGCAACACGCTGGACCTGGCGGCAATTCCGGCCGTGCGACGTGTTTCGCACTTGCCGGTAATTGTCGATCCTTCTCATGGTACCGGAAAGAACTACATGGTGACGCCCCTGGCGCGTGCTGGTGTGGCGGTGGGTGCTGACGGCTTGATCATTGAAGTCCACGATCAGCCCGACCACGCATTGTCAGATGGGGCCCAGGCGTTGACTCCCGCACAGTATGAGAGGCTGGTAAGCGAGGTGAGATCGATTCATGAGGTGATTGCACCGGCAGCGGTGGGATAAAAGAAGAACTTTGGTCTTTGCTCTTTGATTTTTTCCAAAGGTGCGTTCCCGAGGCGCCAGGAGCGCGACGGTTAAAGTGCTAAGACCAAAGTCCCAAGACCCAAGACCAGCTTTTCTTAGGCCTTCCCTCTCAAGATTGATGCCAGCTTATTTGAGAATGCCGACCGCGGCATGATGTGTGTGTAGCCAGCCTCTTTCGCCTGCTCTTGCAGCTCAATCAGAATGTGTGACTAAAACCCGAGTAAAGGAACTTCGCGCAGCTCCTCATCAGCCTTCATACGTTTAGCAATGGCTAGCGGATCGAGATTAGTCGATTGCAGGTCGACAATAACCAGATCGGGCTTGTTCTTCCGAGCAGAACTTAACAACACG
>JBGTLE010000417.1:0-5760 GCA_041744295.1 Pyrinomonadaceae bacterium | reverse complement strand
ATTCATCGCGGCCAAACCCAACCTCCATCTTCGACGAGGTTATCGAGGGATTGACTTGTACCAACCTCTCCAGGCCCATTCCCGCCGTCGCAAAGGAAAGATGTAGAGCGGGTGCGTGCAAACCAATGTGCGCCATAAAGGCCACTGCTCAAAACGTCTCGCTGACGGAATGACCTTCAGTTCCTCGATGAAACAAACACTCCCGTTTTGCCGCTTCGCGAAATCCTTAAGGCGCCAGTAGAAATCTATGTCTTCACCCATGAAGAGCGATTCGTCATACCCAGACAGGGAACTGAAGACCCCTTTGCGGCAAAACTGGGTTGCGCCCTGTGCCATTCCGGTGAGCTTGCCGGCCATTCGCCACAACTGAAAATAGATCTTCAGAACGGGTTTGGCCGTGCGGAAGTCGGTATCAACGGCCCCTCCGAAACAAGTCGAGTCGGCCATGAGCTGATTGATGCTGAACAAAAGCCCCGGAGGCACCAGCGTGTCAGCATCGATGAACACCAGGATGTCATGTTTTGCGAACCGAGCACCCGCATTTCGAACGCTCGCAATGTTGTGTTTCGTCTCGTTCACAACGTGTGCACCAAAGGATAAAGCAACTTCAACGGTTAAATCTGTGCTGATGTTATCGACGACGATTATCTCCGCTAATACGCCAGCTACTTTTGGCAAAAGCTCCAGAGCTTGCTGAACACTCTTCAGCTTCTCGCCTAAATATTTCTCTTCATTGAAAGCGGGAATGATTACGGAGACGGACATGAGTGTAGTACTAGTCGCATTTTGCTCCGCCCTGGTTCTATAAAGAGGAGAGAGGGACGCGTCAAACGAAATCTAGCTCCGAGCCTCCTTGGCGCGCTTCGAGAATTGCCAAAGACCACCCGCAATCTCAGCAGGCAAACGATATCCCAGTTGGCGCGCGAGCATGACTATCTGCCCGCGATGGTGACTTTCATGGGCGACGAAATACGTCAGGACATGCACGACGTCGAGGGGAAGGTTGCGCCAGGTATACGCAGCTGAGGCTGGGATTGCGCCCCCTCGGTCACAACCGAGCGACAGCAAACTGACAATGCCGTGGCTGCTGTCGCCCAGTGCTCGAATCAACTGCTTCGGTTCCACCTTATGTCGATTGACAGCTTGCGGCACTGCGATGCCGTGTTCAAATCCCAACGTCTTGATCCACATACAACGCGCATTGTGGATGTGGCCGGCGATCATCCGCACGGTTCGACGTGGGACCCCTGGCACTGTGGCTCCCCATAGTTCGGCGGGTAGGTGTTCGACGAGGAATACGCTAACGCGGTTGCTGGTCCTCCAAGCGGCAAGCAACATCTCTCGCTGGTCAGGTGTAGATTTCATCACAAGCCATTAAAAAATGATTCAGCTAACCCGAACCGTCCTGCTTGACCGGGCGCGGCCCAGCAGCACGCAAGCCACGCTCTCACCAACAAGTTGAGAAACAAGCTATCCCGCGCTCAGTTGTCGGACGGCGAACGATTCCTGGACTCGAGCAAGATGTCCTCAGGTCTCCGCCTCGCCCGCTGGCTCTTGACCACATGTGAGCCGAATAGAATTGTTAACGCGTTCGTAAAAGACCGGACCCTCGTGACGAAGGAGATCGAGCACATCACCGTAAATACCGAACGAGGCGCTCGCGAACAATTCTCCATTGGCTCCAACGCCCGTGGGAGGCGGTGGTGCACCGGGATCGTGAAATGAGACCGTCCCGATAAAATTCCCTGTAGCCCCATACAGGAAGACTCTCGCACGGCAACCTTCGTATCCATTCCTTTCCAGATAAATCGCGGGTGCGTACTTCTTGATCTCAGCCATAATTCCTCCAATCGTCAGGCGAAGTGATAGTCACCACCCCCGGCCAGTGTGGTTCTGCTGTTCAACTTTCGGAATTCTTCGTTCACTGATTTGCTTCCACGTCGACGCCGACGCCGCGCTGCATCCACGCCTACGCGCTTATGCCGCAAGCGCTTATGCTTCCATCTCGATTAACTACTCTCGCCAATTAGGTGGTTGTGCTGGTGGTACATATTGTTCGCTCTTGGACGCTCCTGCATTATTTGCCCAAGCCGCAGTGTCTGCGCTTCCAAGCGACGAGGGTGCAGGCAGGCTGCCGGCAGTTGCCTGCTTCCAAATATAGAGATACCAGTAGATCGGCATGGCAATCATATTTCCCATGAAGATGACTACGGCCCACAAGACCTTTTTATCCTTATCAACTCGATCATTTCTAAAAACATTAACCATGTAGAAAACTGTCAGAGCCATGATCCAAAGCATGGTGAGTAGGTGAAGCGCAATAAAAACCGCAAAAAAGAAGTTCGTCCCCGATTCTTCTCCCCCTGTACCGGGCATAAACAGAATTGACGAGAAGACGAAGAGGAAGAAAAGAATCAGGTATAGGAAAGGCCACAAGGTCGCGAGGCCCAGAAGGATCTTGGTGGACTTTTTCATACTCTCCTTTTACGCCTACAAACATGATGCGAGCGTTGTTGCGCCGGTGTCATGGTGATCAATCCGAGAGGCAAGTACATATAACAGGCATTTACATTTCACAAGTAAAATATAATGAAGAGAATCTGTTGTGAGCTTGACGGTCAAGGCATCCACGAATATACAAGCCACTGACGAGGGGTTGCATGCTTCCCCAGGTCGAATCGATAGTATCTCGTTTGCATTGCGCTCTGGTCTCACGGTCGTGGTTTATATTTTTAGCCTTACTAGTTCTGGTGCATAGAGACCTGTGCGCATGGGCCAAACATGGCAATGGAATCCGCTGTCAAGGACTCTTGCAAGGCGCTTGCTTTCAAAGAGGGGTTTCATATAAGTGGCTGGTCGCCACTACTTAGCGCCCTCAATAGCGGTCCTAGTGACGTCGCGAGTCCTCAGTTTCTTACCCCGTCAACCTCCGACTTAGAGGGAAAATGTAATGAACTCACTCTCAATACTCTGGAGCACAAAATCTCCCAGAGAGAAGATTTTGCGCTCAATAACACTCTTAACGCTGCTCGGTATCGGCGTTTCAGTGGCAGCTTGGGCCGTCGCCTCTGCACGAAGGCAAGACCCCAAAAGCGCTCAAAATAGCAGCCCCAAAACGCTGAGGGAGAGGGCGCTGGAGCGGGACATAGAATTTGACATGCTGGCAGGTCACTTCGACCAGGAATATGGCGATCTGCGCTGGCTCGCTAAACATTCCATGCGATTGTAATTGGCCGCCTTCTTGAAGGGGAATCGTTCTTCAATGGAGACAATCATATTTCCACCAAATATGTAGTTGATGTTAGCCGAATCATTAAGGACGGAACTTCAGAGTCGATGCAATTGTGGCAATCCATAGGTTGGAAAGCCCCACCCCCGCTTGTCACCCCCTTCCGTTTTGTGCGTCCCGGCGGAACGGTCTATGTAAACGGACACCGTGCGTCTGTGAAGCTAAAAGGCAGCGAGTTCCTCACGCTCGGCAGAAGTTACGTTGTCTTTTTGCATTGGACTGGTGGGTACTACCGCCTGGCCGGAGGGATGTCAGGTGTGATCCTAATTGATGACGACCTCCGTACAAAGGCGCTCGGCACAAACCAGGCGCTAAAGCTTAAGAAGTACGATGAGCTTAGCTTGGATGCATTCATAGAAGAAGTGCTGAAAGAGCCCGCGCCATAACGGCCTTAGACCCTATCGGTAATAAAACTCAAGCCTCTGGAGGAATCATGTTTTACCGAATAGACTTTCTAATAAGCTTCCTTGACCGCGTGCTCCTGCGTGCATGGATCGCGGCAATATGCCTCTCGTTGCTTGGTGCGCAAACTCCGCTGTTAGCGCAAACACCTTGCACAGATTACAATCAGTGTGCCGCGCTTCAAGGCGAAGACTCTCGAGGGCTAAACGGCCCCATCACCTTTTCTTTTAATATGCAGAGTCTTAATGATCGGTTTCCCGATCCGGCTGATCGGAATGATTTTATGACTCAAATGAGAGCTGCCGCCGCGGATTGGGCGGGGAGCACGGGCATAGGCATTTCCGAAGCGCCGCCTGGCCAGACAGGGAATGTAACCATTCGCGTCGAACCGTCAGAAAGTGCGCCGGGGTCCCAACGGAAACCGGCAACCAAAATGGATACGTTGATTTTAATCCGCCGGGCAACACTGCGAGTCCCAATCGCACCCTGGGCATATCCGATGAGTGGAGTACGTGGAGCGCTGCCGGAAGGGACCGGCTGGCTTCGCACGAGTGGGGACACATCCTGGGACTTAAGGATGTTCCTCCTATCGGAGTAGAGGGTGGATGTCCGGGCATTGAGACCATTATGCGGCAACTTGGCCACACGCCAGGCTTGGCCAATGCGCAATTGAGAAACGGCTACGATGCCGACCCAAGACTTCCACAACCCCCGCGTCCCAACTCTTGCGACGAGCAGAGCCGCCAACGTCATCACCTCGAGCGGTTGTCGCTCCGGCGATACGCTTCAAGCTCCTTCCGCTTTTCTCGCCCTAATTCTTCCAGCCTCTCCAGCCATCCCTGCTTGTATGGCATCAGCGCATCCCGCAACGCCTCGGCCACCGCCAAATTGCGGAACCATTTCTTGTCGGCAGGGACGATGAACCATGGCGCATCTTTTGTGCAGCAGCGGTTGATTGCGTCCTCGTAGGCCGCGGTGTAAGCGTCCCAGTACTCACGCTCTTTCCAGTCGCCGACAGCTAGCTTCCATGCTTTGATCGAATCTGTCTCGCGTTTGTGGAGTCGCTGCTCTTGCTCATCCTTGCTGATGTGGAGATAGAACTTGAGGATGATGGTAGAGGAATCAACGAGCAATCGCTCGAAGGCATTGATGTGATCATAACGCGAGCCCCAGACCTGCTGCGGTACCAGTTGATGGACTCTCACCACCAACACGTCCTCATAATGGGAGCGATTGAAGATTCGGATATGTCCTGCGGGGGGCGTCCGCGCGTGGATGCGCCAGAGGAAATCGTGGGCGAGTTCTTCTTCCGTAGGAATCTTAAAAGAAGCTACGGTGCATCCCTGTGAGTCCAACGGGCCTGCCACATGGCGGATCGTGCCATCTTTACCACTCGTGTCGCGTCCTTGCAGGATGATAAGCACGCTCTGCTGACGCACCGCATAAAGAAGTTCTTGCAGTTCGACCAATTCTTCGATCAGCTGTGCTGTCTTCTGCTCCGCGTCCTTACGTTTTAGTCCTGCGTCTTCTCCTGGATCAAAATCCTCGAGTTTGATCTTGTGCTTGACCTCGACGCGATGTGCATATCCCATAATGTTATCCTCAGCTCCGCGGTCTGGCGGAGCGAACTCAGGAGGCCTAGAGACCTGTGTTTAGGCGCGACGACTTGCAACCAGCGCTCCCAAGTAGACCGCCGCCAGCTTGGTGAGGAGCGAAACGGCGACCAGTACGGCGATCCTCGGAGTCATCCCCGCTGCCAGCAGCACGCCTATGTCGATGAGGGCGTAGGTCAACCAGACCACCAAGGCTGCCTTGACCGCGAACACTCGCTCCCACCAACCGCCGACCCACCAGCCCGCGAAGAACATCAGCGGAATGCCAGCGACGATGCTGCAATACGGTGCGGCGACCTTAATGTGGTCGTGGTAGTACTGCTCTTCGTGGCCGGGGTCGATCAAATGGCCGTAAACGACCATGTACAAGATGCTGAGCGCAACGTTCACAACCATTACCAAGAGCGCAACGCCCACCAGCCATGCCAAGCGACCGAGCATCATCAGGTCTCCTCT
>JBGTLE010000416.1:0-4307 GCA_041744295.1 Pyrinomonadaceae bacterium | reverse complement strand
CGCAGCACGTCAGATCCCTCTTGATGGATCGGGATATCGTGCAGAGTGTGGAGTTTGGCGCAAACGAGTGAGGAAAACCTCTCGCAGTTGGTAAGAATTTCCGTGATGCAGATCACATCGCGGACTGGCGGACTCTTCGACCCTGCTATTCTTCGCCGACGGCGGTCACTCGCTCAATCCGAATACGAAAAGCGATCACTGAAAGCGGCCCCGCGTCTTCTACGACTGCGGACTCGACGGGTGTCAGCATCGCGAACTGTCGCAGCAGATTATTCAGAACCTGCGTGCGCTCTTCAGGGTCGGTAATTTCCTCGAAGCGACCAAAGGCTAACGCGCTTTGCCAACAAAATGTGCCTTCAACGTGATCAACTTGCACGCACGCTACCGGATTCAGGCGGAGAGCCGTGATCTTGAGACCAACCAGTGAGTGGCTATAAACACAGCCGTCTGCAAAGTAGTAATTGATCGGAACGATGTAAGGCCCGCCGTCAACGATGCAGCCCAGTCGAGCTGTACCTCCGACGGCAAGCAAGGCCGTACCTTGATCTTCGTTGAGCCTGACAAACATTTCTCTTTCTCCCGCCTGAGCTCTCTACGCTGATGCTGCAGAAGCAACGATATGCCGATTGACGAACAAGCAATGGGTTCACTACGCGATGCTCATGCCAAAGATTCCGCGTCTACGGCGCCACAAACTTTGTGGTGGCATACACGTTGCCGAGCTGGGCATTGAGGCGATAGGAGGTCCGCCATGAAGAAGCTGTTGCTGGGAAGTAATTTCGCGATCTTTCTGCTCTTCTTTGGGATTGCCGTACTGGAGTCATATCGGGAAAGAGGTTGGTGGCGAGTGGCATTCTGGCTCGTCATCGGAATCCTTTTCCTCGCCGTAGACGCTCTAAGAAAGCCCGAACTGCATTAACGGGTAGTGCTGCAGTTTTGCCGGGTCTTATATCCACCCGATGTGATGAAGTCAGTACCACCTACTGACCTCATGACCTGACTTAGCATTCATTGAAAGAGATTCAAACGCATCACCACCCATAGCCGTATTTGATTGCTAAATGGAGCATGAACATTCAACTGAGGCAATTGCCAACCGCCTCGCTGCCGGTCCAAAGCAGAACTACCTTCGTGACTGGATTTACGGTGGCATTGACGGGGCGGTAACAACTTTTGCAGTCGTCAGTGGCGTTGCCGGGGCAGAGCTTTCACCCTGGATCATTCTCGTATTGGGATTCGCCAACCTGTTTGCCGATGGCTTTTCGATGGCAGCGAGCAACTTCCTGGGAACTAAAGCGGAACACGAAGATCAGGAACGCTTGGCTGAGATCGAAGGCCGACACATTGACATGACGCCCGACGGCGAGCGGGAAGAGGTGCGACAGATTTTTGCACGCAAAGGTTTTGCGGGTGACGATTTACAGCGCGTGGTCCAACTGATAACGGCCAATCGAAAACGTTGGATCCAGACGATGCTGACTGAGGAATACGGACTGCCACAGGAGGTTCGTTCGCCGTGGATCGCTGCCGTCAGCACGTTCAGTGCGTTTCTCGTTTGCGGCTTGGTGCCGCTGCTTCCCTATCTCTTCGGAGTTCCTCGTGCGTTTGAAACGTCAATAGCGGTGACCGGGGTGGTTTTTCTGGTTATCGGATCGGCAAAGAGCCGATGGTCAACCGTGTCCTGGTGGCGTTCCGGACTTACTACGCTGTTGGTCGGCGCAATCGCAGCGGCGCTCGCGTATGGCACAGGAGTCTTGTTGAAGGGACTGGTCGCTTAAAAGATAGGGAGCCCGGGCAGTGTTGGAGCTTGCTCGATTCGATCCGGTGTGATGAGGTCAGTACCCGCGGTAGCGGGTGGGGTGTTGGTTGAGTTGGGCGTAAAAGCCCAAAGAACGCGTGGGTGCGCCCCACCCGCTACCGCGAGGTGGTACTGACCTCATGACCTTTTATGCAGCATTCATCTAAGACTCTTGAGGTGAAGGCGCTTGGCCCAGAAGGTCCGCCGCGATTGAAGTCCAAACTCTGGCGGGCGGTCAAGCACTCATCATTAACCTGGTGCAATCGGATCAAGCGAATGCCCAGTCAGCCGACCTGGAGTTACAGGCTCGGTTCATACAGTCGCGCCATAAGGGCGCTACCGTGAAAGGAAATGCCATGTTAGAGACCAAAGAAAAAGAGACGAAGAAAACTGAATTACAGAAACCCACCGGAAACGCGCCGATCGCTCGGACTCCATTTACCTTCATCCGTCGCTTTGCGGATGACATGGAACGAATGTTCGACGACTTCGACGAATTTCGTCTTCCGAAGCTGTTTAGCAAGGAGTTCTCTGCGTTTAGCCGCCCCGCACTGTCATCTCGACGAAGCGGAAAACTGGAGCGCGGATCTAATCGTGGTCGGCTCGCATGGGTATGGCATCTGGGAGCGCTTTCTGCTTGGGTCGGTTTCCCACTCAGTCGTCTCTCATGCGAAGTGTTCTGTCGAAGTGGTTCGCTGCCGAAGTGATAAACAGGCAGCTACCGAAGGGTAGCTGGGATTAGAGATGGCCAAAATACTAATACTCGGTGGCGGCTTCGGAGGCGTAATCGCCGCGGAGCGTCTCGCAGCAGAGCTGGGTGATGAACACCAGATCACGTTGGTCTCGCGTAGCCGAAACTTCGTTTTCTATCCGGCGCTGGTCAGGTTGGCGTTTGGCAAATGCACGAGTGAAGAGGTGTCTTTCGACCTACGAAAGACCATGTTGGAACAGCGCATCAACTTTATTCAGGCGGAAGTGGCGAGAATCGATCCAGATGAACGAAAGGTCATCGTTGCGCATGGAGATGTCGAAGGTCGGCTTCCTTATGACTTCCTGGTGTTCGCGTTAGGTCGGCGCCTCGCCACTGAACGAGTGATTGGCTTTTACGAGAACGCACATCATCTGCTTAACGTTGAGAAGACCCTACGATTTGCCATTGCCCTCGGCGCTTTTCATAAGGGTCGAGCCATCATAGGCCAATGTCACGACGCACGATTGCCCGTTCCGGTATATGAAACGGCATTCGCGTTATCGAGACTATTGACGGCGCGCGGTGAACGCGCTGAGACAAGGATAACAATCGTCAGTCCTGAACCGCCCGGCTTCCATCTGGGTGATTCTGAAGCGGCGATCGCGCTGCGCAATGCGCTCGGCGTTCACGACATCGAGTTTGTCACGGACTTACCCATCAATCAGGTTTCGCCGGGTGTCGTGCTGGCGAGTGATGGCCGGAGCATGAAATTCAATCTGCTGATGCTCTTGCCGCCCTTTCAGGGTTCTCCAGTTATGTCGCATCTGGGACTGACGAATAACGAAGAGTACATAAACGTTAACGCGTTGATGCGTGTGCCTGGTACAGAACGGATCTACGCCGTGGGAGACTGTGTGAACTTCAGTGGGCCGAAGATGGGTCACATGGCCGTACGGCAGGCCGAAGTAGCAGCGGCCAATCTCGTTTCAGAACTCGCCGGCCGCGAACCCGACTCTGAGTATGTCCATGAGATGAAATTGGTGATCGACGAAGGTGGCAGTGGCAGTCTTTACGTCCACAAGGATCTTTGGGTTGGCGAACCGGCTTCAGTACGACAAGGACGATTTTGGAGTTGGGCCAAACGGGTGCATGAGAAGACCTGGGAGATCAGGCATTCATAAGTGCATCGCAGGTAGCCGTGGGATTGCAGAGAATGAAATGAGGTTGGCCGCGGATTGACACGGATGATACGGAACTGAAAACCGCAGACATTGCTATCTGTCAGTGTTGGTAGTGATGCAGTTTGCTTGATGAGGTATGCCAGATGAGGCATAATTCCACTCGTGACCGAGCCCTCGAAGATTAAGAGCCTAGTCTGGATCGGTTCGTCCCGAAGGGACCTTAAGTCTTTTCCTCCTGAGGTCAAGGATGTTATGGGCCACGCGTTGTATCAAGCGCAATTAGGTTTGAAGGCTGCGTCAGCAAAACCCCTTCGAGGGTTTGGCAGTGCAGGCGTTCTCGAAATAGTCGAGGATCATCAAAGCGATACTTACCGGGCGGTCTACACTGTCAAGTTCTCCGACTTGGTTTATGTGCTGCATGCGTTTCAGAAGAAATCGAAGAAAGGCATTGCTACACCAAAACCTGATATTGACCTGCTCAAGAGCCGGCTACGAGTGGCAGAAGAAGATTCCAAACGGCGGCGAGCAGCGAGAGGACGTAACAAATGAAAACAAGAGTCAAAGCCATTAAGACAAAAACCCGTAGAGCAATCAGCGAGAAGGTCGAGTCCAGCAGCGGAAATGTATTTGCTGATCT
>JBGTLE010000415.1:0-8175 GCA_041744295.1 Pyrinomonadaceae bacterium | reverse complement strand
GAGCGTTCCGTGATCTCTTTCTTGATCGCTTCTTTCAATCGTTGTTTGGCTCGTTTCTTCATAAACGGATTGTACCGCAGAATAATCCCTAAGCCGTGCGGGCCGGTTGATAATCACATTCCAAACACAAAAGGCCTCCCCGAAGGGAAGCCTCATGCATGTTTACTGCTTTCAAAAGGTGGCGGAGCCGACGGGACTCGAACCCGCGACCTCCGACGTGACAGGCCGGCGTTCTAACCAACTGAACTACGACTCCGCAAAGAACAGATATCAGATGCTGGATGTCAGAGGCTGGTCGGATCTCACTAACATCTGACCTCCAGCATCTAACACCTTCTGTCGTGGTAGGCACGGAGGGATTCGAACCCCCAACCTCTTCCTTGTAAGGGAAGCCGTCTACCGTTGACATACGTGCCTGAACCGCGGGACTCCTGTCAGTCCCACAACATTGGCAGACTAATGTCTGACCGAAAACCTTCTTCCGACACGTCCGCATCAAAGAGCAAAATCACTTGCGACAGCGACCTTGTCGCGGCGAACGTCATGCTAAGAGAACGAAGCTGGAGTGTCAAGCAGAGGCCCTAAACAGTACGGGGTCAGTTGTCTGGAGGGTCCGACAGACTTCAGTTTGTCGTTACGCAACGACAAGCTGAAACATGTCGGACATCAAACTACGCCGATGAAGCAGGTTATTGAGAACAAAAGCCGTGCGACGGCGTTTGAACTGTATTGCTCGCTGCCGTATACCTGGAATCTGTGTAATCTTCGGATAGCTTTCGACTTTGCTTTTCGCTCAAGCACATTTCCAGCTATATTCATGCTCTCCCGGGAACATGATGGTCTTTAGGTCGAGGTTCTTCATGCTTTTCAGATTTTCATCTTCCATTGTCATCCTGTTTGCGCTGCTTCTCTCAATAGTCGCTCAACAGCAGAAGCAGCAACGCCCACGTCGCGTCACCGGCGCCGAAAGCCCCGCGTCACAAGGGTCGAACGATTCGGCCGCTGAAGAAGTAGACGAAGGCGATGTTGTTAAAGTCGAAACGCAATTGGTTTCGGTACCCGCGGTGGTGACCGGAAGTTCGGGCCGGCCTCTGGTCGGTTTGAAAGCGGAAAACTTCATCCTGTACGAAGACGGCCGTCCGCAAACTCTGGCCAACTTCGCAACGGCCCAGGCACCGTTTGAAATCGCGTTACTGCTTGATACTTCCGGCTCGACTCGTGCCGACGTGGGCCTAATCCGCCAGGCTGCGAATGCTTTCATCGAGGCGTTGCGCCCCGGCGATAAAGTTTCGTTGGTTGCCTTCAACAGTAAAGATCTTGGCCGCTCGAAGATCGCGACGGTGGAGATCCTTTCTGGACTAACTGACGATCGCAAGGAGCTAAGGCGAGCGGTCGAGGATTTGGGATCGAGCAATGGAACTCCTTTTTATGATGCGCTCGACCGAGTAGCGAGTCAGGTATTTCACCAGCCCCCGAGTGATGAGTTGCGTGGACGGCGGGCAATCGTAGCGCTCACTGACGGCGTTGATTCAGCCAGCGAAACGGATTTTGCCACTGCTCGGCAGCGTCTGCTGCGTTCCGGCCTCGCCTGCTATTTCGTGCAGGTCAATACCGAAGAGTTTGTCGAAGAGCGTTTACTGAAAGACTGCCAGGACGATGGCCGGCTGGCTTTGTCGGCGAAGCAACTCGAGCGTTATCGACGGATATTTGTGCCGCGTGCCAAGCCGGAAGACTACGTGGACTTTTGTGGCATGGGTTCGTTTGAGCGGATGCAGATCAGTCGGGACCTATACAATCTGGCCCGCAAGGAGATGGACGATCTGGCGAAATTGAGCGGCGGGAAGAATTTCGCCGCCGCGAGCTTACGCGATGCGCGCGCAGCCTTTTCGCTGGTCGCCAATGAGATCGGAACTCAGTACAGTTTAGGATACTATCCGACCAATAAAGCCCGAGATGGGAAGTACCGAGCGATTAAGGTGGAAGTGAAGGGAACTCCGGAGAAGGGCCAGGTCCGCGCCCGTGAGGGTTATTACGCGCCGAGGTAGATGTTGGAGGGCAGATGTTAGATGTTGGATGTTAGTAAGGAAGGTCCAAAGTCCAAAGTCCAAGGTCAAAAGTACAAAGTTCCAAGTACAAAGCTCCAAGTACAAAGCTCAAAGCACCAAGCTCAACACCCTAACAATGACCCACCCTTTCAACCGCATAGCTCTTATCGTTCTCGACGGCGCCGGCATCGGCGCGATGCCTGACGCTCCCGAGTGGGGCGACGCGGGCTCGGATACTTTCGGTCACATACTTGAATCACGAACCGTTCGTCTTCCCCATCTTCAGCGCTACGGCTTGGGTAATATTCGCGATTTGGCTGGCGTGCCCGCGCTCGCAAACCCCGCGGGCTCGTTCGGTAAATGCGCTTTGCGTTCAAATGGCAAAGACACCACTACCGGGCATTGGGAGATGGCGGGGATCGTGCTCGAAAAAGCTTTCCCAACTTATCCGAATGGCTTTCCATCATCCGTGATCGATCGCTTCGTGAAAGAGACTGGGGTGCCAGGAATTTTGGGAAACGTCCCGGCGTCCGGTACCGAAATCATCAAAGAGCTGGGTGGCGATCACGTGAAGACCGCGAAGCCGATCGTCTACACCTCGGCTGATTCGGTGTTTCAAATAGCAGCTCACGAGGAAGTGATTCCGCTCGAACGGTTGTACGAGATTTGTGAAACTGCCCGAGACATTCTGGATGGCGAACATAAAGTTGGTCGCGTGATCGCCAGACCTTTCCGCGGCGAACCGGGCGCATTTTTTCGTACTGAGAATCGTCACGATTACGCTGTTCCGCCGCCGAGCGAAAATCTTCTGCCGATGATGGCGACGGCGGGACTCGACGTGGTCTGTATCGGCAAGATTGCTTCCGTCTACGACTCGCTGGGAGTGACAAAAGACTTAACCGCGAAGAACAACGAGCAATCAATCGTCCAGACAATAAATGCGTTGCAAGAAAGCTCGCAGGGCTTGATCTTCTCGAACCTTGTCGACTTTGACATGTTGTATGGACACCGTCGCGACACCGAAGGATTTGCGCAGGCACTCGAGCATTTTGACAATCGCTTACCCGACATTGAGGCGGCGATGCGCGATGACGATCTAATCGTGATCACCGCTGACCACGGGAACGATCCTACTTTTCCCGGGAGTGATCACACACGCGAGTACGCGCCGCTTCTGGTTTACGGTAAGACTGCGCGCGCGGTGAATTTAGGAACACGAGATTCGCTGGCAGACATTGGCCAGTCGATTGCTGAGAACTTTGAATTGAAGTTGCCTGCCGGCCACAGTTTCCTGCGAGAATTGAGTCCGAGAACCTGAAGACAATTAGCATACGAGGCCAGCGTCATGAGAAACCCCCTAATCATCGCACTGCCGCTATTGACCACTCTGACAATCCTTAGCGTCGAAACCTCGCGCGCACAATCAACTGTGATGAGCGTTCCTTCGGCCGACGTCGTTTCCTCGAAGCAGGTTTACGTCGAGATGGATTTTATTACCGACTATGCCTGGAAGAAGAATGACTCGTTTCAGAACTACATCCCGCGAGTCGTTGTTGGTGTTGGTAAGCACGTCGAGGCCGGCGTGAACGTCTCGTTTACTCACCAGGCTGGCGTGGATCATTCGGTCGAGGTGCAGCCAAACTTAAAGTGGCAGTTCTACGACAACGAAGCGAAGGGACTGGCAGCGGCAGTTGGTTGTATCTGGTTTGTGCCGGTGACGAATCGCGTTGGCAGCGACACGTTTGGGCAATGCTACTCGACCTTCAGCAAGCAACTGAGCGGCGTTTACGGCCCGCGCTTCACTGGTGGAGCGTATGTGTTGGTGCAAAGCAGCGGGGATCAGGAATCCAAAGTGGGCGCCATAGCAGCGTATCAGCAGCCGCTTTCGCGGAAGACTGGCTTCGTTGTTGACTGGTTCAGTGGGAACAATCGATTTGGTTATGTCAATCCCAGTTTATATATCAATCTGCCACGCGAGAGTTCGTTGTCTGCTGGATACGCCATCGCGAACTATGGCAGAGGGAAGAATTATCTGTTCGCTTATTACGGCATGACGTTCTAGCGCGGTTTTGTCCTTGTGGAAATTTGCAGGTCAGGAAGGGTGCTTTACCCCCGCTTCTTCGTTTCAGGAAACTGGCCTGGTCAAATCGTAGCGGGGGTAAACCACCCTTCTTGACCTACACATTTCTTACGGAGGTTCGCTAACTCAACTCTTCGCGGAAAGACTGCGGTAGATTGTCTCGACCCAGATATCTGTTTTGATGAAACCGCTGCCCCAGCTCTTCCACTCTTCAGGCAAACCCTCCGTCTTGATCTGCTCGACGGTTTTACCCGCAGTCATCTTCTTGCGCACGATGTCAGTCGTCATTTGCAGCATGCCGTGATAGGCCTTCAGATCATCCACAGTTGAAATCGGACCATGCCCGGGAATCAGTTTTACGCCGGTCGGCAGCTTCTCTATGATGTCGCCAATGTTCTTCGTCAAGCCTTCAACGCTGCCGCCGCTTTCAAGATCGACATAAGGAAACCTGCCGGCGAAAAAGTTGTCACCCATATGCACGACGTTTGAGGTGGTGAAGAAGATTACGCTATCGCCGTCGGTGTGGCCTTTGGGGAAGTGAATCACTTTGATTTCTTCGCCATTGAAATGCACTGACAGCGAATGTCCAAACGTGATGACGGGCAATGCTTCTTTTGGCGAGGCGGGGGTCGTGCGTTTCCAGAATTCCGATTTTTGTTCTGTCGCCAGCCGCTTGCGCACGTTGTCATGCGCGATGATCGGGGCTTCGGGCCCAAACACTGCGTTCCCACCCGTATGATCTCCATGCCAATGAGTGTTGAGCACGAACTTTAGCTTTCCATCACCCAGTGTTTTTAACGCAGCTTTAATCTTGTCAGCGAGCGGTGCGAATTGATCGTCAACGATCAGGATTCCATCAGGCCCAACCGATACGCCGATATTGCCGCCGGAGCCTTGTAGCATATAGATATTACCCGCCACCTTTTCAGCTTTGATCTCAACTTTCGAGAAGTCCTGCTGCGCCGATGTGTGGGAGGCGAAGAGGCAAAGCAAAGAAAGTGAAAGCGAGTAAATGCAAACGCGGTTTGTGATCTTCAAGGCAATCTCCTACGAAATATGTTTACGACTACGCGTCGGGATTCTTGAGCACCGCAATAAAAGGAAGGTTGCGATACCGCTCGGCGAAATCGAGTCCGTAACCCACCACGAAATGATCGGGAATGCTAAAGCCCAGATAATCGATCTTCACTTCACGCTCGCGACGCTCAAACTTGTCGAGCAGCGCCACGAGTTTCACGCTCGCCGCGCCCCGCGATTTCAGGTTAGCCAGCAGATAAGAGAGCGTTAAGCCGGTATCGACGATATCTTCAACAACGATGATGTCGCGGCCTTCAATCGGAACATCGAGGTCTTTCAGAATCCGTACTTCGCCCGAGGTCCGAGTTGATGAGCCGTAGCTCGAGATGGCCATAAACTCGATGCTCAGCCGCGTGTCTATCGAACGCAGTAGATCGCTCAGAAAAAAACAGGCGCCTTTCAGGACGCCAATCAATAGAGGGTTGCGACCAGCATAGTCGCGAGTAATCTCGGCACCAATCTCTTTGATGCGATTCTGAATCTGTTCTTCCGAGTAAAGAACGTCCAAATTAGGATTGCCAAACTCGGACTCGATTAGAGCGGACGAAGTTGCCACTGCTTCTCTCCTGAACTGTGCAGATTTGTTTGAACTCGGGTTTGCCTTGCAGCCTTTTGGTGCAGCATACTATGCAAGCTCTTCCTTCAAGGTCAATGAGAAAAACCAAACCGCATCAGCAACACGCATCAGCCAAGTGGAATCTGATCGCTGCCGTGCTCCGAATGACGGTGCTGCTCGCGATCGTCTCTTGTTTGAATTCACAGCAAACGTTCGCGCAGCAAAGCGCACCGATTGAGCCTTGCAAGGACACTCCCGCGAACGGCAAAACACTTCTAAAGAGAATTGAGGCGAGCCCGGCGAAGGACGCCATCAAGAAGGTAGAGACGACGCAGACTCTCATTGACGAGAGTATTCCAGGCGATCCCGAACTCGAGAAACTCATCGCTCCCTATAGCGCGAAAGTGCGCGAACTCGCAGTCGTGATCGGTCAACTCGAGGGCGAGTTGAAGAAGGAACGTATCGGCGCTGGATCCCTGGGAAACTTCGTTACTGATGGCCTCCGCGCCCAAGCCGCCCGAAAACTGGGGGCGCCAGTTCAAGTGATGATTACTAACGCGGGCGGATTGCGAAAGAACACGATTGCTCCTGGTGAACTGCGAGCCAGCGATATTTTTGAACTGCTGCCGTTTGAAAACGCTTTGATCAAACTCGATTTCACTGGCGCACAGTTGTTGAAGCTTCTGGGTGTAGTGCTCAAAGGTCGCGACGCGCAGTCAGGAGCTCGAATTAAATATCGCCTCAACGCCGAGAATAATCCTGAGTTCATCAGTGCCGCGCTGGTGGATGCTAATGGCCAGGAAGTCGAAATCGATCCCCACAAGACGTACGGCGTAGTGACTATCGATTATTTGCTCAGTCTCAAGAGCGGTGATTTTGCAATTCTCCAGGAGGGCCAGAACGTAACTCCGCTCGGTCTCACTATGCGAGAAGCCATCATGGACTATGTGAAATCCGAAACGGCTGGAGGTCGACCAATAAAAGCCGGGGATGATGGCCGGTTTGTTTTGGTGGAGAGTGCGGAAAAAGCAAAGTCGGAGGCACGGCCTGAATGATCAATCGTCGCCGGTTTCTAACTTCATCTGCTGTTTTCGGCGCTGCGCTGGTTGGTTCGCCGTTCCGCAGTTCGTCTTCGTTTGGGGTTTCGCCAAACGAGAACGACATCATCATTACGATTCTTCATACGAACGACACTCATTCACAGATCGATCCGTTGCCTCCGAATGACAGAATGAATCCGGGGACGGGAGGCGTAGCGCGCCGGGCCACGCTGGTGAAACGAGTGCGCCAGCAGAACCCGAACACCTTGCTGATCGACGCCGGCGATGTTTTTCAGGGAACGCCCTATTTCAACTTCTACAAAGGTGAAGTTGAATACAAGGCAATGTCGGCAATTGGGTACGACGCCGGAACACTCGGCAACCACGAGTTTGACAATGGCGTGGCGGCCCTGGCGGCGGCGACAAAATTCGCGAACTTCGATCTTTTGTCGATCACCTATGATGTGAAGGGCACTCCGCTTGAAGAAAAGATAAAGCCCTATGTCGTAAAAGTGCTGAGCGGTGTACGTGTTGGGTTGTTTGGCATGGGGATCAGTCCGGCCGGATTGATAACGCCGGGAAACTTCAAAGGCGTGACCTATCGCGAACCAATTGGCGCGGCACGTGAGGTGGTCCAGACGCTGCGGGAAAAAGAGCGATGCTCATTGGTGGTCGGGATGTCGCATCTGGGTTACTACGCCGAACCCAAAGCCGGAGACGTTGGTGATGGCCAGGTTGTCGCTGCGGTTGATGGAATTGATTACATCGCCAGCGGACACACGCACACTTTCATGAAGGAACCGGTGAAAGTAAAACAGCCGAGCGGGAAAGAAACGATCATCTTCCAGGTTGGCAAGAGTGGAATTTACGTTGGCCGAGTCGATTTCACGATGAACGCAGGGAAGGTTGTAGCGGTGAAAACTCGTCTGATGGATCTGCGTGGCGTAACTTTGTAGGGGTGTCCCTCCGTGGGCACCCCTCCGATCCATACAGGGCTTTTGAATTGCAAAGAGGGGCGCCCACGGAGGGACGTCCCTACAATGTTGTTATGCCGGAAGATAATACCAACCGAGATCGCGTACGCGCATTGGTTCGCGAAGTACTCAACAAGAGTCTTCCGAGCGTTGAAGACGCCACGGATTCCCCAAAGAGTCGCTTCATCGATACCGCGCCAAAAATCTCTGCTGCCCGACCATTCACAAGGGACGAATCATCAAAGCCAATTATCACCGAGGATGATGTGCGGGGTTTAGAGCCAGGCGCAATCTTACGCATCGCGGAAGGCGCAAGACTGACTCCGCTGGCCACCGACATTGTTCGTGAGAAGGGAATCGAACTCGTTCGTCGCACGCCACGCCGAGGTTCGAGAACTTCTAA
>JBGTLE010000414.1:0-20892 GCA_041744295.1 Pyrinomonadaceae bacterium | reverse complement strand
TCCCTGATTATCACGCAGCAGAACTTCAATGCGCCGTTCAGCCTGGCTGAGTCGTTCCTGGCATTCACGCGACAATCGAATCCCTTGTTCAAACAACTCCAGGCTCTTTTCGAGTGGCAGGTCGCCTTGCTCGAGGTCGCGCACAATCTGCTCGAGTGCTTCGAGTGATGCTTCAAAGGATCTCGCCTGCGGTTCGGTGTTCTTCATTTTCAAATGAACCTACCTTCGTCTTTTCCGGGACGAGCCGGGACTGCGGCCGGCATTCGACGGGGGTATCGTACCCGGGGGCTGGCCAACAGCCGGAAAGTTTGCCTTAAGTCTATCGACAACGCTCTTAACAAAGCCGTCGTCTTTGATTCCAACCACCTGCCAACGTTCGCCGTTACGCGCCAGCAAAAGATCGACGGTCCGGCCATTAGCAGTGAAAACGGCACGCGAGGTCTCGCCCTCGGTCGTGACCTTCACCACGTAAGGAAGAGCCAGCGCGAGCACCACGAAGGGCCGGCGCTCAGATTGCTGGGCCAGCTCGATAATGCTCTTGACGAGTTCCTGCTGAATGCTCGCCTGGACCGCCGGCGTCACGCTTTGGACCAGCGCTTCCGCACGCTGGCGTGTCGCCGCATCGAGTTCAATGCCGAAAAGCCCGGTCGCACTGCCGGTGACCTGACTCACCAGGTTCCCGACGATCTTCTGCCCATCCAAAAACTGATTGACGGTGGCGGTGTCGTTTTGCTGAGCTGCATCGACCAAAAGCGCGAGCGAGTAAGCCGGCGTGGTCTGGTAGTGTTGCCACCAGAAGTAAACTCCCACGGCGGCGAGGGCGGCGATGACGATGCAAATAACTCCGATAGCCGCGAGCACCTTGGGCCAGCGGCGTTTCTTGCCGCCAGCCATGCGCGACTTAGCTGCGGCTTTGTCATCGAGATTGATAACTATTCGGTTGCGACGGTTGTCTGCCATTTTTGAATACTATCCTCGCATGAAATTGCGGGGCCGTTATGAACTTCTCAACCTGAGTCGCGTGAGCAGCCTTGAAAGAATGAACGGAGTCCACCTGTTGGCGCTGACGCGTGAGGTTTCTGAAACCAGCGGCTTTGCCGCCTCCCTTGCGATAAGCCTTGGCTTACCGTCGGTCTTTCTATTGAATGATGCCATGCCTCCGCAGATATTTCCCGAGGCGGAGCCTCACCCCGGAACCAGACCCTTCGGTAAGCCATAGGCGCACCGCAAGGAAAACGGCGAAGCCTCAGCAGGCGCTGAGCTTCTCAACTCATGTTTAACCAGGCGCGTCCATCACTCTTCCACCGCCTCAACTCGGGTTTGAAGCTTTCCTTTGTTCAATCGCACGGTAACCTCGTCGCCCACTGTGACAGACTGCGCATCACGTAAAAGTTTCCCATCCTTGCTCAGCGCGATCGAGTAGCCGCGTTGCAACACTCCGAGCGGTGAAAGCGCATCGAGGGAAGCCGCCGCCAGACCCAACCGCCCCTTTGCGGTTTCCAACCTGTCAGCAAAGGCATTTCGGTTAGCAGCGTCGGCCGTGGTAAAGCGCGCAGTCGCCGCTGCCAGTCGCATTTCGAGCTGTGCTGGCGAAAGCTTCCGCGCGACAGCGTCCGTTCGGGCCCGCACCAGAGTCATGCTTCGGCTCATGGATAGTTGCAGCCCATGAACAGCAGCATGCGTGTCGGTGCTCGCATCGCGCAATCGCGCGCGAACTTCGTCAAACACCTGCGAAAGGGCGTGCTCCTGAACCTGGCTGCGAGCGGCAACGATCTTATAACGCATCAAACGGGAAAGCTGTTGACTGAGACGCGACAATGACGAGCAGATCTGATCTTCCTGGGCCGCAACCAGCTCAGCCGCAGCCGACGGCGTCGCGGCCCGTTTGTCGGCAACGAAGTCTGCAATGGTGAAATCGGTTTCGTGGCCCACCGCCGAAATTACCGGAATACTTGACTGGCGAATCGCGCGCGCAACCTCTTCTTCATTGAACGCCCAGAGATCTTCTGTTGAGCCGCCACCACGTCCGACGATCAAGACGTCAACCAGATCGCGGACTCGGCCCTCGCGCAACGCGCGCTCGTGATGTGCGTTGATGAACTTGATCGCCCGCGCGATCTCGCGACTGGCACCCTCGCCCTGAACTCGCGCGGGAGAAAAAAGCACGTGGACGGTGCGCGTGCGTCGC
The DNA here is from genome assembly GCA_041744295.1 of Pyrinomonadaceae bacterium. Classification (GTDB taxonomy): domain Bacteria; phylum Acidobacteriota; class Blastocatellia; order Pyrinomonadales; family Pyrinomonadaceae; genus PSRF01. The sequence goes on along the minus strand of JBGTLE010000414.1, from coordinate 18,704 downwards.
GAAATCACGTTTAGAATGTCCCGGATAGCTGCACCGGTTGGCGACGTGACGATGCCCACGCGTCGCGGCAGAACCGGCAACGGACGTTTCAACTCTGTCGCAAATAGTCCTTCTGCGCGCAGACGCTCGCGGAGTTGTTCGAAAGCGATCCGCAGTGCTCCCGCGCCCACCGGATCGAGCGACTCCACCACCAACTCATATTCACCGCGCGGTGCGTAGACGCTAAGTCGACCGCGCGCGCGAATGTGCAGACCGTCTGTCGGCTTGAAGCGAATACGAGTGTTAGTCGAGCGAAAACACTTCGCGCGCAGTTGCGATGATTCATCCTTAATCGTGAAGTACCAGTGCCCGGACGAATGCGCTTTGAAGTTCGATATCTCGCCTTCGACCCAGATGGATGAAAAGCGTGCTTCGATTGCCTGGCGCACATTCTCTGTCAATTCCGAGACGGTTAATGGGCGTCGCTCAGTTTCGTCGAACAGCGAATCGAAGAGGGGTTGGCTCATAGTGGTTGCTTAGCCGCGGATTAACGCGGATAACACGGATCTGACAGGAGGCAGGTCTCCCAATATCATCTGCAGCACTCTTAAATAAGGCCGCCGCACTCGATCGGAATTTTTCTTCTTTCAGATCCGGTAAATCCGCGCTCATCCGCGGCTTATTAATGTTTGAGTCTTTTCAAGGATTCGCGATGCCGATGACCGGACTCAATCTCACCGACGCCCCGTCGCGGTTGGTTCGCACGCGCACCCGTCGGCTCCCGGAAGGAGTTGAGTTCGAGGCATAAGTGATCGTGTAGGCCGTGCGAAGTTGCTGCACCACGTCATCATAAGCACCTTGCAGTTCTCCGATGTGACGAATGGGGTAGTAAACACCGCCCGAGGCCGCCGCCAGCTTGCGTCCCTCTTCGTCCGCTCGCGTCGTTAGTGTGAGATATCGCGTGCGCAGCGGATCAATCGTTACTTCAGGCCGCGGCACACTCGCTTCTGGAATCAACCCCGACGGTACGTACAGCGGATAGATCAGCGCGCCGGATTCGATAGTAGCTTCCAGGATCGCGTTAAACGGAACGAAGGATTTGTTGTCGTCTCCGTCGGAAAGTACGACCACCGCCGTTCGTTCGCCGCGCAGTGGTTTGACCGTTTCAGCGAGCACGTACCCGAGCGCGTCGTAGAGGGAAGTGGCGCCTCCCGCGTCAATGTCGTCGAGCTGTTTCGACAGCATGCGGCGGTCCGTGCTGAAGTTTGAAATCACCTGGATGTCGTCCCGAAAACTTATGATCGCAATGCGGTCCTGCGGGCTCGCGGTGTTTAGAAAATCCCGAGCGGCTTTGCGAATGAAATCGATCCGATCCTCCACACTGCCTGAAACGTCGAGCAACAGGACCAGATTGAAAGGCTCCTGAGTGGGAACAACTTTCGTTACTCGTCGCTCGACGCCTTCTTCATAAACCGCAAAATCCGTCTCTTTTAGTCCTCCGATCGCGCGGCCATTGCGGTCGGTTACGCTGGCATTGAAGCGCAGCAACTGGGGAGCAACGGCGCTGACGATTTGTCCGGGGGCGTGTCGACGACCAAGCGTGGGTTCGCGTTGAGGCGCGGGCAGGGTGCGCGCGTAATCACCAAACAGCTTGGGCGACACTTTGCGAATTGCATCAATCAATTGATCGTCACCGCTGCGCACGATAGCGCGAGCCGCTTCGGTCAATGGTCGCTCGCGAAGATCGCTGGGCACCATGTTTGGATCCACGTTCAAGAGAACGACGCCACGCGCTGTCTGGAAGTTGAGTTCGACACGTGCTTCTTTCGGCGGCTTCTTTTCGCCGAGCTTGCCGGAGAGAGAAAAGATGCCGCCCCTTTTCTCTTTCACCTCGGGCAGTTGCACGTCACTCAAGTATCGGGGACGGCTCGCGCTCCAAAGGAAGCTAAACTTCAAGGCTTCCAGCGGCACGTCGGCATGAATCGTCCCGGTATTCGTCCTCACTGACGCTGATTCGAGATTACCAATCACATCAATGGCGCCGGCTTCTCCTGCAACAGCCACCTTGGAACGTACCGGAACACGTACGACAAGGTCGATGCGATTGCGTTCACCGCGGTCGCGCACTTCGATCTCGATGGAGCCGCCTCTGACTTTCGTGGGAACGTCCGTTGAATCAACTGGCGAGCCGGTGGAACTGGCTTCCAGAGTCACTTTCTTGAGCAACTCCGCGTCCGCAATGACGCTGACGCGGCCTTGCAGGTTCTTTACCGAAAGCGAGACGGTTTCAGGAGTTTCCAGTTCGCGGGTGAAGCTTTGAGCACTGGTTGAGGGGGCCACCAGCAGAACTGCGAAGAGGCTGATGAGCGAAAAAACTCGAGGGGAAAATCGGATGCGCCGGAAACTTAGCGCGGGGAACTTCTGGAAAAACATAGGTGTCGATCTTGCCTAGCTATGCGGATTGGGTCAAGTAGGGTAGGGAAAGAGTAGTGGGGTAATTGTGTGTTGCTGGATTTTTTGCATGTAACGTACAATTCGTCCGATGCGAATAGTCCGGGAGGAAACACTGCTTTCGTGCGGCAAGTATGCGAATTCTAGAGAGTGGAAACGCACTCGCAAGAGTCTCTACAGAGCCATCCGCGAAGTTGAATGGCCGCCCGGCTCGGGATCTTTCACCATTTATCCAGAGTCTGGCAAGGGGCGCGGCAAAGGCAACGGAGTTGTTCCAATTAAGAATGGCTTGATGGAAGAACTGGTGCGGCGGGGATGGACTCGCGAGGTGCGGCTCGATGTGAAAGGAATGGGGAAACTCGACGCAGGTCTCAGTACCGATTATGGACTTGTGGCGCTAGAGTGGGAGACAGGCAACATCTCTTCGAGTCACCGAGCTTTGAACAAGATGGCTGTCGGGTTAATGAATGGCGTTCTTACCTGCGGGATTCTCGTAGTTCCGTCTCGAAATCTCTACAAGTACCTTACTGATCGTATCGGCAACATTGGGGAGTTAGAGCCATATCTCGATCTATGGCGCTCTATCCGTTGTAAGCAAGGTATTCTTGAGATCGTAGTCATTGAACACGATGGAACTAGTCTGGACGTGCCGCGCATTCCAAAGATGACCGCAGGACGTGCCCTCGGTTAAACCTTTTCTTTCCGCTCAACGAAATCCCCGTTCTTATGCGTTCGAATGTCAGAGCTTTCCAACCGGGTCTTAATGTCCTCTGCATAGTCAATCTCGGCTCCAATCCAGTGGCGATGTTTCAACTCACAAACAGCAAAAGTGGTCCCGCTACCCCCGAACGGGTCTACCACCAGATCGCCGGGATTGGTGGACATTTCGATCACACGATCAAGAAGCTTCGTCGATAGCGCATTAGCCCGTCTGTTTTTTGATTTGAATTTCCAGTGTCGCACCGGAGGAATGTCCGTCCACACATCCTTAAGTGTCACTCCGTTGGGGTTCATTGCCCCTCGGTGACCCCCATAATCCTTGATCTCGCCTCCACAATGCCTGCACGTAAGGATAGGCGTTCGGATTCTGTTGAAAGTCTTTGGTTTGCCTTTGCTGTAGTAAAGCAGGCTGTAGTGGCTCGGGTGAAGGCGACCCGCTATCGGCAGGCTGGAACTAATCTCAATGGCTATCCAGTGCCTGAACTCCAATCCTTGCTGACCTAGAAAATCACCAAGTGGAATATTCCATTTTGGCAGGTTGTACAGAAAGAGCGAGCCGCCCGGTTTTAGCACTCGGATACACTCCGCAAGCCATTCCTGGCACCAACTTGTATACAGTCTGGCGGGAAGGTTGTCGTCGGTGTTCTTGCCATATTGCTTGCCAAGATTGAATGGCGGATCGGCAAAAATCGTGTCCACTACTCCATCCTTAACAAGCGGCAATACCGACATGCAATCAGCGGAATACAAAGCTCCTAACGATGTCGTATGAAAGGGAAAGGGGTGACTTCCGACATCTTTTAAAAAAGGCGTCACGTCGAATTTCCTGTCAGTCCATTTAAGAACAGCTTGGCTCACGGTGATAGCTGGTTTCTTTGGAATGATAGGGTTCTCCACTTGAGTTTGCAATTCTACTACGCGATTAATTCAGAAACCTGAATGTAAGGATTTTGGCATCGAGTAAACTGCGTGCTAGGAGTCTCCGTCAGCAACACAGATTTACCCCGCTACGGGGAAAGAAGTGCGCAAAGTCGAAGATCCAAAGTCGAACAATCTAACTACGAAAGACAGCGACCGGATAATTAGAACCGTAAGGGTAGCGACCGGGTTCGATCCGCCACGGTAACCTCTTGTGGTCTGACTGCCTTCTGGGAAAACGTCGGTCAGCTGTCTTCCAAGTTGAATCTTACTCGAAAGACCCGGTCGCTGCCGCTTACGGTTCTGATTACGTCTTACCTATCACCTGTCACTTGTCACTTGTCATCAGCTATCATGTCAATTCCAATGTTTTCCAATCTGTGGTTCCCCCGGCGAGGAGACGAAGTGTGGAAACCAAAGTAGCGTCTAGCGAAGACAGGTTGTTCATTCGCAACCTCGTCAAACACGATCCACTTGCCGGCTTCTCTGAAGATGTTCGCAAGGGGCTCACAGCCAATCCGAAGTGTCTCTCGCCAAAGTATTTTTACGATGAGCTGGGTTCGCAACTTTTTGAAGCGATCTGCCTGCTGCCTGAGTATTACCTCACACGCGCCGAAAACGAGATCTTCGCACGCTATGCGGATGAGATCGTTGCCTCGGTTGATGGCGCCACCACGTTGCTGGAGATGGGCAGCGGCAGTGCATCCAAAACTAAACGCATTATCGAAGCGCTTTTGCGCAACCAACCGGCACTGCTTTTTATTCCCGTCGACATCTCTGCTTCCGCACTTGAAAGCAGTTCGCGAATTCTGCTCCAGAGTTTTCCTCAGCTTCGCATCGAAGCTTACGCCGCTGAGTATTTCGATGCGCTCGACAAGCTGGTCGATAAGCCGCGTGAACGTACGCTCGCGCTTTTCCTTGGGTCAAACATCAGTAATTTTGGCAGGGATGAAGCGCCGCGATTTCTGCGCGCCCTCCGTTCGGTTTTGCGCGCCGGTGACGCTCTGCTGCTGGGCGTTGATCTAAAGAAGGACCGCAAAGTTCTCGAGCCGGCTTACGACGATTCGCTGGGTGTCACGGCTGCCTTCAATCTCAACCTGCTGCTGCGGGTCAATCGGGAACTCGAAGGCGATTTCGATCCGCGAGAGTTCAAGCACCACGCCTACTACAACGAGAAATTGGGCCGCGTTGAAATCTACATTGAAAGCACGCGTGAGCAGACGGTGAGGATTGGCAAGCTGGATCTGGAAGTTGGGTTTGCGGCCGGCGAGCGTGTACACACGGAGAATTCCTACAAGTACGATTTGGCAGACATCGAACAATTAGCTGCCGAGAACGGTTTTCAATGCGCGCACACGTGGCTGGATTCGCAAAAGCGCTTTAGCAGTAACTTATTGCGCGCCGTGTGACTTTGTGGTGGGACGTCGAGGCGCGCAGCGGATAGGCTGGCAATACGCGGCTAGGTACCGAAGCGAGTTTTCGGTTTAAGGGCGGCTATCCGCGGGGTGTCGCGCAAAAGAAAGCCACGGCGCTTGGGACTGTCATCTTTGAAAGAAGAGGCCATACAAGGCCAGTAGAATGAGCCCGCCAAGTGTGAGATCTCTCCAGTGGTGTCTCAGCCAGCGGGACGGGTGGCTGCGGACGCGCGTGCCGGAGTTGGGCGACATCGGCATTTCTGAACTCTCCTTTAGGTTCGAGGTGGTAAGAGCACGAGGATGAGCGGGGCTTATATCACAGGCGTCAATGGATAGGCGATCTTTTTGGAGTGCGGCGCCTTGTCGCCTCTTTTACCCCGTTGCCTGATCCTAAAGGGTACAACCTGAACCAACTAAAAAGCGGCGACAAGGCACCGCACTCCAAAGGCTCCGCCCATCCGCTACTAGAGTTTCAGGAAACCGCGCTCCAAAAAGTATTTCGATGAGTCCATCCAACAGCGAACCGCTTGTCGAGTTTCGTAATGTCACTTACTCAGTGGCTGGCCTTCCTACCCCAATCATCTCCAATTTGAGCTTCTCGGTTATGCCAGGCGAGACATTGGTGCTGCTTGGCGAGTCGGGCTGCGGCAAAACCACAACGCTAAAACTTGTGAATCGGCTCTTGCTGCCGACCTCAGGCCAGGTCCTGGTGGAAGGCCGCGCGACAACGGAGTGGGATCCAATCCGTTTGCGGCGCCGCACCGGTTACGTGATTCAAGATGCGGGACTGTTTCCTCACTTCACTGTCGAACGCAATGTCGCCGTTGTCCCGGCCCTGGAAAAATGGGAGCCGGGCAGAATCAAACAAAGGGTCGACGAATTACTCATCCTTGTGGGCCTTGAACCGAAAGAATTCGCAAATCGCTATCCACGAGAATTATCAGGCGGCCAAAGACAACGCGTGGGTGTCGCACGAGCACTGGCAGCAGATCCATCACTACTATTGCTGGATGAACCGTTCGGCGCGCTTGATCCGCTGACGCGAGCAAGTCTTCAAAAAGAGTTTGGCCAACTCGCTGCTCGATTACAGAAGACAGCGATCTTCGTCACACACGATCTGCGAGAAGCGTTGTTGCTCGCGTCGCGGATCGGGCTAATGCATGCCGGCCGGTTGTTGCTGCTGGAACCTCCGGCAGGCTTTCTAGAATCGAAGGAAGCCTACGCGCGTGCGTATCTGAAAACGCTTTCGCTGCCTTCGAACCAAGGTCGGGCCGGAGGCGACGAATGAGCCTCATCAACTTCCTGCGACAAAACTGGCTCGAGCTGCTCACGCTCTTGCAGCAGCACTTGGTGCTCGTCTTCGTCTCGACGGTAGTCGCGGTGCTAATCGGAATTCCTACCGGGATCCTGCTGACCCGCAAACGATCGCTGCGAGGGCCGATTCTTGGGATCGCAAATGTGATGCAGACGGTACCCAGTCTCGCACTGTTCGGGTTTCTGATTCCCCTGCCATTCATCGGCGGAATTGGCGCGCGACCGGCAATCATCGCGCTGGTGCTCTACGCGTTGTTGCCAATCATTCGCAATACAGTTACGGGAATACTCGGCGTTGATTCGACCGTTCGGGAAGCTGCCGTGGCGATGGGTATGACTGATGGACAGATTCTGCGCCAAGTCGAGTTGCCGTTGGCGATGAGCGTGATTCTGACGGGCGTCAGAGTGGCGATGGTGATCTCGGTGGGCGTCGCAACCATTGCCGCCGCGGTCGGCGCCGGCGGTTTGGGGACCTACATTTTTCGCGGGTTGCGGCAGAACGATCACAACTTGCTGCTGGCCGGAGCGGTTCCGGCTGCTTTGATGGCCTTGACGGCTGATTTTGCTTTTGGGCTTGCGGAACGAAAGTTTTCGCTCGCTGCCGGGAAGCGAAGCACTGGCTCACGTTCCATCGCATTCGTAGTGATCGTGTTGGTTTTGGTGACGGGAGCCTTCATCGGGTTCCGGGGATATCGAGCGAATCGGGCTGCTTCGGAAACAAATCAGCGCGTGGTGGTGGCCAGTAAGGATTTCACCGAATCGGTTTTGCTGGCAGAGATTGCGGCTCAGTTGCTGGAAAGCAAAGGGACCACGGTGGTGCGCAAATTCGAGCTCGGTGGAAATCTTTCTCACGAAGGACTCGTCTCAGGAGAGGTCGATGTTTATCCGGAGTACACCGGGACAGCTTACACGGCGATCCTTCACCATCCACCAATCACAGATCCGCGTGCGGTTTACGATCAGGTGAAAAGGGAATATGCAGAGAAGTTCGGAGTCGACGTCAGTCCACCGCTGGGTTTCGAAAACACTTTTGCCATCCTCGTGCGCGGTGCAGATGCCAGGACGCTCAAGTTGCAGACAATCTCGGATGCGGTGCCGTATGCGCGACGATGGCGGGCCGGCTTTGGACAGGACTTCATGTCACGTGCCGACGGCTATCCTGGTTTTTCTCGGGCATACGGTTTGAAGTTTTCCGAGCAACCACGCGAGATGGACCTGTCGTTGACTTATGTTGCGCTGGCTTCAGGGAATGTGGATCTAATTGCGGGTAACTCCACCGAAGGGAGAATCGCCGCGCTGGACCTGTTTCAACTCGTGGATGACCGGCGTTACTTTCCGCCGTATGAAGCGATCTTCCTGGCGCGAGAAGATTCGTTGGCACGAGTTCCGGCTTTGCGCGAGGTTTTGGCAAGACTGGGAAATACACTCTCGACTGAAGAAATGCGGCGGCTGAACTATGAAGTCGATGCCAACAAGCGAACGCCGGCAGAAGTGGTACGCGAATGGTTGGCGGAGTTAAGGAAATAAAAAGTCCAAAGTCCAAAGTTCAAAACACAAACTTCAAAGTCCAAAGTTCAGCGCACAAAGTTCAGAGCACAAAGTTCAAAGCACAAAGTTCAAAGCAGAAAGTTCAAAGCAGAAAGTTCAATCTTCGTGGGAGGCAGCAATGACATTAATCGATCTTCTGATCCTGCTGATCGTAGCGGGAATTTGTGGCGCCCTGGGACAGGCGATCACTGGGTACACGCGCGGCGGTTGCCTGGTATCGATTGCGCTCGGATTTGTTGGCGCCCTCCTGGGAATGTGGTTCGCGCGAAAATTAGGCTTGCCTGAACTCTTCGCAGTGCAGATTGGCACGACTAGCTTCCCCATCGTCTGGTCGATCATAGGCTCTGCTTTGTTCGTGGCTCTCATCGCACTCTTGACGCGACGATCTTACTGACGGCCAAACAAAAATGGCACGGAGGTGAGATTCTCCGTGCCATCCTCGTTAGCTTTCTTTTAGTTCAGGCTTATTGCTTGCCTCCATCGCCGGTGGGTGGATCGCTTTCGGGTTCCGGTGGCGTTTCACCACCGTCTCCTGTGGGCGGATCGCTCTCAGGCTGGTGGCCGCCGCCGCCCGTTCCGGTCGGTGGATCACTGCTAAAGCCTCCGCCGCCACCGTCTGTACCGGTCGGCGGATCACTTTTAACTGGTCCTTCGTCGCCAGGCTCAAAATTTTCGTTAACCATTGATCGGGTCTCCTTTGTGGGAAATGGAGTGTCATGAAGCGGCTGAGGTCACTCAACCGAGTTTGTTGCTGTAAAACTGAATGTCCGCCCTTCTTAGATACAGTTTGATGGCCTCTGGGTTCCATTTATTTTCAAGTTGCCGGAGAACATCTCGCCCTTTGGCAAATTGAGTTTCGCTATTGGTTCGGTCGCCACCTTTGGCGCTCGCCATGCCCGCAATCAACCAGGCACGCCACTCAGACTCCTGCTGTCCGTTCTTTGCGAAACGTTCGGCGGCCTGAGTCGCGAGTCGCAATCCTAACTCTACCTCACCGCTTTCGACAGCAGCTTCCGCATGGGCAAGTAGTGAACGAGAAATCAACCCTTCATCCTTCGAATTAGTTGCTTCGTTGCTCGCCGCTTCGCAAAGCTTTAGACCTTCGCGGGTTGCGCCGGAGAGTGACTTGGCTAGACCGAGTGTGTATCTCGCTTCAATCGAAACGTTTGGATAACTGGTACCGGCGAGCTTAATCGCCTCTTCGCTGGTTCTTATAGCATCCTGGAACTTACGCTCCGAAAGGTAAATTTGTGCGTGGCTCAATCTGATGTCCGGCAAGAGAGCTTTGTAGGTACTGTCTGGCCGACTGGCAATCTCGAAAGACTCAGTCAATGCTTCACGCGCTTTGTCTGCTTCTCCCAAACGCCAAAGAATATTCGCCCGGTTGTGCTGGTTATACGCAATCATTATTGCCCGGCCTAGCTCTTTGTTAAGCGCGTAACTTCGATCGTAGTTCGCGAGCGCCTCCGGATAACGCTGTTGCTCGATCTCCACTGAACCAATATCGCCGTAAGCGAAAGCGATTTCAGGTTGATTGCCCGTCTGCTGTGCAATCTCGAGCTTTTGTTCCAGTGCCTTCAACGCCGCCTCGTAGTTTCCTTTCCGGCGATTCCCGCGAGCCATCTCCGAAAGGCAGATCATGACCTGCCTACGGTAGTTATTGGCCTGAAAGAACGCATATGCCTCTTCGACCAATGCGAGGCCCTCGTCCGTACGCAACTGCTGAATGTACATACCGCCCAGATTCAGCATGGCGCTCGCTTTGCGACGCTGTCCGTTGTTCGCGTGCGCGAAATCGATAGCCTGCTTGTAATACTTCTCTGCATCATCGAATTCGCCACGGGCCTTGTGTGCGTTGCCGAGTTCGATTAGACCGCTTACGGCTAAGTTCTCCAACTGCCTCTTCCGCGCAAAGTCGACTGCCTTTTCAGCGTACGATTGGGCCTGATCAGTGAACCCGCGGTTGAAAGCAAGAAAACTCCTATCGAGTAGTGAGCTAATCTGCTGAAACTCATTGCCGGTCGCGCTGGCAGTTTCGAACGCCAGTTCAAACTGCTGATTGGCTTCGTCAAAGCGGCCGCTGCTGCGCAGCAGAATTCCGCGTTGTCTGAAAACTTCCGTCAGACCTTCAGCGTTCGCAAAAGCCTTAAATAGGGTTTGCGCTTTGTCGAACGCCGCGCTGGCGCTGGCAAAATCACTCTTGCGACTGTAGCAACCACCGGCCCGGAGATATGCTGTCGCATACTCGCTATCGATACTTGCGGCCTTAACATAGTTTTCAATTGCTTTATCCAGTTCCTCGTTCCGCTCATAAGCTCGGCCGAGATCAACGTAAGAGCGAGCATCGTTGCTCTTGATTGCGACCAGGTTCTTGTAGGCGTTAATGGCGGCTGGAAAATCCCTTGAAACAGTCGCGTTTATGGCTTCCAGGTAAAGCTCTTGATCGCGCGGCAGCAACTGGCGATTCGGCACCAGCGCGGTCACGCGCATCAATTCGTTTTTCGCTCGGTCGGAATAATCCAGTTCCCACCATGCCTCAGCGAGATACGCATGCGCGAGTGCAAAGTTAGGATCCTCCTGCACGGCCTTGTCGAGCGACTTGCCGGCTTGCCAGAACGCACCCTCGCGCAAAGCGTCGGTTCCTTTGTTGAACCACTCCTGGGCGACGGCCGAAGGCTTGTAGGGCGTGGGCTTCCACCAACGGACCACTGCCCAGACAGCCAGGGCCACGACTAATATTCCGATTGCGAAAGTAGCCAGCGACAAACGCGGGCGACGAATTGTCTCCGCAATCGTTGTAAGCGCGCTCTGACGGACTTCTCGAGTCGGCGCGATGTCTCTTGACCCGCGCACAACCCGTCGCGGCGCTTCCCGGGTAAGCGTTCCCGCGACCTGCTTTAAGTCGTGAAGTATTTCCGCGGCCGTCTGATAGCGCTTCGTTACGCTTTTTTCCAACGCCTTCATAGTGATGCGATCAAGCTCTTTGGTGACTGCCGGATTGAGGCTGGAAGGCGGAGGCGGATTCACGTGAATAATCTGAGCGCCAATCTCGATCGCGCTTGAACCCGAGAAGGCTGATTGGCCAGTCAAACACTCATACAGCAGAGCGCCAAGTGCGAAGAGGTCGCTGCGACCATCGACAGGTCTGCCGGTAGCCTGTTCCGGAGACAGGTAAAGCGGAGTGCCTACCACCACGTTGCTTTGCGTTCTGGTCGCGAGGAGGGTGGCAACGTTGCCGCCGTCTTCGGCGTCGACTTGATCGTCAAGCAGCTTGGCCAAACCAAAATCGAGGACTTTTACCTGCTCGCGTTCGTTGACGACGACGTTTGATGGTTTGATGTCGCGATGGACAATTCCCAAACGGTGCGCTTCCGCTAAAGCTTCGGCGATCGATTCCGCAACGTGAACTGACTGCAGCAACGACAGCGATACTTCGTCAAGAAGTTCGTGAAGAGTCTTTCCCTTCACCAGTTCCATCACAATGTAAGGTTGGCCCTCCGGTGTTTCACCGTACTCAAAAACTGTCGCGATGTTTTGGTGCTGGAGCTTGGATACGGCGCGGGCTTCGCGAAGGAAACGTGCCCGATAAGGTCGATCGAGAGTGGACAAGAACTTGATGGCCACTCGTCGTGCCAGTTGCGTATCTTCTGCAACGAACACGACGCCCATGCCGCCGACGCCAAGCTTCTCGATGATTCGATAGTGGGAAACTGTCAGGCCGATCATGGGTTAGATCCGTTGCAGCGCGAGAGAGTGGAGTATGCGAGTCCGGTCAAGCTGAAGGAACTTGCCTGCGACCGAACCCCTACGTTTGGGGGCATTCTGCTCTAACGGTTTTGAGATTACAAGAAGGCTTTTATAGCGGCCCGGCTTATTCGAGAATAGTTTCGCGGATCTGTTTTTCCTGCTGAGCGCGAAACTGATGCAGCTGGTCCCTGAGGCTGGCATCGTTATTCGCCAGAATAGCAACTGCGAAAAGCGCGGCATTGATCGCACCGGGCTTACCGATTGCGAGTGTGCCGACAGGAATGCCGGCGGGCATCTGCACAGTAGCAAGCAGAGAATCCATCCCCTTGAGGGCGTCGCTTTTCATCGGCACGCCAAGGACCGGCAACACAGTGTTCGCGGCCAGCACGCCGGCGAGATGGGCGGCGCCACCAGCAGCTCCGATAATTACTTTCAAGCCGCGCGACTCAGCGGTGGTGGCGAATTCATGGGCCACTTGAGGAGTGCGATGAGCGGAGATCACTTTGCATTCATGAGCGACGCCAAACTGAGTCAGGGTCTCGGCGGCATGTCGCATCGTGTCCCAGTCTGATTTGCTGCCCATGATCACCGCGACGAGAGGGGAGGCGGGACGCGGGGACGCGGAGACAGGGGGACGCGGGGACGCGGAGGTTGATTGATCATTCGGTCGCTCGGTGCTTAAGTTTCGATTTCTTTTCTTTGCCTTTGTTGCCATAAGTGTTTCTCCGTGTCTCCGTGTCTCCGTGTCTCCGTGTCTCCGTGTCTCCGTGTCTCCGTGTCTCCGTGTCTCCGCTTCTCCGCGTCTCCGCGTCTCCGTGTCTCCGCTTCTCCCCGTCTCCGCGTCTCCCGTCTCCGCGTCCGTCTTTCGCTACGCTCCCTGATCCAGCGAGTACCCACGCTCGCCATCAAAAGTGTAAAGATTCTCAGTCTTGATAAAGTCGTAGCCCGCGTCCGCCACCCGTTGCAGCAACGAAATAATCTGCGCGTGCTGGATCGAACCTCCGTCCTGATCGGAGAGAAATCGGCAACGCCAATGATCGGAACAGAACGTCTCCGCATGACCATCGGGCCAGACCTTGACGCCGCGATTACTCATCATGTTGAGCTTTGCTCCGTCACCGGAAAGCTTTGCCAGCGAGTTTCCCAAATCGTTAGCCGAACCCGCGCTCCAATCCAGAAACACGTCCACACCAACCAAGGCTTTCTCTTCGGCAACAGTTTTGGCCGCTGTGGAGGTTGCTACCGCTTTCGCTTCGGCGCTGTATTTCGCCTGCTTCAGTGTTTGTGGGGTTTGCCCCAACCGCTCGACGATTGCTTCCGCAAATTCCTTTGTCCCGACCTTCTCTTTACTGACTCCTTCTTTGAAAATGTCGTAAGTGTGAACGCCATCCTCGATAGTACGGAGCCAGGCGTTATGAACCCGCTCGGCAATGTCAGACTGTCCGATATGGACCAACATCATCACTGCTCCCAGCATCAGCCCGGAAGGATTGGCGAGGTTTTGGCCGGCGCGTCGAGGCGCCGAGCCATGAATGGCTTCGAACATCGACACGAGTTCGCCGATATTCGCTGAACCCGCGAGTCCCACTGAGCCCGCAATCTGCGCTGCGACATCTGACAATACATCTCCATAAAGATTCGGCATCACGAGCACATCGAAGATCTCGGGGGTGTCCGCAAGTTTTGCCGCGCCGATGTCGACTATCCAATGTTCTTTCTCAAACTCAGGATACTGCGTGCCAATCTCGTCGAAGACCCTATGAAAGAGACCATCGGTCATCTTCATGATGTTGTCTTTGGTGAAGCAGGTGACCTTCTTGCGATTGTTCTGCCGTGCATAGTCGAACGCGTACCGAACGATCTTCTCAGATCCTGGCCGTGAGATGAGTTTGAGACACTGGGTGACCTGGTTCGTTTGCCGGTGCTCGATCCCGGCGTAGAGGTCTTCTTCGTTCTCACGGACGATCACGACATCCATCTTCGGATGCTTTGTTTCCACGAACGGGTGATACGACACACAAGGGCGTACGTTCGCATAAAGCCCGAGAGTTTTTCTGACGGTCACATTGAGGCTCTTGAAGCCGCCGCCCTGCGGAGTTGTGATCGGAGCTTTCAGGAACACCTTCGTCCGGCGCAACGACTCCCAGGCGCTGGGTTCAATGCCCGAACTGTTGCCGGCGAGATAAACTTTTTCGCCGATCTCGATGACTTCAATCTTCAATTCCGCGCCGGCTTTTTCCAGGACATACAGCGTCGCTTTCATGATTTCCGGACCGATGCCATCGCCATATGCCACAGTGATAGGAACAGGTGTTCGCATAGCTAAGATTAGAGCCTCTCTAAGTTACGGTTTGGAAGGGAGGCAGCAATATATTCCATCGAGATACGAGCAGGCAAACAGCGGCGGAAGTGACGGGTGACGGGTGACAGGTGACAAGTAAATCCTGGTTAAGGATAAATCTAATATGTGAGGCTCAAGAATGTATTTCTTGTCACCTGTCACCTGTCACCTTCTCCCAAACGCTTGAAACGAAAACATCGCCTGAGGCATACTTTCCCCGTCCGATTTACCTGCTCTCGCGCGTCAATGGTGACCAGCGCCTGTCCGTGATCGTAATGCGACGACGTTCGGCTGAAGAGAGAGTGAGGCAGTTGTAAACCTGTTAGAAGCTGCTCTCGATTTTCAGAGCATCGGGTTCGTCGCGGTTCGCCCTTAGGTCAAGTAGGCTCCCCGCTTGCATCTGCGATTCCAGTTTTTACCCGCGCTTCGTTTGACCAAAGGATAGAAAAAGAGAATGGGTACAAAACTCTATGTCGGAAACCTCTCGTTCCGTACGACGAGCGAGGAACTGCGCGACGCTTTTGCGGCAGCCGGAACAGTCGAATCGGCTTCCGTAATTGAGGATCGCGACACGGGTCGTTCACGCGGCTTTGCCTTCGTGGAAATGGCAACTCCAGAAGAGGCGGCGGCAGCGATTGAACAATTCAATGGTAAAGACTTGGGCGGCCGAAATCTGACCGTCAATGAAGCAAAACCCAGACCAGATCGTGGCGGCGGCGGCGGCGGCGGTGGTCGAGGTGGCTACGGCGGCGGTGTCGACCGCGAGCCCCGTTGGTAACGTAAAAGGCAAGTTTCAGGTTCCGGGGCAAATAAGAGTACTGAGTGCTGAGTACCGAAAACCCGGAACTTGAAACTCGAACTTTGCTTGGAACTCAGTACTCAGTACTCAGTACTCAGCACTTGATTCCTAGTTTCTCGCTGCCGGCTTAATCTTCAGCTTCAGCCGTTCGGCGCCTCGAAAGACTTCAACCTCGTATTCTTCTCCAGCTTTCATCTCTCCCAGCGCGGCGGTGTAGTCGTAGACGTTTCGTATGTCGCGGCCGGCGAGCTTTATGATCTTGTCACCGGGTTTCAAACCGGCGGCTGCCGCCGGCGACTCCTCTCTAACTCCATCCAGTAACATTCCATCAGTTGAATCGGAGTAGTTGGGAACGGTCCCCAGATACACCCGAAATCCACCTGCCCGGCCCGCAGACGCCGCGCTCTTTGCTAGCGTATAGGTCGGTCGCTTTTCGTTTGCAGCGACGTCGCGAACTATGCGCGCGACCAGTCTCAGGATTCTCGCTTCGTCCTCGTAATTGATCTTTTCCGCGGTATCGGATGGTTTGTGGTAGTCGCTATGCGTGCCGGTCCAGAAGAAGAGCACGGGAACCTGCTTGGCATAGAACGAAGAGTGATCGCTCGGACCAAAGCCATCTTCATTGAGAGTTAGCATCATCTGTTCCGAGGTTTTACTGCTGACGACGGTTTGACCATTCGCACCGACAACCATGGGCATGTTTGGCAGCGCGTGGGCTGCCGGTTTACTAATGTCAACCAACGTGCTCAGTGCGAGTTGGGCAGCGCCGATAAGTGTCCGCCATTCCTGCGCAGTTCCAACCCCGCCAACAATCAGCTTCCTGTCTTTCGCGCGGCCAATCATGTCCATGTTGATCATCGCCACCGTGTTTGCCAACGGCACGACGGGATTGTGCACGTAGTAGTTTGAACCGAGCAGCCCTTCCTCTTCGCCACTGAACGCGATGAAGATGATCGTCCGCTTTGGTCGAACGCGCTGCGCGCTGAAACTCCTGGCGAGTTCCAGCAACCCGGCAACGCCTGATGCATTGTCGTCGGCGCCGTGATGAACCGCAGTTTGGCCAGGAACGAGGCTGCCTTCGCCGCCCATTCCGAGGTGATCGTAATGCGCGCCGATGACGATGGCTTCTTTCTTCAATGAGGGATCCGAGCCATCGAGCACCCCAACGATGTTGAAGGCCGCAGTCTCTTCGCGAACCAGATCAGTTGAAATCGCCAGAATCGAATCGCGCGAACTCGCCGCGTTTCCTGGAAGAGCAAGAGCTTCGAGATCGGCAATCGGTTGTCCGAGGATGCGTTGCGCGGCGTCTCTGGAAATTGCCACGACGGGCAAGGCTGAGGCGCCGGCACTATTGTCATAGCGCATTCGGCTGAGATGCGAGTCCTGAAACTTTGCGGCCCGAACAATGAGCACCAGTGCCGTAGCGCCGGCGTTCTGGGCGGCAATAGCTTTCCAGCGCTCGTCTTTATACCGAGCAAAGCGATCGTGGGGACTGT
This sequence comes from Pyrinomonadaceae bacterium, assembly GCA_041744295.1. Lineage (GTDB taxonomy): Bacteria > Acidobacteriota > Blastocatellia > Pyrinomonadales > Pyrinomonadaceae > PSRF01. Next base: position 1,976 of record JBGTLE010000414.1, on the reverse strand, counting down.
CGTTATCGGGTGTGCCGGAAAACGCAATCGCGATCTTGCCTGAGACTTTCCCGCCGGCGTAGTCATCGTGATTCAACTCAGGAGCAGTGATGCCGTAGCCCACGAACACCGCCTGCGTTTTGTCGACTCGAGCATTGGGGGAGAAGCCGACTGGTGACCAATCTTCACCAGCTCGCAAGCTGGTACCCACCGCGCCCTTTTCCGCGGCGAAGGACAACTGATTGCCGGAGCCGAGTTTGACGCCGGCGATGTACGGAAATTTCTGCCGATAGTTTGAACGGGTTTCACCTCGGTTCCTGGGATTGCGAATGGTTTGAAAGGCGGGGCGCAGTCCGATCTGCGAAAACTCTCCAGCGATGTAGTGGGCCGCATCGTTTGCGCCAGCCGTGCCGGTGCGGCGTCCCTCGAGGGCGTCGGAAGCAAGATAGACAACGTGTTGCCGCAGGCGTTCGGCATTGGGTGCCGAAGGAGTTTGCGCAAGCGTGGAGATCGAAACTCCCGCACAGAGAATGAGAGTCAGAAAAAAGCGACAGTGTTGATTATTCTTCATTGAGTGTTTCCTGAGGTTTCCCGTCTTGTGTGTCTGTTACCTGCGCGCCTTCTTATGGATCTTGCGGCGGGGGTAAACCACCCCTTCCTAACCTTGAGACTGCGCCGCTTCCTTAGTTCCCTCGGGAGCACCGTGAACTTTGGAACGAAAACTCGAAACTAGAAACTCGAAACTAGAAACTTTTCTTTCCTTATTCCACCCAATCAGCAATAAACACATTAGTCTCTCCCTGAACTTTCGCATTGCGGTTTGAGGCGAACACCAGCTTCTTGCCGTCCGGCGAGAACATCGGAAAGCCATCAAATGTCTCGTTGTAAGTGATGCGCTCCAAGCCGCTACCGTCAACATTGATCCTGTAGAGATCAAAATTACGTCCGCGCGGATCGTCCATGTTTGAAGCGAAGATGATTCGCTTGCCATCAGGAAAGAAGTAAGGTCCAAAGTTGGCTTTACCATTTCGGGTTACTTGCCGTTTGTTCGAACCGTCCGCGTTCATCACCCAAATCTCGAGCGTCGAAGGTCGGATCAAATTCTGTTTCAACAGCTCCTGGTAATCAGCTTTCTGCTGGTCTGTCTGGGGGTGATGGGCGCGATAGACAATTTGCCGGCCGTCATAAGACCAGAACGGCCCGCCGTCATAGCCGAGCTCGTTGGTGAGCCGTCGCACATTCTTTCCGTTGGCGTCCATCGTGTAGATGTCGAGATCGCCATCGCGCATTGAAGTGAACACGATCTTCTTGCCGTTGATTGTGATCGTCGCTTCTGCGTCATAACCGGGCGTTGCTGTTAGTTGCTTTAGCTCAGAACCGTTCGGTCGGGCAGTAAAAATATCGTAGGTCGGGTCGATGGCCCACACGTAGCCTTTCGAGAAATCAGGTTTCGGGGGGCACTCTTTTCCGCCGAGATGGGTCGATGAATAAAGGACGCGGCTCATGCTGGGAAAATAGTAGGAGCAGGTGGTGCGACCTTCGCCGCTGGAGATCATCCGCACTCCAGAACCATCGGTGTTCATCGTGTAGATCTGATCGCAATCAAGACTGTCGCGCGTCGACTGGAAGATCAGTTTGCGACCATCGGAAGAAAAGTACGCCTCAGCATTCTCGCCACCGAAGGTGAGTTGCTTGATGTTCAAGAGGTGCTTTTCGTCAGGAAGTTGTGGCAGTTGGTTTGAACCGGCAGGTGAGGTAGCACCAGCCAGGGCGGTTATCAAACAGGCGGAAACGCTAGCAAGTAACAGAAGAACAAGGTTCACTGGTTTCACTGGTTCAGATTTTCCTCTTGTGGTTGAGTTGGTGATCAAACTTTCAGTTCTTCGATCTTGAAAACACTCAATGTGGATCAACTTAGGAGACTAGATAATCTCAAGGTCAGGAAGGGTGGTTTACCCCCGCCGGATCTGGGCAGCTCTTACCTGGAAAGGAAATTA
>JBGTLE010000413.1:0-9727 GCA_041744295.1 Pyrinomonadaceae bacterium | reverse complement strand
TTCATCGGCTCAGAAGGAACGTTTGGTGTTGCTACTGAGGCAACGCTAAGACTAACGCAGTTGCCTCCGGCTGTTCGGACCTTGCTCGCTGAGTTTGTCGAAGTTGACGATGCCAGCCAGGCAGTGTCCGCGATTATCGCTGCGGGCGTGATGCCGGCGGCGCTGGAGATGATGGATCGGGAGATTATTCGTGCGATTGAGGCGAGCGTCTTTGCCGCAGGTTTGCCACCGGACGCCGGCGCCGCACTGCTGATTGAATTGGATGGCATCGAAGCCGGCATCGACGATCAGGCCGAGCTGGCGAAAGCAATCTGCATTCAGTACGGCGCCAGGAGTTGCCGGCTGGCGCGCGATGAAAATGAAAGAAAAAAACTTTGGGCAGCGCGTAAAGGTGCGTTTGGTGCGGTCGGGCGAATCGCACCCGATTCGATGATCCAGGACGCCGTCGTACCACGTTCGCAACTTCCCAAGGTGATGCGAGAGAGTTATGCGATCGCGGCGAAGTATGGGTTGGTGCTGGCCAACGTCTTTCATGCCGGTGATGGCAATCTGCATCCCTTCATCTGTTTTGATTCGCGCTCGCCAGATGAAGTACGTCGCGTCAAGGAAGCTGGCCGAGAGTTGATGGAAACCTGCGTCCGTGCGGGAGGAACTATCACTGGCGAGCACGGCGTGGGCTTTGATAAGCGAGACTACTTACCACTCATCTTCTCGGAAGCAGACATGGACGCCATGCTGCGCGTGCGTGCTGCTTTTGATCCTTCGGGTTTGTGTAATCCGGGGAAGATCATTCCGCTGCTGCGGGGCTGCGGTGAAGCGCGGGCCGTTTCCCACGAGACGGAATCTCTCAAGAGACATGGTGCGACGATCGAAGCGCAAGTGAAGACCTCTGCTTTGGCAACGTCGTTAGCAGTCACTCCGAATAGGGCACCGCCGAGCTTCAGGGCAGATACGGCGGCTCGACTACTCTCGCAGATTGTCGGTGAAGCGCACGTCACTTCGGCGAATGATAATTGCCCATGCCTCACCGTCACGCCGGCGTCGACTGTTGAGGTTTGTGAAGTCATGAAACTAGCGGCGGGTGAGCACTGGGTGGTTGAACCTGCCGGTGCCGGCACCAACCTGAAATCTAAAACTGGAGGTCCGGCGGCAGATCTGATCGTTAGCACTTTGCTCCTGAATCAATTCCTCGATCATGAGCCCGCCGATTTGATCGCGAGCACGGAAGCAGGTGTGACGCTGGCAACGCTGAATGCGAGGCTCTCGAACAATGGCCAATGGTTGCCACTCGATCCGCCCGGTGGCTCAGACGCGACCGTTGGCGGTGTGGTCGCTACCGGCCTCGGCGGCGCACAGACTTTTGGCTATGGTCCACCGCGCCGACACGTTATCGGGATGCAAGTCGTGCTGGCCGACGGCTCGATTATCAAAGTGGGCGGACGGGTTGTGAAGAACGTGGCGGGTTACGATCTCTGTAAACTGTTCACGGGCAGCAACGGTACGTTGGGGATTATTGTTGAACTGAATTTCAAGCTTCGGCCACGACCTGAACGGGAAGCCACGGCAATACTCTCGGGCAATATCGAATCCTTGCTGCTCGCCGCGCGACAGATTCTGGAGACGCGACTTTTTCCCGTCGCGCTCGAACTGCTGTCGCCTGCGTTAGCTAAGACACTTAACTTGCCATCGCCTGAGAACCATTCAGTACTGCTGGCAAGGTTTGCCGGCGGGAACGCGTCAGTCGATTTTCAAACCAAACAGACGCGCAGCATTGTGCAAGCCGTTCCGAATGCGCTGGAGCTGCGACTCGACCTTGATGACACTCAACTTTGGGAGCGCATAGCCAGTAGGACAGGCATTCCTGCCTGTCACCTTCACTCAATAATCATGCGACCCAGCCAACTTGAACGTTTCCTTGAAGACGAATCGCAAAACGCTCCACTTTGGCAACTCGGCCTCGCTGATGGTCGCATGAGAATTTTTGGTAACGGCCTCAAATTTCCGAGGCGCCGGAATATCGAAGGCGACACTACGACGCTGCCCGCATTAACGAGTAGAATCAAAGCTCAACTTGATCCGCAATCAGTGTTCTTTAGTTGCTAACAACGAGGAGAAGTTCATGTCGAGACCATTTATGAAACTCGTACTAACCGGTTTCCTGTTAATCGCATTCGCGACGACTCCGCTCGCCCCGCTTTTCTCCGGCACGCGAGTTATTGTGAACGCAGCATCGCGCGAACCGGTCCGCACGAAGCACGCAATGGTCGCGTCCACCAGTGAAATCGCCTCGCGTGTTGGGGTGGAGATTCTCAAACGCGGTGGCAATGCAATTGACTCGGCGATCGCCGTCGCGCTGGCGTTGACGGCCACGCATCCCTCCGCCGGAAATCTGGGTGGCGGCGGGTTCATGATGATTCGCCTGAAGAATGGCAAGACCAGTGCGATTGATTATCGCGAGATGGCGCCCGCAGCGGCGACGCGAAATATCTATCTCGATAAAAATGGGGATGTGCTTAAAGGCGAAGGCGGCTCGGTCGTGGGTTACCGAGCGTCGGGTGTTCCTGGAACGGTCCGTGGCATGGAGCTGGCCCTCAGTAAATACGGCTCGCGTAAATTGACTTGGGCGCAGTTGGTGGAACCGGCGCGGCGGCTCGCGGCCAATGGTTTCGTCGTCAGCAACAATCTCGCGCGTTCGCTGCGCGGTAATCAGGAATACCTCTCGCAGTATCCCGAAACCAAACGCATCTATCTGCGAGACGGCAACTTCTATTGTGAAGGCGAAGTTTTTCGCCAGCCGGATCTCGCAGCGACCTTCGCTCGCCTGCAACGCAGCGGACCAAACGAGTTTTATTCAGGGCAAACAGCGCGGCTGATCATTGCCGACATGAAACGCAACAACGGCTTGATGACGATGCAGGATCTCGCGAACTACGTGGCGAAGGAACGCGAACCGTTGCGCGGCGAGTATCGCGGGTATGGAATTATTTCGATGCCGCCACCTTCTTCGGGCGGTGCGGTACTGATCCAGATGCTGAACATCCTGGAAGGCTACGATTTGGCGAAAATGGATTGGGCTTCGTCAGATCGTTATCACCTCATGACCGAGGCGATGCGCCGGGCGTTTGCAGACCGAGCCGAGTACCTGGGCGACAGTGATTTCGTGAAAGTTCCGCTCGCCGGTTTGACTGATAAGGCTTATGCCGCACAACTACGAAACGGCATCGATCCCAATCGCGCGTCTTCAAGTGAGACCGTTCGTGCCGGCCGTCCGGCTGGACACGAGTCCGAAGAGACAACTCATTTCACCGTCGTCGATGCCGAGGGCAACGCCGTCGCGAATACTTACACGCTCAACAACTCGTACGGATCTGCAGTCGTAGCCAAAGGTACGGGCTTGTTGATGAATGACGAGATGGACGACTTTGCTGCAAAGCCTGGAACTCCGAACTTGTACGGTTTAATTCAGGGTGAGCGAAATGCAGTGGCGCCACGCAAGCGGCCGCTGTCGGCGATGACCCCAACGTTCGTGCTCAACAAGGACGGCAGTCTTTGGTTCACAGTCGGCAGTCCCGGTGGCCCAACGATCATCAACACCGCGCTCTGCGTGATCACAAATGTGGTTGATTACGGAATGAACATCCAACAAGCGATCGACGCGCCTCGCATTCATCATCAGTGGCTTCCTGACGAGTTGGTTTATGAACCTTATGGATTATCCGGCGACACGCAAAAGGCCTTGAGCAATCGAGGTCACAAGCTGTCGCGGCCACGGTATCTCGGCGACGCTGAAGGGATCATGATCGAACCAAAGACTGGAATGCGATTAGGTGCCACCGACCCGCGGCGGAGTGATGGCTTGGCAGTTGGATATTGAGCGAAGCCGGTCATGACGCGCGAGTTTTCATTCCGCTATCTCGTCTGGCCTTGAGGTCAGTATCGAAACGCGGTAGCGTCGGGTCAACAGTGGCTAACAGAAAATGATAAGCGGTGAGAACGTCGACCCGACGCGTTTCGGTACTGACCTCACTCCACGCAAACACTTGTTCGCTGACGGCCGCGCTATGGAATCAGCGTAATCTGTGGATTAACACCTTGTCTTTAGCTTCCACCCTAATTGAAGAAGAACAAAAACTGCTCGCCTGTGTGCATTGCGGGCTATGTTTGGAAGCGTGTCCAACATACGTCATCACCGGCGATGAGAACGATGGGCCGCGCGGGCGAATCTACCTGATGCGCGCCGTCGCTGAAGCCCGGCTATCAAATACTTCAACAACTTTTGAACGTCATATCGATCGCTGCCTTGGCTGCCGAGCGTGCGAACAGGTGTGCCCTGCGGGCGTCGAGTACGGACAACTTCTGGAAGCCGGTCGTGCCGAGTTGTTCAGCACTCGGCGCAGCATCACCAGCGGGATCCTGGGTTTCCTGCTACGCCACGTCTGGCCATATCCACGTCGCTTGCAGTTCGCTTTTGCAGTGAGTCGGGTGATGAGGGACATGGGCTTCGCCAGGTTGTTGTTGAGAACAAAACTACCGGGAATGATCTCGGCGAGAATGGAGTTCGCCCTCGCGCTGCTCGAGAGTTCGCGATCTCAAGGTCGACCGCAACAGTCTGCGGCGCATGTCGATAACGTGCCTCTTGCTGGTGGCGGCCAGCGCGATACGCAATCAGGTTCCGGGATGCTCTTCAAAGGCTGTGTCGGCGAAGGTCTGTTTGCGCGCATAAACGACGCGACCTCACGCGTGCTAAAAGCGAATGGCTGCAGAGTGCGAGCACCCAATGATCAAGTTTGTTGTGGAGCGCTACACGCGCACGCCGGCGATCTGGAAGGAGCACGAAAACTGGCGCGCCGCAACATCGAGGCATTTGAAACGATATCCGGCGACCCGATCGTCACCAATGCCGGTGGCTGCGGGGCAATGCTGGTTTCGTACCATCAGCTATTGAGTGAGGATGAGCTGTTCCGTGAACGTGCGGAGAAATTCAGCGCCCGCGTGCGGGATGTTAGTCAAATGTTCGAAGGCGACCAACCGCTTTCGGGCCCTGTTACGAAAGACTCCCTGGTCACTTACGATGCATCTTGTCATCTCATGTATGGTCAACATGCAGCGGAGTCTTCTTTAGGAATGCTGCGTTCGATCTCCGATCTACAATTCACGCCATTGAGAGATTACGAGCGTTGTTGCGGCGGCGCCGGCATCTACAATTTGATGGAACCAAAGATGTCTGCCGAGGTACTGCAAGCAAAGCTCGCGTGCATAAGAGACTCCGGCGCTGACACGCTGGCAACCGGCAATCCTGGCTGCCAGATGCAGATCGGCGCGGGGGCAATGCTGGCGGGGATGAAGCTTCGCGTTTGCCACCCGATCGAGTTGATCGATGAGTACTATCAACAGAGTGGCCTTTAAACGAAATGATAGCGCGCAACCAGCATACAGCAAAAAACCATTGGAACCGGGTCGGGACGTTGACTGTCACCGTCTTCAGATCAGTGGCGACTATCCTGGCGATGTCGGCTTGCCTTCTCGCGCAGCAGAATGATTCGGGAAGCCAGCAATTGCGCGCTCACTACGAGGCGGCAAGTCGCTTCGAGCAAGACGGCAAATGGTCGGAGGCCGAAGAAGCGTGGCGCGCGGCGCTCCGTCTTGCTCCTAATGATGCGCGCGCGTGGACCAACCTCGGGGTTAGCCTCAACCGCCAGAACAAAAGAGAAGAAGCTGTCGCCGCCTGGCAGCAAGCAGTGCATCTTGATGCAAAGCTGGAAGGTCCCTATCTGAATCTTGGTTTGGCGTACATCGCGGCCAGAGACTACGTTGCCGCGGTACCGACTTTGCGGCAGCTACTGGCGCTCAATCCGGAACACGACGGGGCTAGACGAGCCCTCGCGGTGGGACTTATCGGAGCTGAGAATTTCAGAGAGGCTTCGCGCGAACTGGCCAGGCTGTTGTTCCGATGGCCACGAGATCCAGCCCTGCTCGAGACCGCGGCGCAGACGTTCATGCAGCAGCAGCGTTATGCCGAAGCGGCAATCGTTTTGCGACGCCGTTTGGATCTGGGGAACGTCACCGGACATCTCTGGGCCCAGTACGGGGACGCACTTGATGGAAACTCCCGTACCCCCGAAGCTCTGGAAGCCTATCGCTATGCAGTGAGCCTCAATCCCGATTCAACTCTAACTCGCTATGGACTCGGATATCTGCTTTGGAAACTCTATCAATACGAAGCTGCTGAACGTGAACTGGTCGAGGTGCTGCGTCGGGCGCCAAAGGATCCGCGTGCCTCTTTCACACTCGGCGACCTCTATCTAACCCAGGGTAAGCCCGAGCGAGCACTTCCGCATCTGGTGACTGCAGCTGCGGCGTACCCACAGGAGTTTGATACCAGGTTTGCTCTGGGGCGAGCGCTAGTCCTGACCGGCGATTTGCGCGGCGGGATTCAGCAACTAAGGGAGGCGGTAAAGCTGGACGATCAGATTGCTGACGGTCACTTTCAACTTGGCCGAGCGTTGAGGCAGGTAGGCGAGAAAGATGAAGGAAATCGAGAACTCCGGAAGGCGCAGGAACGGCACGACCGTCAGCGGGCGTTGGAAGGTGAAAGATACCGCAAGAAGCTGCCGTAAGCCTCAACGACAGTCAAAAACGACACGACCTCCAACCAGCGTCAGTACAACCTTGCCCTGATCATCAAGGGCGACCAAATCTGCCAGCTTGCCTTCCGCAATAGATCCGCAAATCTCGTCAATACACAGTAACTGTGACGGGTTGGTCGCGGCCATAAGCGCGACATCCACCTCGCTAGTGCCCAGAGAACGCATCAATTGAACTGCGTCGAGCATGGAGATTACCGATCCTGCAATGCTGCCTTTAGGATTACGCGTTCTTCCGTTCTTTACCTCAATGATTTCATCCCAGATCCGGTATTCTCCATCACCCAACCCAGCGGCTGCAATTGAATCGCTTATTAAGCTCAAGCGGGAAGATAATTTCAACTTAACGAGCAAGCGCAGCATTGCTGGTTCGAGATGGATACCATCAGCGATCAAATCGCAGGTCACATCGTCGCGAGAGAGACACCAGCCGACAGGACCCAATGAACGGTGGTGCATTGAGGGCATTGCATTCATGAAATGCGTCAAATGAGCGGCACCGGCTTCGCAGGCACGATCAAGCTCCTCGAGCTTCGCACGAGTGTGGCCAATTGAGACTGTCCATCCGCGTTTCTTTAGCTCGCTTACTAGTTCTATCCCGCCGTCTATCTCGGGCGCCATGGTCATCATGTGAACAGCACCCTGGTAACTGATGACGGGCAACGCATCGAGATCCGCTGCGGATGAATAGCTCCGGAAATGAATTGCATGCAGGGCGCCACATAACGCCGCGCTCACAAATGGACCTTCGTAGTGAATACCAAGCACGCGGGCACCCAGGTTATTCGGCAGGGCCGCAAGCTGCCGCTGTTGGAATCCAAAGACTTCAGTAACTGCGTTGACTGCGCGCTCATACTGTTCCTGCGTGGCAGGCACGAGCGTAGGCAGCCAAGAGGTAACTCCCTTGCTCGAAAGAAACTGTGATACCTGGTTTAACGCGGTTGGAGTTGCGTCCATGGTATCGACGCCGACAGCACCATGAATATGAAAATCGATAAAACCCGGGAAAAGAGTGAGACCACGAAGATCTTCTTCTCGAGCGTCACTACTGCCGATGTCAGCAGAAATTCGAGCTATGCGATCGTTTTCGATGAGCAGAACTTTTTCGGCAACCCGATCCGGCAACACCACGCGTGCACCACGAAGTAGCGTTCCTTGCTTATCCATATCTGCCATCCTAAAGGAATGTGCCCGCGAAGTTCACCTGAGACTTCGCGGGCACGGTGTCTAGAGTTGCCGTCACCGTCAGAAAGTGAGCTTCATACCAAACTGAAACTCCCTGGGTAGACGAGCACCGGTAGGTCTGGCGAAGGTGGCATCGGTCAGCGAGAACACCGTGCCTACGCCCGTGAACTGAGTATGGTTGAAAAGATTGTAAGACTCAGCCCTAAGCTGCAAGCGCACAGTCCGTTCAGTATTGAAGTAGATATTTTTCGTCAACGTCAGGTTCGTCTGGTTACGTCCGAAGAGGCGAGAGAAAGCTCTTGGAGCGCTACCGTAAGTTCCCCCCGCCGGAACGGCAAAGGCATTTCGGTCAAAGATAAACGGCAGCCCAGTTACCGGATCAATGGTGCCGGCTATGCCGCCGTTAGGATCACCGACGACATTAGGATAGAAGCCGGTCAAGCCGGTTTGTGGCTGTGCGGAAGCGAGTCCCACGCGCGCAACGGGCTGGCCCGAGGCAATATCGGTGATTCCGGCTATTTGCCAACCGCCAAGTAAGGCACGCTTCCAGGCGTTGGAATCCTTGCTAAAGTAGGGGACCTCGTAAACGTAGGATGAAGAGAAGACATGCGGTCGCGAGGTGCGGGCCTCGGCGTATTCAGGTCGATAGTTAAGAGGGTTCTGTGGGAAGTCTACGGCGTCTCGATCGTTCGTGGCATCCGTCATAGTCTTGCTGAACGTATACGTCGCCGTCAGACTAAAGCCGCTATTTAAGCGATAACTGAAGGACGAAAGCATGCCGTGATAGCGGGAGATGGCACTAGTCTCACGCCACGTGATCCTTGCATAGCCGAGGTAGGGTCGTACCGTGTTGGCATTAGCCAAACCGACGCGGTTAGTGTCTACAGGCTGTGGGAAGTTAAGATCAAGGGGGCGGATCAGGTGATCTCCTTTAGTGCCAACATAGGAGATGTCCGCTACGGCATTGCGGAAAAGTTCGTACTGCACCCCGACTGACCATTGCTGAATCATGGGCGTCTGAAAGTCAGCCGCCGTGGCGATCAAAGCCCGCACCGGCAGGGCGCCCAACGCCCCTCCACTTGGATTCGAGAACGACACACCTGCCCCAGTGAAGGTAGCGCGGTTGTTGAAGGGCGGATTGACGAACGAGTTTTGTTCGAAGATGCCAACCAGAGGCTGATCGTAGTATAGACCGTAGCCGGCGCGAACTATGGTTCTTCCTTTCTTGAATGGGTCCCAGGCAACACCAACTCGGGGGCTGAAGTTGTTCTTATCTGAGGGGTAAATAGAGTCCCCAAAAGGTGAGTTTACGCCAGCCCTAACGATGCCATTGAGTTCGTTACCGGTTCCGCGAACTAGCGAAGTGCAAGCCACGTTGGCGCAAGTGGGGGCTGCAGCACGATTGTAAAGGGCCGGATCGAACGAGGTCAGCAAGTTATTCGTGTCGGTGATCGGCACGTAGAACTGATAACGAACTCCGAAATCCACCGTCAGATTCGGCCTCAATTTCCAGGTGTCCTGCGCGAAAAACTCACGCCGGCCGAAGCGCAAGTTAACGGTCACGTCGCGCTCGTCTTCTGTATAACTTTCGGCGCGGCCGAGCATGAAGTCCGCGAAAGCAATACCGGTTTGCGTCAAACTAATTGTGCCTGAAGTTCCCCGTGAGCGAGTGCCGGCGAATGAAAAAAGGCCTTGGGTAATGTTGTTCGCGTTCTCGTCCTTCTTCTCCCACGACATCTCTCCGCCGAACTTCCAGGTATGATTACCGCTTACGAAGGTCACCACGTCGCGAATGACGTGATTTTTGTAGACGATATTAAATCCCTGCAACGTGTTGATATTTGCGATTGCGCTGGTGAATGCTATTTGCGGAATCACACCCGCATTGTTCTCGGCAA
>JBGTLE010000412.1:0-11610 GCA_041744295.1 Pyrinomonadaceae bacterium | reverse complement strand
GGGCGATCGCTGGGAGCCTGATAGGCGACTGTGTAGAGCGATCGGAGATCTGCTGCGACTTCCATGTACAGACGGGCCATCTGGTCCAATCGCTGAATTTCATGGATGCGACCGCCCGTCCGATTGGCCAGCGTCTGCAATCGCAAACGCGCCGCAGTGTAAATCCCAACAATGCTCGGCGTCGGTAGCGGCAAACGCTTCACATCACCCGATGGCAGCGCCAGCGGATAGATGGTGATGCCCTGACGATCCGCTTGATTCAGCACGTCGTTCAGAACACCATTGGCCATTGGATTGATCGATTTGATCGCCTCTTCGTCAGTCTGTGATCTTCCCGCTGCGTCACGATCGGTGTTGCGCATGCTCGTATCCAAACCATCGGTCAACACCACAATCGCCTTACGCCGGTTGCCCTCCTTTGCGAGCGACCGCAAAGCAAACTTCAACGCATCGTAAAAATGCGTTTCGCCGGCGCCTTCAGCGATCTCAATTGCATAGGCGGTCCTCTTGCGATCAGTAGAGAAGTCCGCGAGTGTCTTCACCCGCGCATTGAACTGAATCACCTGGACCCGATCCTCCGGCGCCAGCGCATCGAGAAATCTCCAGGCCGCTTGCTTCAGTTGCGGACGGAAGCTAATCGTGGACCCGGAGGTATCGAGCATCAGCACCAAACTGAATGGCGCGCTCGTGGGCTCGAAATGGAGAATTGACTGCTTCACGCCATCTTCATAAACGGCGAAGTCGTTGCGCGAAAGGGAAGTGACCGCGCGACCCTGGCGGTCGACTACGCCCACGTTAAGTTGCACCAGCGAAGTATCGGTGCGCACCACATCATCCTGGGCGAGCAGCGAAACGCTCGGAATCAAGATGAGCGTCGAGAAAAGCAACGCGCAGTAGACAGTTTTTAAGGGGAGCGTTAGAAGGAACCGATTATTGTTCATGGAAAAGCGCTGAGACTTCCAGTCCTGGGATTTGACGAGTATGCCTTCCGACGAAATAAAAGTCCAAAGTCGAATGTCCAAGGTCCAAAGTCAAACTGACATAATTGGATTATTTCAGTCGACGTGGAAAGTGGACATTCGACGTTGGAGGCTGGTGCCGCGTTGCTTTGTCGGGCTCCTATCCTGGTTTTCAGTCGTTGGGGCTATAATTCAAGCGCTGTTTGGGACTAACTCAATATCCTCACAAATTTCCGGAGAACTCACAATGTACCGACCAAATTTCTGCTGTGAGTGCGGCGAAAAAGTTATCCGTCTGCGTTGGCGTATCTGGCATAGCCGCTCTTTTTGCAGTGACTGTGCCAGGAGTCAGCGAAGAGAACGGTTTGGCCGCCCGATCATTGCCAGCTTCGCCCTGCTGTCTTTGGGACTGATTGCGGGAAGCGCAGGACGTCCCGCGCCGCCACCGTTGATCATTCAACGCAGCGCAAATTCGCCGCTGCTGAATCCTGCTGGTGAAGCGCAGGTCGAAGAGGCTACTCGAAAAAATGCAGTCATTCAGGAAGAGGCTTTCATCTGCGGCGCACGAACGAAAAAGGGAACGCCGTGCTCGCGTCGCGTGCATGAGCCTGGTCGCTGCTGGCAGCACAAAGGAATGCCAAGCATGATCCGGGTTGTGCCGATTAAATAGGATAGCGGTGCGGTTTTGGGTACACGAGTTAGAGTTCTGCCTTTACTCTGCGGATTTTGTTGTTAAGCATGCAAAGTCATTGGACAGGATTTACGGAATTTGCAGGATGAACAAGTTGAATGAGTCAGCTCAGCGAATGGTCTTAACCGGGCCGGCAGGCTTCTTGGGTAACCGCACTGGTGCTTTTAACTTTGCCATGATCTCGGCGATGCCCCGTTCCAGTTGCGGGTCGCGTCCTTCAATCTCTGACTTGGGATCGTTGTCCACCTCAATATCCGGATCAACGCCATAGCCTTCGATGATGAACTCGCCTTTGGTACTCGCAAATCCGGATTCGGGTACCGAAATTCCGCCACCATCGATCAACGCGCCGCGGCCACTGATACCGACGACACCGCCCCACGAGCGTTTGCCAATCAGCGGGCCCAGCCCTGCCTCGCGAAACATCGCCGGGAAAATATCGCCATCTGACGCCGAGTTACCATCGAGCAACGCGACCATGGGACCAACAAAAACTGCGTCGGGATAGGTGTTCGCTTCATCGACCGTCCGCGAGAAGTTCAGCGCCAGCAGTTTTCTTCTAAGCCGTTCAATCAGCATTCGCGAAACGTTACCACCGCCATTCGCACGCACGTCGACGATCAGCCCTTCCTTGCGAATCTGAGGGTAATACCACTTGATGAACTCGCGGATGCCGTTATTTCCCATGTCGGGAATGTGGATGTAGCCTACGCGTCCACCGGTCGCTGCGGAAACCTGATGGCGGTTATTGGTGACCCAGTTCAAGTAGATCAGATTACTTTCGTCTGTGATCGGCCGATACGAAACGATCCGCGAACCTTCCATCGTCGGTGTCTTGTTCACCGTGAGTGAAACCGGATTGTCGGCCCGGTTGCGCAGCAGTCGATATGGATCGTCGGTGGCTTTCAACTCCTCGCCATCAATCGCCAGCACGTAATCGCCAACGCTGACGTTCACACCGATTTCAGTCAGCGGTGAACGATACATGTCCACCTCATTCTCACCACCGAGAATCTGCGAGATACGATAGCGGCCCGATTGCTTATCCAACTCAAACCGCGCGCCCGGCAAACCAGAACGTGGCCGTGGCGGGATCTGAAAATCGCCCCCTTCAACGTACGCGTGCTGCACCGTGAGTTCCGAGATCATTTCGGCAATTACATAATTCAAATCCGAACGGTGCGATACGTACTGCAAGAACGGTTTGTATTGCTCGCGCAACGCCACCCAGTCGTAGCCGTGCATGTTCGAGACATAGAACCAGTCGCGATAGCGGCGCCAGACTTCGTGGAAGATTTGATTCCACTCTTCTGCCGGTACGCGGTCAACTGCGAGGCCGGCAATCGATACAATCTTGCGTGATTTATCGCCTTGCGGAGTCGCATCGTAAAGGTTGTAAGCAGGGCCCTGGCCGACGAGCACTTTCGACCCGTCGTCTGACAAGGCGTACCCACGAATGTCTTCGGCGATGACCGTTTCTTTGCGGTCCTTGAACGCGAAGATCTTCAACGGCACAGTGCGATCACTTTGACGGCCGTAATAGAAAGCTGATCCCACGGCGTAAATCAGGTGCCCGGCCTTTGCCGACAGACCGCCATAGTTCTCCGCGCCCACGGGGACGCGGGCTACGCGCGAGCCAATGCCATTGAAATCGATCGTCATCGTCGCCGGGGCTTTTGCGGCATCCGGTTTCGCCTCGGGAGAGGCAGCAGGTTCTGGTTTGGCTTCCGCCGCCGGAGTCTCGGCCGGTTTCGGTTTCTCGCCGTCAGTCTTCGCAACCGTAACTTCGTCACTCTCGGGTGGGAATGGATGCTTCACGTCCTTGCGCAAGGCCATCGCGTAGATGTACGAGTCGCGATTGGTGGCGTAGTTGAATTCGATCTGCGAAATCTGCGGCGCAAACTCGCGATCGCTGATGAAGTAAAGATAATTCCCCTGCGGATCCCACGCCGGGTTGAAGGAATTGAACATCTCGTCGGTAACCTTATTCACCTTGCTATTGGTCGCATCCCAAACATAAACGGACGAGAAGCCAGTGTCGGTTGCGGCCATGCTAAACGCGAGATAATTTCCGCGCGCCGACCAGGTGTAGTCACGAATCTGACCGCGAGGCGTGTCGGCGATTTCGATCTGTTTGCGGTCGGCCAGCGTGACGATGAAAAGCTTGCCATCCTTGTCGCTGAACGCGATCCGCTTGCCGTCGGCAGACCACGCCGGCTGATAACGCATGGCGGCTCCGCCCGTTGTGACTTGCACCGGTGGCTTCAAGCCGTCCTGCTGGATCAAATAGACTTCTTCTTCACCACTGATGTCCGAGATGAAGGCGATCTGCGAACCGTCGGGCGACCACGCAGGCCATTTGTCATGAGCACCGGAAGAATGCGTCAGGTTTCGGGTTGGTCCTTTTTCGATCGGGGCTGTGAAGATGTCGCCTCTTGCTGAGAACAGCGCGCGTTCTCCCTTGGGGCTTAGGTCGTACGATTCGATGTTGTTAGCTGCCGACACTCGACTGGGGCGCCGCGCCAGCCCCTCGTCGGGCACCGTGATGGAGATGGCAGTGCTTTTCCGGCTTCTGGTATCCAGCACCTGCAACTCACCATTCAGCTCGTAAACAATTCGGCCATCATTATCCGTGCTGGGCCAACGCGCGTCCCACAGCTTGCTGGTGGTCATCTGTGTGGTTTTGCCGCTGGGAATGTTGTACGCGTAGAGATTGAAATGGCCGTCGCGGTCCGAGTTGAAGTAGATCGTGTCGCCAATCCACATCGGATCGCGTGTAGGCCGTGGCCCTTCGGTGATCAGTTTCGTCACGTGGGTTTTCAAATCAAAAATGTAAAGACTGTTTGCCTGGCCGCCGCCATAACGCTTTTCAGATCGAAAGTCGCGCGACTGTGGCGAGTAGACTATCTGAGTGGAATCGGGCGAGTAATCTCCTGATCCGGCGCGCGGCATCGGCAGGGCTTCGCTTGGACCGCCTTCGACCGATACGGAATAGAGACGCGCAAGCGGCAGCGCCCACGAATCTCGTTGCGAACGGAAGAGAATTCTTTTCCCATCGCGACTCCAGCCATGAACGTGGTTGTCCCAACCCCAACGCGGCGCCAACGGTCCTCTGGCTGGATAGAATGTCAGTTGTCGCGGCACTCCTCCCGTCGCCGGAATTACATACACCTGTTCATCCCCGTCGTGTTGACCGGTGAATGCGATCCACTTGCCATCCGGCGAGAACTTCGCAAAGACTTCCATGCCCGGGTGCGCAGTCAACCGAGTCGCAGCGCCGCCGGACGCGGCGGCTGTCCAAAGGTCACCGCCATAGGTGAAGACCACTCGATCGCCATGGATGTCCGGAAAGCGAAGAAGTTTTGTTTGCGAGTACACGTTGGGCGCGAGCAAAAGTGCCAACGCCAGCAGGAACGAGAAACGTAGCAGGGCAGAAGACAATCGTCGTGACAAGGGGAAATCCTCCTTAGTGGGACAGACGTTCCTGTCTGTCTTTCTTTTCTAAAGTGAGTTCGAGTGCTGCGGCTCTGCCGCATTTCTTTGCGGTAAGCCTATGGCTGACCGAATAGTGCCAAAAAATATTGAGGCTATGCCTCCGCTTGATTCTCGAGGCGTAGCCTCCCAGGAATTAGAAGTTGCTGCGGTAAGCCGGAGGCTTCCGCAACGAATGCGGCAAAGCCGCGACGTCGGATACTATCTCCGATTCTTGAAAGCGTCGTAAAGGTTGGTATGGCGGCTGCTCAATGGCACCTCACGTCCATCAATGAAAAGACGCCGCACATGAGTTCGCGTTTCAAGAATGTCGCCATCCGTCACGACGACGTTGGCAATCTTGCCAACTTCGAGCGATCCCATGCGATCCGCTACGTTCAGAATCTGCGCCGGATAAATTGTCACTGACTTCAATGCTTCAGTTCTCGCAAGACCGAAAGCACCTGCCATCCCCGCATAGAAAGGAAGATTTCGAACGGCCGAGCCGCTGTTGCCTGTGGAAATGCAGAATCGGACTCCAGCCTGCTGAAGTTTCCCCGCCGCTTCGTAAAGCGTGTCGTAAGCGTCGTCTTCGCGCGACGGCAGACTGAGAATTCCGGTCAGGATTACGGGTACGTTCTTCTCTTTGAGGAAGGCCGCCATCTTCCAGGCCTCGTCCCCGCCGAGGATGATTGGTTTTAACTTCATCTCCTCGGCAAATCTGATGGCGCCGCGGATTTCAGCTTCGCGATCCGCACGAAAGACAACGAGTCGCTCGCCACGCACATATGGTACGAGCGATTCGAGCACGATGTTCTGGTCCGGCCGCGGCAGCGATTTGTCTTTGGCGTAGGCGTCCTGCGCGCGTCCGTAGGCTTCGGCGTCGCGCAGCATCTTTCTAATCTGTTCGACCTGACGCTCGTTGGTGGCCAGCACTTCAGTGAGATTTGCCGGCTGTTGAGTGCCGCCAAAATCACCACCGCGGCCGCCCAGTCGTGGATAGTTGATGACCAACGCCGCCAGGGGAACCACAGCCATTTCGTTGGGAGTCGAGCCCAGCAAGTTCACCAGCGCGGCCTGGCCCGAAATAAGACCGCCGCTCGGGAGCGACAGCACGCTGGTGACACCATCGACGCGGGTCACGGCAATGTGGGCGCTGTGCGGGTTCAAAGAGACGATGGCTTTGGCGTGGGGATTCAGGTCACCAAGCTCAGCGATATCGACCGTTCCCGAGGCTCCTTGTCCGATCTCAACCAGACCCATGGCGGTGCCCGCGTCAATCATGCCCGGATAAACATACAGACCGCGAGCGTCGATTGCCTGCGCTCCGGCGGGGACAGTTACGCTGGCGCCGAGGGCAACAATCTTGCCGTCACGAATAACGATTGTGCCGTTTTCGATATCAGGTGATGTGACGGGAACAATGTGCGCGTTGCGGATCACGAATGTGCCGCGCGGAGGCAGCACTGCGGTTTCGGTGGTGGGAATCCCGACCTGAGCGAGTGTTGTCACTACGAGAGTTAACACAAGCAAGATCGACCCAGGCAATCGGTGCCCGAGGGCGAGACGGTGCAGTAGCCCGACCGTGAGGGAGGGCTCCCTCGCAGACAAGGCGGCGAGAGTTGATTTGATGGTCAATCGATCCAATCTGTTCGTCCAAGATGTACGCACCAATAGTCTCCTCTTTCTTCGCAATTTTCTCTCTTCCGGCGCGCTCCCAGGTACATAGCACGCATTTCATTGCGGTTACGGATGGTCGTGATCGCCGTTCCACATCTCATCGTCCGCATCCGCGGGTCGGCGACGTCGTGGCGCTAGTGGAGAAGCACCGCCGGCGGGTGGCCGATTCGCCTCAGCCTGCTCGAGTGTTGCGCGCTCCTTCTCCATTTCCAAACGACGCGCCATATCCTGTTGCCGGTCAAATAAGACTTCGCCATCGACGAAGGTGGTATCAACTCGCGAGTACACGCTGAACGGGTGGCCGTTCCAAATTGCCAGGTCCGCATCCTTGCCGACTTCGATCGAGCCCACTCGATCCTGTATGCCAAGTTGAATGGCCGGGTTGATCGTGATCAGTTTCAGAGCTTCTTCTTCAGTCAGATCGCCATAGCGCATCGCCTTGGCGGCTTCGATGTTCAGCCGGCGCGCGCGTTCGTCAGAGTCGGAATTCATCGAAACAACTACGCCGGCGCGGGTCATGATCGCGGCGTTATGGGGAATCGCGTCGTAGGCTTCGATCTTGTATCCCCAGAAATCTGCAAACGTAGAAGCGCCCGCACCATGCCGCGCGATCTCTTTCGCGACTTTGTAGCCTTCTAAAACATGCTGGAACGTTTTTATCTTGAAGCCAAACTCATCGGCGAGCCTGATCAGCATGTAAATCTCATCGGCACGATATGAGTGAGCGTGAACGTAGCGCTTGTCCTCCAGAATTTCCACCAGCGGCTCAAGCTGAAGATCGCGACGAGGGGGCAGCATGTTCTTGTCGCGCCCGCTTCCAGTGCGGTACTCGTCCCAGCCTTTTTTGTAGTCGCGAGCTTTGGTAAACGCTTCCCGAATCGTTTCTTCGACTCCCATGCGCGTGGCCGGGTAACGGCGTGGAATTCCGGGTAGCGCGGGAACGCTCGACCGCTTCACATTCTCACCGAGAGCGAACTTAATGCCGGGCCGCGCGCCGGGGAAAATAAACTCTTCCACAGGCCGTCCATATTTGATCTTGACCACCGTGTTCAAACCGCCAATCGGGTTTGCCGATCCATGCAAAAGATTCAGAGTCGTGGTGCCGCCAGCGAGTCCGCGATAAAGATCCGGATCATTCGGATTGAGCGCGTCGCCGACCCGCACCATCGAAGTCACGGCGAGACTGCCTTCGTTGATGTCGTCGAGCATCGAGTGCGAGTGGCAATCGATGATGCCCGGAAGCACAAACTTGCCCGTGCCGTCTATCGTTCGCGCGCCGGCTGAGGCTTTCAGGTTTTTGCCGACGCCCGCGATCTTACCTTTGCGAATCAGCACGTCGGTGTTTGGCAAAGTGCCGCGCGTGACCGTCAACACCGTCGCATTTCGGATCAGCACCTCATCACTACTCGCCGTGCGAGCCTGTCCTGGCACATCGAACGAGTGATTGGCGTAGAAGAATGCGAGCAGCAGCAGTTGTGCGATAGTTTTACGTCTCATCGATAACTCCAAAGGTTTTTCCTTTTTCAGGTGACCACGTTCGCTAAGGAACGAGCCGACTCGTCTTCTGGGAGCGCGGACGGCCCCGTCCGCTACGGGGCCGCCTCGATCGCAACCAGGAATCTGTCAACCGCAACAACGCGGTAGCGAGCGGTAGGCGGACGAGGCCGTCCGTGCTCCAAATAAATGAGAATGCTTCTTGAACCCCGCGCTCGAGACGTCGCTCGGTGGTGTGGTCGGCCGCGACGGTGTTGTTTTCGTGCCCGTGAACGATCCCGGCGCGCGGCCCGTGATCGTCACGCCGCCCTTCATCTCGTTTCCCGTGATGTTGCCGATAAAACTGGCCTCCGTAGTTTGTCCTTCAAACGTGATGGGAGCGGTAAACCGAACTTCACCCGATTCAGTGACAGCCGCATTCGTGATCTCGCTACTGCCCAGCGCGCCTTGAATCGATCCCTTCAACTGGTTGTCTTCCTGACGAAGAATCAAAGTCGCGCCGACGTCGCCGGTGCCGAGATTCACATTCAGACTCCAGGTTCCCGAGGCCAAGTCGCGCGACTGCCCGGTGCCAGTGGGCGCCGGTCGAAGATCTACCGGACGACCATCGATGAAGACGTACACGATGCGACTGGTCCGATCGAACAAGTCACCTCGCACGATCGTTAGATTGGCAATCTTGCCCGCTTCCAAAGATCCGAGCCGATCCGCAACGCCCAAAATCTCAGCGGGACGAATTGTCAATGCACGAATCGCGTCATCCTTGAGCAGACCGTTTTCAATCGTCTTGCCCGCGTTTGCGAGAAAGTCAGTCATGCCGGTCATGCCGCCTGACTGAAAAGCAAAGCGCACTTTAGCCATGGCGAGTTTTGCCGCAGTCTTTGGTGCTTCAGCGCGCAGTCGCAATAGACGCAGCGGTTCCGGATCAGCCTGCGGCATTGCGGCAGTGGTCCGCCGAGGAAAGTTCAAGGAAAGCAATACCGGAACGTCTGCCTTTTGCAGGCGGTCAGTAACCTTCGATGATTCAGCGCCGCCGGAAATTATCGCCTTCAGCTTGAACTCTTCCGCTAGATCCAGCGCTCGTCTAATTTCGCGCTCAGTATCTGCCTGAAAGACGACCGGCAGTCGTCCGTCCAGTACGGGCAGTAGTGCTTCCAGCGATCTGTCAGTCGCCGGTCGACGAATGCCGCGCGGATTGCGAGCGTAAATCTGTTGCGATTCACGATACGTTTGCGCATCAAGCAACATCTGCCGGAGCGTGGCAAAGACTCCGAGCAGCGAACTCGGGTAGGTGCCGCGAAGCGGAGTAAAGCCGACGTGCATGGCTACCGGCGAGCGCACGATCATCTGTTGCGGCGAATTCCCGGCGAGGTTGATCAGCGCCGATTGGCCCATCCAGATGCCGCCACGCGGTACCGTTAGCGCGGTTGTGATTCCCACATTTCGCGCCGGATCGAATTGTTCTCCAGTCGCCCGAAGCTGTGCCTCAGCCATGACTTCGGGTTGCAGTCCGGGTGGCTGCGTGGAGTTTGGCCCAGTAGCCGGCGTCGGTGGCCGCAGCAACGCCGCGAGAAAACCACCGCCCGGGCTGGGTGTGGGCGAAGGCTCCGGCATTCCCAGGCTGGTGTTGGCATCGATCAATCCGGGAAACACCGTGAGCCCAACGCCGTCAATGATCCTGGCGTCAGGCGGCGCGCTGACGCTAGCGCCCACCGCGACAATCAAGCCGTCACGGATTACCACCGTGCCGCGCTCGATAGCTGGTCCTGACGCCGTCACTATTCGCGCATTGGTGATGGCGTAAGTATCAACTGCGTTACGTTGGGCTGTGATGAAAGCGGTCGCGGAAAAAATGACCGAGGCAAGTGCGGCGGCTGCAACTGCGAGTCGCAGGTGGACTCTATACATAAACGTTGAAGTCCCCATCTAAAGAAGTTTGTCGAAAGATTGGTTTGCCGGCAGAGAAGAACGCTGACAAAACATCGTACTCATTGACAGAAGGCGGAAAGCTTAACTTAGAAAATGCAGAACAGTAAACCGCTTCCGAAATTTCAGAAATCCGGGGTGTTTATTTGGAACCGGCATGCTCCGCCGTTCGAAGGTGCTACCACTTCACAGTGCCTTCCTTCGTGGTATCGATCTGCGCAAGTTGCGGTGTCTCGCCAAACAGGTATCCCTTGAGGTTATCGAAGAGGAAATTCTGTGCGTCAGGAGTCGAGAGATCGAGTCCATAGTGATTAATAATCTGGCTCTGTTTCTGCAGCCAGGCACTCCAACACGGCTGACAGATTTCAGTTGCGATTCTCTGTCCCAGTTCGTTTGGAAAAGGCGCAAACCCGATCGCCGGTCGCTTCTCGCCACAGTGCTTACACTTGATGTCCGCCATTAGTATTTCTCCTTTGCCGCGATTATCGAGGCTGCAGTTTTAAGATTCAAGTTCGCATCCACAGATTACGTAGATTCAACGATTGGTCACACTCGTCAGCCATCACTCTGCCTTCTTTCTTCGAATCAGTGAGATCTGCGTAATCTGTGGATAGGGTTTATTGCTGAGCTCTCTTGATCGCTGCAATCACCTCATCATCCTTTGGTCGAAACAACCCGAGCGGCCGCACATCGCGGTAACTAATTCTTCCCTCGGCATCAATCACGAAAACCGAGCGCGCAACCTTGCCGGGAATGAGTGACTTCGCGCCATACATATTCGCAACGGACTGCTCGCTGTCCGACAAAAGCCGCAGCGGTAGATCGTGATGCTCAGCAAACTTCTGATGCGACTCTACCGAGTCAGTCGAAATTCCCACTACCTCCGCGCCGGTTGCCGAATAGTCTTCCCAGCGATCGCGCACCGAACACATCTGTCGCGTGCAGATCGGTGTTTCGTCACCGGGATAGAAAAGCAGCACCACGACTTTGCCACGATGATCGGCCAGCCGCCATTCGGCGCCGGTCATGTCTGGAAGTTTGAAGTCGGGCGCAGCGGCGCCGACGGTTGCTTCGTTTGGTTTCATTGGTGTCATTGTAGGACAGACCATTCCTGTCTGTCTTGAGGAGGAAATATATGAGGCACGAATCACAAAGTGTGAGGCCCCCTTGCAGGGAGACGAGGGGCGGTCACGGAGTGCCACTTCCTACAATGTTGCCGAAGTTACTCTGCTTGCGGAAGCCAGCCTCGCATTGTTCAGCCATTCCCGTCCCGCGGGACAAGTTTCCAGAAAGTTACACATACGACAATGCATGGCCGGACAGACCGGAAACTCCACTGGCTCGGATGACGAAACGATCTCCAGCATCGCTTCATCGAGCGCCGCCGCG
>JBGTLE010000411.1:0-8554 GCA_041744295.1 Pyrinomonadaceae bacterium | reverse complement strand
CCGCGCGGGACGATGCTCGCCCAGCACTCTGGCATAAACGGAGTTCACAGCGCTCCAGAGGTTAATGTCGGAGACATAGACCGTCATCTTCAATACTCGACTCAGATCGCTGTTTGCAGCAGTCAGTATCGCCGCGACGTTGTTGAGTGTCTGCTCGGTTTGCTCTTCAATTGAGCCGAGCTTTTTGTCACCTGTCTGCGGATCGATTGAGAGTTGGCCCGAGACAAATACGAGCCCGTTATAGACTACAGCTTGGGAATAGTGACCGCCGGCACCAGGTGCTTTCGACGTAGTTATCGGTGTGATTTCCATGACCGGGAAGATAGTTGGTGAGGCGGCGCTGGGTCAAATGGTTCGCCGCGTTGTGCCGCACTCCAAAGGCTTAGCTTCTAAATGAGACTCCCGAGGGAGCGGCGCTCACTCTGCGCCGTGTTGTTCCAGCAGCTTCGCGACGGCTTTCGCTTTATGAAACGTTGTGTGGTGCAAAAGAGTTTTTCCGTCATCATCCAGCGCCTTCAGATCAGCACCGTGATCGATAAGCATCTGCGCGATGGCGATCTGGTTGGCATGCGCAGCTGCGTGCAGCGGCGTCGTGCCCCAATGCGAGTTCTGGTTTTTTGCGTTCACATTAGCTCCCGCGTTCAGAAGGGTAGCGACAACTTCCTGGTGTCCTTTTCCACGTCGCGCAATGAAGCGGTGTAGAGCCATCAGTGTCAGTTGCATTTACCAAAGAGGCATCATCTGACAACAGCGCTTTCACCTTGAGCGGATCGCCCTTCTTTGCAGCTTTGATTATTTCCTTTCGCGGTTCAGCCATCTGCTGTTTCCATTCCAAAATAACGCGCCTTTAGAATAATGAGATTAAGATTTCAGAAGGTTGGCCGCGGACTAACGCGTGAATCAGATCCGCGTCATCCGTGTAAATCCGCGGCTGGTTCTTTTAACTGTATTTTACTCTCTGCGAGTTCGCCATAAATCATCCGCCCCGATCTTTCTGTTCAGTTTGCGCGTTTGTAGTTAGCACGAACGGCCAGGTCTTCGACGCCTTCTGGTGAGATGTTGTACATCACCATTTCCAAACTGTCTGCAGCGGAGCTTGAGATCACGATGCGCCAGCCCCAGTCGGGACCGGGAGGCGCTTCATACGAGCCGCGCAAATCTATGACGCCGTCGGCGTTCACAGTGCCCTCAAATGACATCACCTTTTGGCTCATGTGCCAGGAATCGACCCACGCGGCCGTGGCCACGTCTTGTTGTTTGTCATGGCCAAGCAGCAATAATCCTTCCTGCTCCACGTTGTCATGACTCCAGGTGTAACTGAACACCAGGAACTTACCCGCGGCCGCCGGGCCAACGGACAAACGAGAAGGGGAAAGGTGTTCGGGCGGTGTTAGCCACGTTGTTCGCAGGAGATTCTCTCCGATCCAAACACCAAGGATGCGATCTCGAACTGTGCTTAAGCTCATCTCATATTGACCTGATTGTTTAAGTGGTGGCGGTTGCTGTGTGTTCGTCTGCTGGTTGGGCCTTATCGCCGGCACTGGACAAAATAGTCTTTCGAATCAGCTTTTCCCCCAACGCTATCGCGAAAGAACCGTTTGGGGATGATTATCTGCCAGCAGGCTTCAAATCTTCTGCATTTCAAAGGCATCTTCATTCGCAACACTCGGTGAACAAAGTCAGGTACCAGCGGCCGTTACGGAATTCAAATACTGCATACCAGGGGAAACTGCGATCTTTGATGGCGCGTTGATCGTTTGCGATTGGCGGAGCAACGCGACCGGGCCAACGGCTCTCCGGGTTTCGATGCGCGGTGTTCACGGCACTGCCCTCGGCTAACACTTTCTCTAAAGCCTCCCATGCGCCTGGTTGGGCATTTTGCCAGTATTCAAACGCTTCATCTCGGGAGTCGTTGTTTCCGTTCTCATCGCCGCCGCTACTGAGATAGTAGAAGTCCCGGGCCATTAGTTTCGAAAGGGCTGTGCGATCACGCTTTTTCACCGCCGCGCTTATGGACGCAAGAAAGGGCTTCCACGCTCGATCGGCGCTCTTCGTTTGCGCTTCAGCGACGGTCGGCGCGAGTAGTAACAGGAGAACTAACAGACATCCTAAAAGTCTCATCCTTTGATTTCACCTCATTGGCATTTTTATCTTTCGTACGGCTCTAGTGTGAACCGCATGTTAGTTATACCTCAAGCACCATACCGTCGTCCTCACCTGGCTTGAATCTAATTTCAGAACCGTAAGCGGCAGCGACCGCTCGATACCGAACTTCGAAGCCGGATACGAATATTATCTCCAGATCCGATGGGACTGTGAATGTGAGGTGGGCACCCAAAATCTCTTTTCAAGACTTACGGCGAGCTTGGGTGACGGCCCGGTCGCTACCGCTCAACGGGTTCTGACTTCTTTTTCGCTGCACTGCGCTGGCTATTGCGTACGAAATGCCAAACACAAACGCCGCAGGGAAGGCGATGAACATTGTTTTCTCCCAGGCGACGTAGCCTTCGAACTCATCACGCGTGTGGGGCTTTCCTGTTTTTCCGACATACCCGATGTTGCTTTGACGGATTGGCGCATCGGGAAAATTATAAACTCCATAGAACCCGGTAACGGCGGCAGCTAGGCAAGCGGCAATAGTGAGCAGCAGCAATATTCTGACGAGCGGCGTTCGAGGCTCGCGCTGCTCGCGTTCGATGGTACTCCGCGCCTCATCGCTCATGCGATCAAACATCGCGCGAGCGTCGGCGAGCTTGTCTTCGTTTGAGTCCTCATCTCTCGGATTCATCGGGTGCCTCCTGTTGAGAATCTTACGGACCAGCGGATCGGGTTCGCGCTTCAGAACAGCTTGCACAAAAAGTGCACGCGATGATATTCGCGCTCGAGGTTACGTCTGATTCACCCCAACCTTCCAGGTTGGGGATCATCGAACCAAATAAAGTTTAGGAACCATTTCAATGGTTTCCTATGCTTAACAAACTCAAGAGCTTGCGTCTAAAAACCATTGAAATGGTTCCAGGTGCACTCAAACTCACGTCGAGCCTGGGAAACGTCCCGGTCGCTAGCGCTTACGGTTCTGAAAGTGAAAAAGGCCGGCGTCCGCGCCGGCCTTTCTCATTTGCCTGACCTGCATCCCGCGAATCACCGCGGAATAATTGTACGGCTATGGGGTCGAACTCGTTCGTCCCTGCGTCATTCCTCGATTGAGCAACATCTTCACTTCCACTCGGCGGTTCTGTGCACGGCCAGCCGCGGTAGTGTTGACGGCCACCGCATCGGTCTTGCCAAATCCCATCGGCGTAATGAAGCGGCGGAGTGGCACTTTGTGATTCACAGCGAGGTACTGAACCACTGCGTCGGCGCGCGCGCGGCTCAGTCGAAAGTTCTTCGCTTCGCTGCCGGTCGAATCCGTATGGCCCGCAACCTCAATCATAAAGGCCTTCGACGTGCCGGCCCGCGCGGCGAGATCGTCAAGTTGTCGCTTTGCTTCCGGTGAAAGCACTGCGCTGTTCACTCTAAAATGCACCGCCACAGTCTCGCTGACGTCGTAATCGTCGAGTGCTGAAATGCGCTCGTTCGCGGCAGCCGCTTCGGTTCTTGCCTCGGCAGCGACAGCGTAAAGCTCATCCATCTGCCCAGCCATGCGTTGCTGATTCTCCTCTACCGGACCAACGCGGGTTTCGGCGGTAATGGCGGCCCTCATGTCTGACTCATCGAACCGTACCTTTTCGGCAACGAGCTGGCCCTGCGAGTCACCGCGTCCCTCGACTTCAACAATCAGTCCGCGCAGGATATCAGTGACCGGATATTTTTTGCCGCTTCGCAGAAAGCCGCCGTGGGTCTTGATGCTGGTTCTGTCGGTCAAGAGCACGTGGTAGTCCATGCGATTCCGATCGCGGATTGTGAAGGTATCGGCATCGCGTGAAATAACGACTCCCTTGAACTTCATCTTCGAGCCGCTGGGTATGGTTTGAACATTCGTGTTTCGGTCTCTGGCGACTGTGGTCGTCGTCGCCTGGCCATAGACCATCGAGCTTCCCGCAACTAAGACTGCCAGCCCGCACACCAAACTAAATCGTCGAAAATCAATGCGCATACGTAACTCCTTAAAGGCTAAAAAGGGGAATGCACAGCATTCCGCACGCTTTAGATGGTCGGGTGATCTGAAGCTGGTTCTCGGGGGAAGGAAAAAAGCCTAACGAAAAAAGATGAAGAAATCAAAGCTAAAGTGTCGAATAATTACTTTTGAGAAAGGTTTGCGTGGAGGTTTTGGTGAGTTAGGGTAATCGCATTGAATTTAGAATCTCGTCGCTAGAAACTCAAAAGGCCTTAAACGTGGTACTGGGAGTTCAACCTCCAGGTGTCGCTGCTAAAACTTCGTGCGACAAATCTAAAAATTGAACTCGAACACCTGCTTCGGAAAGGTCATTAACTCGCATGATTGGAGTAAAACCTGCAAATCGAATTGCGCCACGGTTGGATGCGCTAAGGTCAGACATTGCGAGTTCTCTTTCGTCAAGAATTCTTCGCGAGAATTGCTTTGACTCGACCTACTTCACCAGTCTCGAGCCGGACCTTGATGCCATGTGGGTGTTGCGGCGATTTTGTCAGAATGTCTCTCACGATCCCGCGCGTCAGTTTACCAGTCCGCTGATCCTGTTTGAGCACGATCTCAACATCCAGACCCTGCCGAACGTTCTTCCGCTGATTGCCGTTACTCATTTAACCATTGTCGCCATGGGCCATTCAAATAGCAACGCATTGTGGCAGTTAGTACCGTGTCAGCTTCCAGTTCATAACCACTTACTCGGAATCAATCCCGCAAGCTTGACTGTGAGACTCCGCATCTGGCTCGTTGTTATTTAGAAATTCAGGTTATACACACGCTCGGTACTCACTTCACTGGTCCTCGGGAGCTACTGTCCCGCGCTCTCTGGATCGCGAAATTGCAACAAAAGAGTTCTTGTTGCCATCTACGGCGTGTGATAGTTTGTCGCCGTTTACCGCGTGGGGATGCTCAACTCACACAATCGACACTAAACCTCGACTGCATGGCTTTGCACGCAAGCAACGGCGCCCAGACTAGTTCGCGCTTTCATCTGCTTGTGCAGTTTTTGCTGAATAGGAGGACGGAATGAACCTTCGTGCTAGATGGATGATTGCACTTACAGCAGCACTGCTGGTGGCTTTATTGATCATGCTGCCGAGGATTTCGGAAGCTGGGCGGACGACAAAGCCTGATGACGAGCAACCTGAACAGTTGGCAGCAAACGCCACGCTTACCGGCGCCCCTTATCAGAGTTCCAAGGAAGACATCACCGTTGTCGCTTCCTATCAGAACGACACGTCAATTCCACTTCGAGACATGAAACCTCAGCCGGTCGTTATGAAGACCGAACGCGAGGCCAGCCCGCGGCGCAAACTGCCAGTCAACCATAAAGACACTCCCGATCCCGTAGCCCAAACCAGCTTTAACGTATTGAGCAGTCTGGTAACTCCGAACATGCCGAGTCCGCTCCTTAACTTTAACGGCATCGGCTTTCCGGGGGTTGCCTGCAACTGTGCGCCGCCAGACACCAATGGTGAAGTGGGCGCAACCCAGTATGTACAGATGGTCAACGAGGGTTTCCAGGTCTTTAACAAGACAACCGGCGCGTCGGTCTTTGGTCCAGCCGGGATCTCAACTATCTGGACCGGTTTTGGTGGTCCATGCGAAACCGCTGGTGGCGGCGACCCGGTAGTTTTGTACGAT
Source organism: Pyrinomonadaceae bacterium (assembly GCA_041744295.1). Taxonomy (GTDB): domain Bacteria; phylum Acidobacteriota; class Blastocatellia; order Pyrinomonadales; family Pyrinomonadaceae; genus PSRF01. The sequence continues at coordinate 2,802 of JBGTLE010000411.1, read as the reverse complement.
CAGCTTGCGGATCGTTGGGTGATCACCCAGTTCGCGGGCGCTGGAGTGATAACTGACGAATGCGTTGCCGTGTCGACGACGAGTGATGCGGCCGGTAGCTACAATCGTTACGGCTTTCATCTCGGTTCGAACTTCTTTGATTATCCACACCTTGCCGTTTGGCCGGACGCTTACTACATGGCCATGAACGTCTTTAACGCGGCTGGGACCGCCTTCCTTGGCCCCCAACCATTCGCGCTTGATCGAGCTAAGATGCTGGCGGGACTGCCAGCCACGTTTGTTACTACCGGCATCACCGGCGGACCAGGCGAAGAAACCTACTTGCCGGCAGATCTTGACGGTTCGATTCTGCCACCTGTAGGCGCACCGGCGACGTTTGTGGAGTTTCCCGCAGGCGGTACGTTCCGCGTTTTCCACTTCCATGTTGATTTCGTGAACCCAACGAACTCGACGTTCACGTTGTTCGCCACTCCTGCATCGGCGGGATTCACTTTCCGTTCCGGAGGGATTCCTCAGTTGGGAACAACATCGGTATTAGATCCAATCGGCGATCGATTGATGTTCCGCCTGGCGACACGCTTCTTTGCCGATGGTCATGAAGCCACGGTCGGTAATTTCACCGTGAACTCCGGTGGTATCGCTTCGCCACGCTGGTTTGAATTACGCAACGTGACTAGCGGGCCGGTGAGTGTTACTCAACAGGCTACATATCAGCCGGACACGACTCATCGCTGGATGGGTGCAGCGGCCATGGATCAGCAGGGAAACATGGCGCTTGGGTACAGCGCTTCCAGCAGTTCAATTAATCCGCAGATTCGCTACGCCGGTCGACTGGCAACTGATCCTTTGAACACGCTGCCTCAGGCTGAGGTAACGCTGTTTGCGGGCACCGGAAGCCAAACCGGAACCGGCAGTCGGTGGGGCGATTACAGTGATATGACGATCGACCCGGTGGACGACTGCACGTTCTGGTACACGCAGGAGTATTACTTGACGACCACCAGCTTTGCCTGGCGCACGCGCATCGGGTCGTTCAAGTTTCCGGGGTGTGGCGGTGCTCCGACACCCACTCCTACTCCGACGCCCACTCCGACACCTACACCAACGCCCACTCCGACTCCAACGCCCATACCGAATGCTCCCAGCAATCTGACAGCTACTGCAGTCTCGACCAGTCAGATTAATCTGTCGTGGAGCGACAACTCGATAAACGAGTCGGGCTTCCGGATCGAGAGCTGTCAGGGCAACAACTGCACGAACTTTGTGCAGATCGCTCAGGTGGGAGCAAACGTAACAACGTTCCCAAGCACAGGACTTGCCCGCAACAAAGTCTATCGTTTCCGCGCGCGTGCCTTTAACGCGAGCGGGAATTCGGGGTATTCCAACATCGCCACCGCTCGAACGTTCAGGTGACGACGCGTTTGGGTTCTGGGTTGAGCAGACTTGTCGGGCTCTTCCAGACTGGCTCTAACTGCTGCGGGCCTTTCCCCACTTCGGGGGCGGGCCCGCAGTTTTGTTCGCTGATGTTTGAAAGGCTTAACAGTTCGGATGGCACCAGAAATTTACCAGTCTCACTAATAATCTCGGAGCCAAGTTCGAAGAGTCATGCTGCGCAGTCTCACTGTCAGGAAGGCGGACCCTGTCCCCGCTCTTTCACTACCAATCAAGCTCGCTAGCGGTGATCTGGAAGTCGATGCTTGTGAAAGTTGAGCGGGGACAGGGCCCACCTTCCTGAATTGAGACTGCTAACCTTGAAAGGTGTGCTGGTAGTCAGTGGTTTTGAAACTTGCGGCGGGGACAGGGTCCACCTTCCTGACAGTGAGACTGCGCAGCATGACTCTTCGAACTGGGCGCCGAGATTATTGATGTTGCAGTTGATAATCCGCAGTCGTCGCCTTAAAAATGTTTGGCACGCACACTAACTTCCGGAAGGAGTAGCGCGCATGAAGTTCAAGCAAATCAATTGGCCGCTGTGGGCAGGATTCGTCCTCAGCATTTTCGCGTTTATCAGTTACCCCCTTATTTTTGTCAGGTTCCCCATCACGCGCGATTTTCCCTGGGCCAATCTGCTGTTGTTCGCGGCTGCCGCAGCGCTTGTGATTATTGGTGTTCGACGAGCGTTCGGATCCGCCCGACCACGCCGGTCGAAGGTGGCCGGAGTAATTCTCGGAACTCTGAGTGCCCTGGTGATTGCGCTCTTTGTTTTTTCGGTCTTCATCTTCGCGAGGTGGTTACCAGCGTCGAATAGCGCACCGCAAGTCGGGCAGGCGGCCCCGGACTTCAGTCTCGGCGACTCCACTGGAAAGACGGTCGCCCTCTCAACGCTGCTCGCAGAGCCGATCAATGGAAAAGCACCCAAAGGTGTACTGCTCGTTTTCTATCGGGGGTATTGGTGACCCTCGTGCCACTCCGAGTTGCGGAGCATTCAAGCGAGTTTAGAGCAGTTCCATGAAGTCGGAATTCGGCCGGTAGCGATCAGCGTAGACAGCCCGGAGATCAATCGAGGAATGGTCGCAGAAGCGGGCTACACATTTCTTTTTCTCTCTGATCCAAAAGCCGAGGTGATTCGGAAGTACGATCTGTTGCACACGGGCGCTGGCGAGAATGGCGCTGACATCTCGAGACCGGCGGAGTTTCTGTTGGATTCATCCGGGAAAGTCCGTTGGGTAAATCTCACGGAGAACTATTGGGTGCGCGCGCGGCCGGAACAAATACTGGAAGCTGCCAAGGCGGTGCAATAGCCCGACCTCAAAAACCCCTCTGCCTTAACTAACTTTGTAGGGGTGTCCCTCCGTGGGCACC
>JBGTLE010000410.1:0-5435 GCA_041744295.1 Pyrinomonadaceae bacterium | reverse complement strand
GATGATTCGCTTTATCTCGTCGAGTGAGAAACCCAAAACTTGAGCACGTTTAATGAAGTCGAGGCGCTGGAGCACAGCCTCGTCGTAAACGCGATAGCCGCTTTGAGTGCGACCTGGTCGACCCATGAGTCCGCTCCGCTCATAGAATCTAAGGGCTTCGATACCGATACCGCTCTGCTTCGCTACGTCGCCGATCTTGAGTAGCACTGTTGATCCAGTTGTGACTGGCTTCTTAGATGTGAGTGCCACGTGCGTCCTTTCTGGTTAACATTTCCAAAGGCAAAGACATTCTAAACCCTGTAGTCGAATACAGAGTCAAGAGACGCCGCCAGATTTTTGTTGGCCGAGGCTTTGACGCGCTAACCCAGACCTAGAATGCCGCCAGGCCGCTTCGTTCAAATATGAACTAACGCTGAAACCGGCCAAGCTGCCCTCAGCTATGGTTTCTTGTTAGCGTTGGCGTTCTTATTACCATTCATGTTCATGTTCGCGTGGTCACTTGCGTTCATGTTGTCATGCACGTTGGCGTTTGCAGCCGGGATCGGACTGGGACTCGGACTCGGGACCGTAGCTGTAGTATTTGTATTCGAGTTGATGTTTGAATTCTCAGCGGTGCTACAAGCTGCGCCGAAAATACCTAAAGCCAACAAAATCGGAAAACCTGTGGTTCGTCGCATGTCAATTCCTCCTATGTGCACAAATATCAAATGCCCCGGGGGCCAATTCGAAACTCTCTCAGTCGCGTTCAAATGATCCTAATTCTTTGTAGGGCTTGCGGCTGGTGTCGGAGCACGTCGCGGCGAGCTCGAATGCCAATGGACAATCTTCCAATCTAGCCCGCGCTTCTCCAGGATCGCCGTTCCCAGTCCCGCACCATCAACGTGCCGTGTTCCGATATCTGCAAAAATCGCATACTTGAAAGTGGCCCATGCAGTGTTTCCCGAGACTTTGACCTTGATATCCGAGAGCGTATATTTCGTGTTCTTCATCTCTTTCATCTCAGGTAACAGGTGGTGATCACGATAATCCGCCCAACCATAGTTAGCGTGCCCGCTTTCGAAAACCGTGACGGATTCGTCGTTGGCCCAGACCTTGGTTATCAGCTCCACGTCGTTCTTCTCAAAGGCCATCGCGCTCTTGAGTAATACCTCGCGCACCGCTGCTTCGTCAGGCGCTTGTGCATTAGCTGCACGTTGGTACGCAACACTGAATGTGACGGTGACCACGGACAATGCGACGACTGAGAGAGCGCGTAACCCACGCCTCATCTTTTGTTGCTTCGTCAGACCACTCTCCTTTTATTCGAGCTTTCTTATTGTGTGCCGCAGAACTAATACCTTGGCGCGCCCTTGCAACACTTCCGATGCACACGGTGCGATAGTCATCTGGCCAGTTGCTCCAGTTTCCTTTTCATCAGATCGATCTCCGCCTGCTGGCCCGAGACGATCGTCTTACACAACTCTTGGATTTCCCGGTCCTGTATTGAAGCCTTTTCGCACATCAGGATTGCGCCAGCGTGATGCGGAATCATTGATCGCAAAAATTGACGATCCGAAATCAGGACCTGCTCTCTGATCATCAGGAAGGAGCCGATGAGCACGGCGACACCGACCGTGATAAAGACGGCATTAAGTCGCTTGGACTTGTACATGAAACTCATTAACGGCAGCTCTATCAGGATCATCGAGGCCGTCATCAAAGCAGCCATATAGACTTGATTGAAGCTGTTGAATACGTTGTCAAAGACGTCCACCATTGAGTACATGAGTATGTACATAGCGATGAAATGGATCCCAATCATTATCAGAAATCGCCTGTAATGGTTTGTCTGCATGTTCATAGGTTCCTCCGATCTCATGTTCAATTTCATGGTTGAGTCTTCTTCAACGTTGGCTCTGTACTTCTCCGGGATTGTCCATTGCAGGATGGTTTCTCGCCGGGGTCAGAAAAACGAGCACTGCCGTAACCAGAAGGACCACTAAGCCCAAAGATGCTTCGAAGGCAACTGATCGATAAAAGCTGCGCTCAATCGGCATGGCTGAATCCGTGGCCGAGCTCTCTTTCTTTGTAGTGAGACGAGCGGCACGTTTCCCAAAATGATAATTATTGATTGCGCCGAGCAGGAGCATCAATAGAACCAGCAGCAGTTTCACTGTCAGCGCCTGCCCGTAGGGAGTTACCCAAAGTGCCCTGAGGCCCGGAACGTGTGCCCAAGTGTTGTAAAGCCCAGCCAGCACCAGCAGCGCAACGCTCGGCATCGCGGTGAGTGTGAAAGAGCGAATCAGGTGATGAAGTGCCGAAGGACGGTTCTGGTCAGAGATTTTCGAAAAGACTGACGGCCAAGCGAGCGCAAGATGAAATAGTCCGCCCACCCAGAAACCGCCAGCCAGCAAATGAAGCCAGTCTGTGACCACAGCTAGGCGAAAGTGCTTCACCGACACCATCGCGTGACCAGTCCAACTCGGCGCTATCAACAGCGCCGCACCAGCAACCAAACCCGCCCACCATAAGCCTGAGTGCTTCGACTCGGGTTGACGTTTTATTCCTCTCGTCAACAGAAGCAGAATGACGGCTATGGATATGAGAGATCCGACCTGAAGAATCCACGACGATCCGTAGCCCGTGGCGAGCACCTGCGCGAGTACACCAGGAGAGAACGAGGCACGAAGTGATTTATCAAACACATCGGACGCCTGCACCACCAAAGCGAAAAAGGATGTGACACCGAGAAGACTTACTGCGAGCCATAACACCCGCACAATGCGACGGACAGCCGTAGTTGCCACAACTTGTTCCTCGCCGTCGAGCGAGGCGCGTAAAGCTGGCACGAGAACCAGAGAGCGAAAAGCAAAGCCACCAAAGAGCAACATGATGGCGAGATAGGTCAACCACCGCACGAGACTCTGGCCCCATGAGATGCGATCCCCTGAACTCTCTACATCGCTCATTGTCGATGGCGACATTTGCACTTGAGGGTGACTGGCCGCTTCCGTGGTCGCAGGAGTTTGAAGGGAGTTGGGAGCGGCTAGACGTGAAGTTGAAGCTCCCACGCATTGCGTGTTGATCGGCCGAAAGCGCCCTCCAAGTTACGGTGTAGACGCCGGGAGCTAGTTCTCCCAACTCTACTTGCGCTTTCTTGTTCCCCTCGGCCAAGACTACTTCACTCCGGTCCACGCGCTTGCCGGCTCGATCCTTCACTTCAATGGTATTGAGGCCAGCTTCCAACTCTTCGCTGAACCAAAGTTCAACGACCTTCGGCGCTTGCTCCAGCGTTGAGTTATTTTCTGGCGCTGAGCGCTCAAGCTTCGCGTGCGCCAGCGCAGTAACTGACTGGAATGCCAGAAGCAGCCCAACAACAAATCCGCTCGCTAGTCGTCTTCGATAACTCGTATGACCTCCTCTCCTTTGAACCATCGTCGCTCCTACGCGGAATTGATCAACTCTCCGTGCATTAATCAGCTTTGCCTGCGCGAGGATCTGCGATATTTCCCAGAACCTCGCTTGGGCCACCACCACGCCGCAGCCTCAGTGCATGGAGTGATCCACCTTCGGCTTCGGCTTTGCTTTTGCCTTGGGTTTTGGCTTGGCTTTAGCGATCCCTCCGCCTTTCAGCTTGTTCATCTCGGCAATCTCTTTTTGTTGCTTGAGGACGGTCAGGCGCGCCATCTCTTTGAGCTCGGCGTGCTCAGCCTTCATTGTTGCTTCCTTAGCCATGTCAATCGCCATCTGGTGATGGTGAATCATCATGTCCAGAAACAGCCGATCGAATACTTTGCCCGTTGCCGCTTGAAGCTTGGCAATGTCGCCCTGCATGTCCATCTTCATTTTTGCGTGGCCTGCCATACCCGGCATCGCCATCAGCTGCGAGTGGTCCATCTCCGGTGCGCCCGCGTACCAATGATCTCGGTGCTTCTTTAGTTCGAGCAGCTCTTTCTCCTGGTCGTCGGCGGTTCTCTTCGCGAAAGCCCTCAGAGCTGCCGTACTGCCCTTCCTTTCCGCAAGGCGGGCCGTGGCCGTGCCCTCGCGGTGATGCTTGATCATCATGTCAATGAAATGCAGGTCGTAAGCGATGTTGCCCATCTGCGAGGTGCTTTTATCCTGAGCTTGAGTACCGGTGGCTGAAACCACCCCTAACCCCGAGGCTCCTAGAACTAGCGCAATCACCATCAGACAATTGCTCATCCGTCTATTTATCTCGTGCCTTAAATTCATTGGTTCTTCCCCTTCTTGTTGTTAGTAATGAATTCCAATCGTCTCTTTCGGATCTCCCTGGCTTCCCGTAGTCTTCCTCTGATCAGTGTTTATGCGGAGACTGTACGGGCGTACCTTTTGGTGGTTCAGCAATGCCTTCTCTAATCCTTCTTTGAACCTCCTCATATATGTCTGCCGGCAGAACGCGCACCAGCGTCATCATCCCCATCATCGAGGCGGTCCATCCCGGAGGAAGTCCGTAGGTTTCCGGCTTGGCAACTTCCTTGTCCATGATCATAACCATGTCCTGTGGATAGCCCGGCACCCGCTTCTTGTCGGTCGCTTGCAGACTGTTCTGCTGTAGGTGTGGGCTCGGTCCTACGAGGTTCGACGTATTTCTGTCCTTCTCTGTAGTGTCACCCATGCCGCGACCGAATCCCGGACCCATATCTTCCGACAGCGCGTGACCCTGTCGTACGACGCCCATACCTTCCTCCAGACCCTTTATCTGTGAGCCCCGTCCGGCGTGAGCCATTGGTCCAACCATCGAAACCATTTGGTTCATCATGTGGTGTGGCAGGTGGCAGTGAAACATCCAATCGCCGGGGTAAACCGCGTCGAATTCAAGATCGCGCGCTTGCGCGACCCCTACCAACGCAGTGTTATGCGGAAACCAGGTGGACTCGGGAGCACGTCCTCCCTCCGTACCGGTAACTACAAACTGATTTCCGTGGATGTGCATTGGGTGATGGTCCATGCCCAGGTTAACCACTCTGAGACGCACCCGCTCGCCTTGCTTCACTATCATCGGCGTCGCGGCCGGTCCGGCCTTGCCGTTTATCGTCAGCCAGTTAAATTCCATGGCCAGCGAGTTTGGAATGGGGTTATTGGGAAGCAGCGCCCACTCCTGAAGAATGAGTCCGAAATCCTTGTCCACACGCGGCGAATAGGCCTGCTTCGGATGAATAATGAACAACCCGATCATCCCCATCATCTCCTGCATAGCCATGTGCGAGTGGTAGAAGAAGGTGCCGTTCTGGTGGACCGTGTACTCGTAGACAAAAGTCTGTCCGGGCTCAATAAGGGGCTGGCTGATAAAAGGGGCGCCGTCCATATTGAGAGGCACTTCAAGTCCGTGCCAGTGCATGGTCGTAGCTTCTGGCAACTTGTTAGTAACGATGAAGCGCACGCGGTCGCCCTCGTTTACCTCGACTGTCGGGCCGGGCATGCTGCCGCTGTAGCCC
>JBGTLE010000409.1:0-10314 GCA_041744295.1 Pyrinomonadaceae bacterium | reverse complement strand
CGCATTCTATGTGTGGGCACGTATCCCAGAAGGATTTGAGAATGCTATACAACTCAATGAGATGCTAATCGAGCAAGCAGGAGTGGCAGGCGTGCCAGGCAGCGCCTTTGCTGACGGCGATGGTTGGAACAATTACATGCGACTGTGCATTGCGCGTGAAGATGACGTGTTGCAAGGCGCGCTCGACAGACTGCAAAGCACCCTCATGCAAATATCTCGCTCGGAGAGAAAAGTTTAACTTCTCCGTCGAATTCGATTCCTGGGTAACGACGAGTATGTTTGGCAACAGACGCGGTGAGCTACTGTCGTTGGAAGCCAGAGAAGGCAAGGACGTGGTGGACTGGACTTGCGAATATGGAAGGATCAACTTCTTTTCATGATGCGCAAGAGCAATTCGCTTCTGTGCTTCGTACTTAATGAATTCGTTCGTTGGGTTCCAGGCCAGATGACTGACTCGTGTGTTTATGCCAGGAGTTTATCGTGAACAAAGCCATAGCTATCCTTATCTGTTTGCTGCTTAATGCAGATTTTGCCAACGCCAACCAAACTACGCTGCTGCCTGAACCTGTACTGGCGGCTCTGTCTCAGGAACTTTCTGGCGAAACTGCCAAAAGCAATCTTGAATATATTGCTCGTCACCATCGTATGCGTGGCTCACGCGGATTCCGCGCCGCTGCAGAGCACATCGTCAAACAGCTCCGCACCTACGAACTTTCGGACGTGCGGATCGAACAGTTCCCCGCCGATGGCAAAATTTTTTACGGCACCCAAAAATCGCGTCCGGCCTGGGACGCGGAATTCGCGGAATTGTGGGAGATGCGAGAAACGACCGCGGGCTGGACTGCCCATATTCGGTTGGCGAGTTGGGAGGCGATGCCGGTAGCTTTGGCCCAGGACAGCGAAAGCGGCGAAGCGACGGCGGAACTCGTGGATGTTGGAAGTGGCACGTCCGAGCGCGACTACGAAGCAAAGGACGTGCGCGGGAAAATCGTGCTGGCGTCGGAGCAGCCTGGCTCAGTGGCGGGTCTCGCTGTCGAGCGCTTTGGCGCCGCCGGCATAGTTAGCTACGCACAGAACCAGCGCACTGCGTGGTGGGCCGAAAACGAAAACCTCGTGCGTTGGGGACACCTCGACACGTTCGCGCAGAAGCCTACATTCGCTTTTATGATCTCACTCAAGCAGGCACGCACCTTTCAAAGTCGACTGGCTCGCGGTGAGAAGGTTCGACTCCATGCTAGTGTGCGAGCGGGAAAGCATGCCGGCTTTTATGACGTCGTCACGGCTACGATCCCTGGCGCGGATCCGAACTTGCGCAATGAAGAAATCGCTTTTAGTTGCCATCTGGATCACCAGCGGCCCGGTGCTAACGATAACGCGAGTGGAAGCGTCACAATCCTGGAAGTTGCGCGCGCATTCAACAAGCTGATCGCCGAGGGCAAGATCGCCCGACCTGCCCGCACAATTCGTTTCATCTGGCCACCGGAAATCGAAGGAACCATCGCACTGCTAAACGCGCGACCAAACATTGCCTCGCGCATCAAAACTGTAATTCACATGGACATGGTCGGCGGCGGTCAAGAGACGAAGGCTATTTTTCATGTCACTCGCGGCCCGGCAAGTCTGCCATCGTTCGTCAACGATGTCGCTGAACATTTCGGCGAGTTCGTCAACGAGCAATCGTCACAGTTTGCTAAAGGCAAAACCGTTCCTTATCCGATGTTTGCGCCCGAAGGCGGCAAGGAAGCCTTACAGGCCGAGATGGCCGAATTCTCGATGGGCAGCGATCATCAGGTCTACAGCGATAGCTCGTTCGGAATCCCAGCCATTTACCTGAACGACTGGCCCGACCGTTACATCCACACCAATTTAGACACACCCGCCAACGTTGATCCGACGAAACTGAAGCGTGCTGCTTTTATCGGCGCCGCGAGCGCATATTTTTTGGCGAACGTTAAGGCTGAGGATGCCGCTTCGATCTTGCGACTACTTCAAGCAAATAGCTTGCGACGCACTTCAAAGATGCTGGCGCGGCGCGCCTCGTTACCGGCCGACGAAGGTGCGAACCTCACACGCTTTCACCTTTGGGATGAACGCGCGTTGGTTGATTCGATGGATCGATTCTTTCGCACCCCGGAACGCACACGGATCGATACAAATGTTTTTCTTACCAGCCTTGAAAAACTACTCGGAGTGACTAAGCTAGCTTCGCCTCAAGCGTTTAACGGTCGGTTAGTCTTCCGTCGCAACGCGAAACTCAAAGGACCGATGTCTGCCTTCGGCTATGACTACTTCACCGACCACTACGGAGCTGAACGAGAGAGGACAATCCGGCTTTTGCAGTATCAGGGACTGCGCGGAGCGGGTGGCGAGTATGCTTACGAAGTCTTGAATCTCGTGAACGGGCGACGCACCACACAGGAGATCCGCGATGCAGTCTCAGCCACGTATGGCCCAATTCCGTTGGAAGTAGTGGCGGAGTATCTGCGATCCCTGGAGTCCATCAGTGTTATCGAAGTACTAAAGTGAGCCTTGTGCCTTCTGTTCATTTGATCTGAATAGTGACCTAACAAATAAGGAGCGATGAAGATGAAATCCAGGGCGATGTGTTTGGCGCTTTTGTTAGTGAGCTTCGTTATTACCATTCAGGCGCAGGAAAGGAAGCTGAAGATCTATATTTCCGCGGACATGGAAGGCGTAGTCGGTGTGGTAACGAACGAGCAACTAGGACCTCAGGGCTTTGAGTATGCCCGGTTCCGCGAGTTTATGACGCAAGAAGTCAATGCCGCCATCGAGGCGGCATTTGAAGCTGGAGCTACTGAGGTCGTGGTCAGCGACTCGCACGGCAACGGGCAAAACTTGCTGATTGAGAAGCTACCGAAGAACATCTTGCTCGTCCGATCCTGGCCCCGGCCACTGATGATGATGCAAGGAATTGATGAGACCTTCGCCGGCGTGATCTTTCTCGGCTATCACACTGGAACTACGAACCCTCAGGGAGTGAGGGCACATACAATTTCCAGCGCCCGGCTCGCTGATGTTCGACTTAAAGGCGTCTCTGTTTCCGAGGCGGGCATCAACGCCGCCATCGCCGGCCATTTCAATGTGCCAGTAATTATGGTCTCCGGCGACGATGCGGTGGTTAAAGAGACAACCGCACTTTTGGGCGACGTCGAAGGAGCGGTGGTCAAGTGGGCGACGGGTTTTCACTCGGCAAAAACCATGATGCCCGACGCTGCTTACCAATTGATTCGACAGAAGGTTAAAACGGCTATCAGTAGGATTAAAGACTTCAAGCCACACAAACTCGCGCTCCCTATTCAGTTGGACGTGCGCTTCAAGAACTACCGCCCGTCAGAGGTGCTTAGCTACCTGTCGATCGTCGATCGCACCGATGCGCATAGCATCAGATTCACCGGCAAGGATATGATCGAGGTATCAAAGTTCCTGGAGTTTATTATGACGTACGAGCCCTCGTTGGAGCCTTAGTAAAGACGCTAGAGACGCCTGAGTTGACCTAATTGCCTGAGGGAAATTTGTGACCAGAATTCCCAACACATATCACGAACTTACGGCCGCCAGCACTGGCGGCCGTATCTCTTATGTATCAACGATAGAATGTGCGCTGCGATCTTCGGCGTTCGTCATATCTCATGAAGTGAATTCAGGCGGCCGCGCTACTCGTCAGGAGTCGCGTCCAGCACCTCACGCACCTTCCGCAGCAAGGCGTCGGGCGTGAAAGGCTTTTGCAGAAAAGCCATTTTTTGATCCAGGATCCCATGCCGAACTATGGCGTCGTCGGTGTACCCCGAGAGGTAGAGAACTTTAATATTAGGGCGCAGTATTTTGACACTCTGGGCCAATTCCAGCCCACTCATCTTTGGCATAACCACATCCGTTACGATCAAATCAATCTGGCCCGTGTGCTCTTTGTAGATGGAAAGTGCTTCATCACCATTTGCCGCCTCCAGCACCTGATAGCCGTTCAATTCAAGTATTCTCCTGGTTAGGCGCCGCACCGGTTCTTCATCTTCGGTAAGGAGCACCGTCTCTCGACCCTGCGGCGCAGCGGCGCCGGATTCGGGAGCTGTCTCGATTCGTGCGAGGTCATCAACTCTGGGGAGATACACTTTGAAAGTTGTGCCTTTACCGAGCTCGCTGTAGACCCAGATGTTGCCTTCGGACTGTTTTACGATGCCATAAACTGTCGAGAGACCCAGCCCCGTACCCTTTCCTTGAACTTTAGTGGTAAAGAAAGGCTCAAACATCCGCGCCTGAGTTTCGGCATCCATACCGGTTCCGGTGTCACTCAATGCGAGCATTACATATTTTCCCGGTCGAATGGCCGCATGTTTTCTCGCGTATTCATTGTCAAGATCAACGTTAGACGTCTCGATGGTGAGCTTTCCGCCCTGAGGCATAGCATCGCGAGCATTGACAGCCAGGTTAAGGATGACCTGTTCGATCTGACCTGGATCAGCGTTGATTTGGCCTAACGAAGGTTCCAGTAATGTCAACAGATCTATGTCTTCGCCGATCAGTCTGCGCAGCATCTTCTCTACGTCAGACACGATGGAGTTCAGTTTGAGTATCCTTGGTTGAAGGACTTGCTTACGGCTGAAGGCCAGAAGTTGGCGGGTTAAAGAAGCGGCACGCTGGCCGGCTTTCTTGATCTCTTCAACATTCGCACGGTTAGGCTCGTCTTTATCAAGCCGCAGAAGCGTGAGATCACTGTACCCCGTAATCACCGTTAACAGATTGTTGAAATCGTGCGCGACGCCGCCGGCTAAATGCCCCACTGCCTCCAACTTCTGTGATTGTCGAAGCTGGTCCTCGCTAGCTTGCAATGCTTCCTCAACACGCTTGCGTTCCGTAATGTCTATCGTGACGCCGCGCGAACCTACCGGCTGGCCTTCATCGTCAATGATGGTGGCGGTATGCGACTGTACCCAGAGTATCCGGCCATCCTTGGCGACCCAGCGAAATTCCAGCGTGCCGTCGCTCGTGCGGCTCGCGAAATCCGCAGCCGCAGCTTGCGCCGTCTGTTCTCGATCATCCGGGTGGACAATAGAGAGCCAGAAGTTCGGCGTTGAGAGCCACTCCTCCACGCTATATCCGAGCATCGTCTCGACATAGTCGCTGACGAAATTAATTCGTTGGTTGGCGGCATCCGGCTCGCCCCACGCTTCCCAGACGACGCCCGGCACGCTCGCCACTATGTTATCCAGGCGCTGGCGCTGGTTTTCAATCTGATCGGTAAGCTGCGTCCTCTCCTCTTCTGCCCGCTTGCGCTCCGTTATGGCCTGCTTGTTGGCTATGAAGTTAATAATCTCGCCAGTTTCGTCTAGCACAGGAGTGATAGTCTGCTCCTCGTCGTACTGGCTGCCATCCTTGCGCCGGTTGATCATTTCACCTTGCCAGACCTGCCGGGCGAGAATCGTATCCCAAAGGTTCTTATAGAACGCCGGCCCATGTGAACCGGATTTGAGAATGCTTACGTTCCGACCTGAGACTTCTCGGGAGCTGTAACCTGTCAGCCTTGTAAAGGCAGGATTCACCCAGGAAATCGTGCCCTGGTTATCTGTTATGACAATGGCATTGGCGGCACTTTGAAGCGCGGTTGCCTGAAGCCGCAGTTGCTGTTCTGCATGTTTACGCTCCGTAATGTCCTGCAGGAGCGCCATGAAATAGTCAACTGAACCGTCTGTGCGCCGCAGGCACCTCACCGAGATCGTGGTGTGAATAACTCTGCCGTCTTTACGCACCCAGCGCTTATCCAGCGAATAGCTGTCTATCTCTCCGGCCATGACGCGGTCGAACTGAGCGACATCCATCGGCAAGTCATCCGGGTAAGTCAACTTTGACCAGGTTGTTTGCAATAGCTCGCTCCGTTTGTACCCGAGTATCTCGCAAATTTTGTCGTTGACCTCCAGAATCTCCTTGTTCGGCGACGTGATCGCCATGCCGATGAGACCGAGGTCGAAGTAGCGCTGGACCCGCTCCTCGCTCTTTCGCAGAGCAGCCTCAGCCTGCCTTCTCGCTTTGCGGTTCGCAGACTCCGCCAATTCCCGCTCAATGGTTGGCGCGAGTCGGGCTAGATTATCTTTCATTAAATAATCGTGCGCTCCGGCGCGCATGGCCCCGACCGCAATCTGTTCGCCGATAGTTCCTGAGATTATGATGACGGGAATGTCTAACCCGATCTCTTTCAGGAGCGTCAGCGCCGAGAGTGCGCCGAAGTGAGGCATCGAGTAGTCGCAGAGAATGACATCCCACTCCTGCCGTTTAAGGGCGACGCGCATCGCTTCCGGCGTATCGACACGTTCGGAGATCAGCTCATAGCCTGCGCTCACGAGGTGGCGCGAGAGCAGGGCCACGTCCCGCTCCTGATCTTCGACATGTAATACTCGTAACGTTCGATTCACGATCTGACCCTCATTCGGGCGCGACCTGATTCAAAACCAACCAGTACAACCCCAACTGCTTGGTCGCTTCCAGGAACTGATCAAAATCCACCGGCTTGCGGACAAAGCTGTTAGCCCCAAGGTCGTAGCTTTTAATCATGTCTTCTTCTTCGCTTGATGAGGTGAAAACGACTACCGGCAGACGACGAGTGCGCTCGTCGGCTCGTATCCGTTGGAGCACCTCTAAGCCATTCAGCTTGGGCAATTTCAAATCCAGCAGAATTAGTTGTGGATTCACTGGAATCTTCGGGTCCGCCTGCGTTCCAGTACCGAATAGGTAATCCAACGCCTGTACGCCATCACGCGCCACGACGACATCGTTGACGATGTTGCTCTTCTTAAGGGCGCGGCATGTCAACGCCTCGTCTCTGGAGTTATCTTCTACCAGTAAGATCACTTTATCGTTCATGTCCTCTCTCCCTTGAAATCCGGGAGAGTGAAGTAGAAGGTCGCTCCTTGATTCATTGCTCCCTCGGCCCAGACGTGGCCGCCATGCCGATTAATAATTCGCTGGACGGTCGCCAGCCCAATCCCCGTGCCCTCGAATTCGTCAGCCGTGTGAAGCCGCTGGAACGCTCCGAATAACTTATCGGCAAAAGCCATGTCGAACCCTGCGCCGTTGTCGCGCACGAAATAGGCTGTTTCGCCATTCTTCCGTTCATGACCAAAGACAATCTCCGGTTCTTCATGCTTCGCGGTAAACTTCCACGCATTCCCAAGTAGGTTATCGAGAATGATCCGTAACAGGCGCTTATCGCCATGCGTCAAGAGCCCCTCCTCAACCCTTACGACCACTTTGCGTCCCAAATCTCTTCTTCGCAGGTCAGCCACAACCGCCTCAGCCAACTCGCTCAAGCTGACGGATTCCCGACGCATCTCGCTACGCGTCACCCGCGCTAGTTGCAGGACATCGTCAATCAGCTGCGCCATCTCCTGGCTCGCGCCCCGGAGCTCCTGCAGATAGCCTCGGCCTACCTCATCAAGCTTGTCCGCGTAATCCTCGAGGAGCGCCTGACTAAAGCCGTTGATGTGCCGCAGGGGCGCCCGGAGGTCATGAGAGACGGAATAGGAGAATGCTTCAAGTTCTTTGTTGGCGGCCTGAAGTTGCGCGGTGCGCTCGTGCACACGCTGCTCAAGTTCTTCATTGAGCCGTCGCACCTCTTGTTCCGCTTCCTTGCGCTCCGTGATGTCATTGTTGACTTCAAGAATTGCTCGCGGCTCATCATGCTCGTTCTTGTGCAAGACCCAATTACTCGCAACGACAATCTTCTCGCCGTCCCGTCTGGTATGGATGATTTCGCCTTCCCAATGTCCATAAGCAAAAAGCTGGGCTTTGATCTCCTCCAGCGGCCGAGGAAACTCTGTGTTAAGAAGGGTCTGGGTAACTTTCCCTACAGCTTCATCCGACGTCCATCCGTACATTTGCTCCGAGCCGCTATTCCAAAAAATGATTCGCCCGGTAAGATCGCGGATCAACACCGGAGCAAGATCCAGAATGCGTGCCTGCTCCTTCATCGCCTCCTCTGATCGCTTGCGCTCAGTGATGTCTCGCAGGATGACGGTGTAAAACTTCTGCCCCTCCGATTCCAGTTGCGAGATCGAAGCTTCTATCGGAAACTCCTCGCCGTCGGCACGCAAGCCGAAGATCGCACCCAGGCTGCCCATGGCCCGCTTGGTGACATGCGTCCGACCAAAGTTCTCAATGTGCTCGCGGTGGCCGGGACGAAAGCGTTTGGGGATGAAGCGGTCGAGCGATTGGCCGATGGCCTCGTCGGCGGGATAAAGAAACATTCTTTCCGCTGCCGAGTTAAAGAGGACGATGCGCTGATCTTCATCAACACTTACGATGGCATCCATTGCCGAGCCGATCAGGCCAGCCAGTTGTTCCTGACTCCGGCGTAGCGTCTTCTCGGCACGCTTACGTTCCGTTATGTCAACGATAGTTCCCACCACCATCGTTCCCTGGTCGGTCTGAAGCGGATTTAGGCCGATCTCGACTGGGAACTCGCTGCCATCCTTGCGAAGACCAAAAAGATCACGTC
This sequence comes from Pyrinomonadaceae bacterium, assembly GCA_041744295.1. Taxonomy (GTDB): domain Bacteria; phylum Acidobacteriota; class Blastocatellia; order Pyrinomonadales; family Pyrinomonadaceae; genus PSRF01. The sequence goes on along the minus strand of JBGTLE010000409.1, from coordinate 1,811 downwards.
CCGAGCCCATTGGCCTGGCGGAGGGATGGGCTATGAAGTCGTTGCGGTAGGTGGGATGGTGATTGCGAAAACGCTCGGGCACCAGTATTTCTATCGGCTGTCCCAGCAATTCGGCGCGTGTATAACCGAAGCACTCTTCGATCGGTGCGTTGACCAGCACGATCTTGCCTTCACGATCGACCATCACCATCCCGTTCGGGGCGCCTTCGATAAGTTGTCGGAAACGCTCCTCGGCTCGCTCGCGTTCGGTGAGGTCGCGCATGATGACTGTATAGAGCTTTTGGCCTCCAGCTTCGACCTGTGAAATTGACGCTTCTACCGGGAATTCCTCGCCGTCGGCACGCACCCCGTAAACAGATCGCGCACCGGCTATAGTTCGGGTTGTGACACCGGTTTGACCAAAAGCTTCGATATGTGACGAGTGACTCGAGCGAAAACGTTTAGGAATGAAACGGTCAAGCGATTGCCCGAGAGCTTGGTCAGCAGCACACTGAAACATTCTTTCAGCGGCACGATTGAACACGAGCACCTGCTGTTTCTCATCAACGGTGATTATCGCGTCCATTGCGGAATCAATGATTCCTGAGAGTCTCGCCTGGCTCTCGCGCAATGCGTCTTCAGGCTGTTGCTCGGTCTCCTTCCCTTGCCGATTTACAGCGGAAGCCGATTCTGCCTTCTGCTTGTCAGAAAATGGTTGCTTCGGATCGTCCGTTTGCGGTTCGCCCATTGAATGTCCTTCAAATCTCGCAGCGAGTCGCGAGACTTGTGTTAGTTCTCAAGGACTCAGCAGTTGTCTTGGGGGATATATAGGATTGACCGTCATGGGGCGAACATGACGTCGCGGATAAAGGGTTTGGTCTCCCGGGCAAGGTGATGATGTAGTCGCAGGTAAAAGAAGTCAAGGAAGGACCGTCGGCACGAAAAATGGACTATTGATTAGAGATGAAACCTACTGAAGAAACAGATCTTTGACTCATTACCTGTTGCGATCTACGATTCCCAGCACAATCTCCATGTCAAACATCCCGAGACGAGCCAGAAGAGTAAACACCTCAATTGAAGTCCGATGGGGATTGACCAAGGACTGCCCTTACACGGGGACCATTATCAACCTCACAGTTTTAGGCTGTGCCGTTCAATTTGGAGGTCGTACCAAGGTAAAACCCGGGCAGGTGGTCCTGATCCGCTTCTGGAGGCCTCGCAAGCGAATTCTCAAGGTAGAGGTCGTACACAACTCATTAAAAGAGGCGAAAGGTTTCGGCGCAAAGTTTCTGGACTTAAACGAGGAAGAGAAAGACACTCTGGAGCAACTCGTCCAACTCTTCGGCGAAGAACCGGCAAACACCCCGGAATCTGCAAACACCCCGGAATCTGGCAAGCAACCCTGAACCGGCAAAGCCTTCATCCCTGATTTTCCCGGTCTACACCTTCCTGCCTCTCCTGTTTGGGATGGGTCGCTCGCGTGACATGAGGTCAGTACCACCACCACGCGGTGCAAGTTGTGAAAAATTCAGCTCGCCCAGATTCTAATCAGCATTCGGAAATTCGCAGGTTGGGAAGGGCTGTCTGCGGGTTCGGGTAGAGAAATCAAAAACGATCCACGAAATCACACCAAATATCACTAAGTTTTTTCGTGTTCGTTCGTGTATTTTCGTGGATCGTCCCTCTTTCGTTCCCCATCCGCGTTCATCCGCGACCTTAAGAACTCACTTTTTTCAAACTGCATCACCACCCTGATACTGGTGCAGTTTCACTTATCGTTCAAAATATCACTCAGCTACAGAACCGCGAGTAGCGACCGGATCCAGCAC
>JBGTLE010000408.1:0-9471 GCA_041744295.1 Pyrinomonadaceae bacterium | reverse complement strand
AACGCGGCGGCAATCGGCGCTGCTGAGCGCGAGCCGTATCCGCCACCCTCAACTATCACCGCCATTGCCAACTGCGGTCGATCCAACGGAGCTATGCAGAGAAACCAACCGTCGATGCGTGGATTCTGCTCGTCCATGATTGTCTCCTGATACTCGCGAATGATGTTCCCGCGATTGTCCTTCTCCACGCGGCGGCGAGTCTTTGGCGCGCCGGTCTTGGCGTCGTAGACGGGAACAACCTTTTGCGCCGTTCCTGTCTTGCCACCAGTAACAATGCCGGCCGCTTTGACTGGCGCAAAAACTCCTCGAGCAGTGCCGCTCGATCCACCCGTGACCAGACCCATGATGCTGCGCATCCTTTGCGCAGCTTGCGGCGACACTACCTGCTTAAACACTGCGGGCGCCAGATCGAATTCGATCTTCGGCTTCATTAGCTTGCCTTCCATGTTCGCGATTACCCCCGCCGCCATCGCCATCTGGAAAGGCGTCATCTGACCGGCATAACCTTGACCGTAACCAATCAACGCAAGGTCATAGCGTGTTACCTGCTTGCCGGTAACGATGGTCGATTCACGAGGCGCCAGCGCTCGCTTTACCGCGTCGTTACTCGCATTCCAGATCTCCGGCAGCTTTCTGCCTCTTAACGCTTCGGACGGAGTGTCGTAAGCGCCGATGCCGAGCAACTCGGCGGCCCGCTTCAACTTCTCCTGACCCAACTTGACACCCATTTGCGCGAAGTACTGGTTACAAGAGACTTCGTATGCGATATCGATTCCGATGTTGCCGTGCACCTCGCCAGGCCCGGCGTCGTCATAGATCACGTTCGCTCCCGGCGCGGCATAGTAACCACCGCCACTACAGGTGAATTTAGTGTCTTGATCGCCGGCAATGAACGCCGCCGTCATCGTCACCGTTTTGAAGGTCGAGCCGGGAATGTAATAAGCGCCGAGAGCGCGACTGACCAGCGGCTTATCACGCTCGTTCGCTTCAAAACGAATCCAGGTCTTCTCGTCTTCCACTTCCTTCAAGCTGTAGGACGGCTCGCTGTACATAGCGAGTACTTCGCCAGTTTGAGGATTCAGCACGACTACTGCGCCGTGTTTACCTTTCAGCAAGTCAACGGCTGCCTGCTGCAGTTCGCGGTCGATCGTGATGCGGACGTCAGAGTTGCCTTTGAACTGCATCGTCCTCCCTTTAACGATGTCCAATGCTTCGGGCAGCGCGCCGCTTTGGACGCCAAACAGCGCGCGCTCTAGTCCCGGATCGCCGCGATCAGATCCGAAGATATGCGCGAAGGGTCTGTCCATCGGGTATTCGCGCCGAATGTTGCCGGCGGAATCACGACGATAAAGAGCCAGAGCTTTGTCCAGCCGGCCGCTGCGATCGAGTATCCAACCTCGTAACGTCGACTCTGACAATCGCCGATTACGGAGGTCTTTGTAGCTCAGCTCCTGAAACTTTTGGTTCTTCTCCGCGGCGTAGTGGGCCCAGTAGACGTGAAAGCCAAGCAGCGCAAACGCCATGAGCACAAACAGCCAACGCAACGCACGTAACCCGCGGTTCGTTGAGGTTGAGCCCAGGCGTTTCTTTACGGCATCAGGAAGATCGGCGGGCACAGTCGCAACGGTCGAGCCGCTGCGGCGGCGACTGCGCAAGAGCGAAATCAATAACAAGAGAATGATCAGCGCAAACCCACCCGCGTAAATCAGCGTGAGCAGCGCCGGCATTTTTTCCGGCAGAGGTACTGGCGTTGGGGTGGCGGTGGGAGACTGCAGAAACGATAGGAGTGTCATCGACAATTGTTTCGTTATTCCCAAACTGTAGTGCTGCGAACCAAAATACGCTTATTCATGCTTGCGAAAGCGAACCTCAACATCTCCAAAGCTGACTACGTCTCCTACTTCAATCACGCGGGCTTCACCATATGAAATGCGACGCCCATTGATGAACGTGCCATTGGTGGAACCCGTATCGGCTACCAGCAGCGTTCCCTCGAGATTCATCATCACCGTGGCATGAATTTTAGAGACGCTCGAGTCGTTCAATGAAATGTCGTTGTCGGAAACTCGACCGACGTTCATTCGCCGGCCACCCGGTTTGAAGGGAAGGGTAATCTCATTCGTTCGGTCCCGCAGGGTAATGCGAACCTTTACCTGGACATCTGGAATTTCCGGCGCCCCTCTCGGCGGCGCGACACCCGGCTGAACTTTTTTCGCCTCATCGGCAAGTCGTAGCTCTTCCTCAAACTCTCCAAAAGACGGATCGACGGAGATGCCGGTCGTGAAGATGTCGACCTCAGTTTCGACGGCCACCTGTGCCAGCGTGCGGTAGCGATGATCGTTTATATGATCGATAGCCGCGGCAAGTACTTCGTGCTCCAACTCTTTAATGATCTCGGGCGGCGCTTCGGAGTGAGTGCCCCATTCGAGTTTAAGCTTAAAATGATGTGGCGCGATCCGGCCCTTGCTTCCTTCATCGCGAACTCGCTCGTCCATCAGGCGCTTCATCCGTTCGATCAACTGGGAGGTGGTCAAGCCGCCTTTTGGATCAACTGTGCGACCGAACCCGCGGTCTACAACATCGCCGACTCCCTCCAGGACACGGCGAAGCAGACGCTCAGGCAGCGCCTCTTCACGCCGCTTTTTTCCCACCGGTTTAAGTTCTTCAGTCATAGCAACAGATACGCTTGCTGGGGCGACAGGTTCCCGTACTCAAAGCAGCCGACTCGGTGCAGTTGGGTCCGGGCGCAGTGGCTCACAGTGCAGTAGCCCGACTGTTAAGGAGGGCTTCGTCTCGCTGCGTCTCCACTCATGCTCGGTCATTGCCCGCGAGCGATGCAAAAAACGCAGTCTGTATTTGACTGCGTCGAACCCAACCGATTGCTGCCAAGGCGGACATTCTAGCTGAAATAAGCGCCGGTTAGTAAGGCTTTCGAGGTTAAGTCAAAGCCATCCACAGATTATGCAGCTGAACTTCCGAGCAGCGGGCGACTCGCAATCATACCGAGGAGCGGCAGCGACTGGCGAATCAAGAACAGCAAGCGGCAGCGACCGAGCCGTCGCCGCAGATTCAATTACTGATGAAAGGCATGCTCCGAGACTCTGGTAAGGTGCGTCTTCGGTAAGGGACCCGGTCGCTGTCGCTTGCGGTTCTGACTGCCAGCAATTACGGTTTCGCTATATACTCTCGTCTCCCCAGATAACCGGTTGCTAAACCGAACACCTTCCGGAACTGCTCAACATGCAAAATCGAATCTTCGTCTCATACCCATTGTCCTCAGCGCGACTGAACGCAGCCAATCCAGGTTTGAAGTTGAACCGGGCTTCGACTCCGTTGTTTCTCGTCGCGCTCATGATTGCCCTGATTTCTTTCGTTTCAAGCCAGGCTCAGGAACAGTCTCCAGACGTCGTCCGCGTCAACACCGAACTCGTCCAGACTGCCGTCACCGTAGTCGACCGTAAAGGCAAGATCGTCACAGGCCTGACGAAAGATCAATTTCAACTTCGCGTCGACGGCAAATCGACGCCCATCAATTTTCTCGAGCAGGTGCTGGCCGGAACTTTCAAAGAACAACAGCTTGCCTCGAAACCCGGTGCCAAGGAGGTCAAGGTTGAGTCTGGCGCCGTCTACCGCGGCCGAACCATAGTTTTCTTTATCGATGATCTGCACCTTCAGTTGCAGAGCCTGGATCGCACGCGAAAGATGTTGCTGAACTTTATCGAAAAGGAGATGACCGCCAGAGATCAGGTGGTCATCGCGACCGCAAGCGGCCAACTCGGCTTTCTCGAGCAGTTCACCAGCAACAAAGAAGTACTCACCACCGCGGCATCACGGTTGATGCACAGGCCTTACGTAGTGTCTGGTTATGGGACCGGCAAAACCACGATGACTGAATACGTTGCGTTAACTATCGAGAGTCGATCTGACGATAAGGTCGGCGAGTTCTATGTCGAAGAGTGCATGAAGCAAACCAGCCTTCCGAAAAAGACTGCCGCCTTGATGAGATCCATCCGTGAAACATGCAAGACTCAAGTAACAAATAGCGCGCGCGCGATTCTTATGCAGGCCGGAAATATCACGAGGGCGACCTACGGTTCATTGGAATTCCTGATGCAGTCCTCCGCTCGCCGGCCGGGACGAAAACTGGCTTTCTTTCTCTCCGATGGATTCCTTCTCGACGTCGGTATTAGTGCGAGCTTGTCCGATCAACTAACAAGAATCATTGACTCCGCGCAGAGATCAGGCGTGGTGGTTTACACCATTGACGCTCGCGGACTAGTCTCAGGACAACTCGACGCAACTAACAACGTCCCAGCCGATCCCAACGGAAGGCTGCAGACTCTTTCGACTAAAGAGATCGCGGCGATGCAGGATGCGCTACACGCTTTAGCGGTCGACACGGGCGGACGTGCTTTGCGCAATCAGAACGTCTTCGATCGCTGGGTGGGAGAGGTTTTGGAGGAGACTTCAAATTACTACCTGCTGGCCTGGCGACCGGAATCAGAAGCACAGAAGGAGAAGAAGTTTCGCAAAGTTGAAGTTTCCATCGCCGGGCGACCGGATCTGAGCGTGCGGTTGCCAAAGGGATATATTGAAGGATCAAAACTCGCCTCGGCAGAGGTTGCGGCCACCGACAAATCGAAGTCACTAACGCAGCTCACGCCCGCTCGAATCCTGGGCGACACACTGACCGACCACTACTCAAGGAATGAGTTCCCGGTAACTCTCGCGCTCAGTTTCATAAACACGCCTGCGAACGGGATGGTGCTCACCTCTTCGGCGCAAATTTCGAGCAGTGCACTTCTCTTTGGCGACGGCGGAAAAAAGAATGCGTCTGTCGATCTTGCTGGAGTGGTGCTGAACGACAAGCAGAAGATCGTTACCAGCTTCAAGACTAAGCTCGGTGTAAATTCCAGTGCTCAAGAGAATTCTGCGGAACAGGGTTCACTGATATACAACCATCGCGTTCCACTCGGCGCGGGAATTTATCAGGTGCGGGTTGCCGTCCGGGACGAATTCAGCGGGCGCGTAGGCAGCGCGATGGAATGGGTGGTGGTACCCGACGTCGCGGCGCAAAAACTTACGCTAAGTAGCCTGCTGCTGGATGGGAAGGTGGTGGCAACCAAGAGCGGAGCAACCGATCCCCAGATCCAGTTCAGTGTCGATCATCGCTTCGGCCGCAACAGTCACCTGAGTTTTTGGGTCTTCATCTACAACGCGATGCGGGCCAATGCAGCGCCGAACCTGACAGCGCAGGTTCAGGTTCTCCGTAATGGTAAGCCGGTGGTCACTACTAAAGAGCAAGCTTTAGCCATGAAGGGGATAACAGACACGGCACGCATCCCGTATGGTGGCGATATGACGCTGAACAATCTCATGGCTGGATACTACGAGTTGAAGATTACGATTTCAGACTTAGCGGCGAAGACGACTGCGTCGCAAACGATTGGATTTGAAGTGCAGTGAAAACGTTTAGCCGCGGATTTACGCGGATGAAACGGATCAGAGACAGCCAGAGTGAGACAAGGCACAAGCTTCGTCTCCCTTGAGTTTTCAGATCCGTTTCATCCGCGTAAGTCCGCGGCCAAAGTTCTGGAACGCATCTCAACAACAGGTCTGATTATCCAGGAGTTTGGAAATAAAACCGAGATAAATGCCCACGCTAACTCGACGCTGCGACGGTCCAAATCAGGTCTTGCCACGTCTAGTTCGCTAAGCTATCTTCTGCTCAAAAGGAGAACCAAAATGAGAACACTAGTTCGTAATTTTTTCGGGTACTGCTGCGCGCTGTTGGTTACTTTCTCAGCCGCCGGCTACGTTGCAGGCCAGCAGACTTTGATCTTTCCGCGCCCCAGCCAGGCAGCCAGTGTCACGCAGAGAATTGGTGTCACGGACGTCACCATTAACTACAGCCGGCCGGGCGTTAAGTCTCGGACTATCTGGGGCGATCCACCGGCTGGCTCAACAACCGGCACGGCAACATTGGATGATGCTCGTGCGCGGCCCAAGGATGCAGTGATCGTTCCGTACGGACACGTCTGGCGAGCCGGTGCCAACGAGGCAACCCAATTCATCGTCACTGACGACGTGCTGGTAAACGGTGAACCGCTCAAGGCTGGTAAGTACAGTCTGCATATTCTGCCTGGCAAGGATGAGTGGACCATCATCATCAACAGCGACGCCGGGCAGTGGGGGAGTTTCAATTACGACGATAAGAAAGACGTCCTGCGTGTGAAAACCAAAGCACAGATGGTTGCCGACAATCAGGAGTGGTTGAGCTACAACCTGGAACCACTCACAGAGAATTCAGCCCAGGTCAACCTGCGTTGGGAGAAACTGCGTGTGCCTTTCACCGTTGAAGTGAAGGACGTAGATGCTCTTGCACTGGCGAAAACTCGGGCTGCCGTTGCGGCGGCTAAACCTGACGATTGGCGTACGCCACTTCAGGCATCGAACTACTTCCTCCAAAATGCCAACAAGGCAGATGATGCCGAAGCAATGGGTTGGCTCGAGCAGTCTTTGAAGGTTAAAGAGACGTACAACAACGTGTTCGCCAAGGCTCGGCTATTAGCAACTCAAGGTAAGACGGCGGAAGCGATTGCGGCCGGGGAAAAGGCCCTACTACTAGGTAAGGAAGCTAAGGCCGATACCGCATCCCTGGAGCGAATGCTGACTGAATGGAAAGCGAAAAAGAGTTAACGTTGGAGAGCAAACAGCAGACAGCGAACAGCAAACAGCCAGACGGCTCTCGAGCTGTCCGGCTACTGCCGAATGCCACAGGGTCTCTACGTTAAAGAACACGGGATCTGCCGCCTTCCTTGCGGTAAGCCTCTGGCTACCGCAAGTTGTTTCCGTCAGTTGGGGCTATGCCTCGGACTTCTTTGGTTAAAGTGAAGGACTTGAGGCTCAAGCCTCGAACAAACATCACTCGCCCGTATTTTGTTGGCGATCTCGAGCACTGGCATTTCGATACCTTTCGCATCAAGTGGCGTGAATCAGTGGTCTATCCCTTTCCCCGAGGCTTCGTCACTTTTACTTTGACGCCTCAGGGGAAGGTGGATGAACTGAGACTCGACGTGCCGAATCCAGATTTTGATTTCAAGGAGTTGGATTTCAAGCGAGTGCCGTGAACGCTCGAATCACGACCCTCATTAGGGGTGCAAGAAAAAAGCAGCCCTAACCCCGACGCTGTCAGCATTAGCGTCGCTGCCGGGCTGCCTCGTAAAGCGCGATCGCTGCAGCAACGCCGACATTCAAACTCTCAACCTCACCCTGCATCGGAATACTAATCACCGAGTCAGCAGCCGCCACTTCCGCTTCAGTCAATCCGGTTGCTTCGGGACCAACGATTAAGGCACAAGGCTTTTTCCAGTCCATCGCCGTATAAGTTTTCTCGGCATTCACAGCCGTACACACCGTCTTAATCCCGCGTTCCGCACACCACCGGAGGGCTTCTTCGTAAGTTGCTCCAAACCAGATCGGCAAACGAAATGCCGAGCCCATGGCGCCACGTAACGATTTCGGCGAGTAGGGATCGGTCGTGCGGGCGGTGGCAATCACGCCAGTTGCGCCCGCGGCCTCGGCACTTCGGAGAATCGCGCCCACGTTAACGGGATTGTTGATTCCATGAAGCACCACCAGCAACGCTGGAACGTTGTTGCTATTTGATATGGCGTCGGGTCCGGCACCGGGACGGCGTGCGAGCGCGACTATTCCCTGGGGCGTTTTCGTGTATGAGATGGTGCCCAGCAGTTGTTCGCTAACGACCGCAAGTCGATGGCTGGCGGTAGCGGCTTGCTTGATGAACTGGGCCGCTCGTTCTTTTTCCGCAATCTGATCGGAATAGATCAACGCCTCGAAATCCATGCGAGTACGCAATGCCTCTTCGCAAAGGCGGAGTCCTTCGATGAAGATCAGCTCCCGTTCTTTGCCGTCGCGAACCGAGCGCGCGAGGCCGAGCAGGGAATTCTCGCGGCTGGTAATTATTTGTGCGGTGCAGTCGGTCATGGGTAAAAAGTACTGAGTGCTGAGTACTGAGTACCATTTCTGTCTAGGATAGTTCTACCTCGGCCCAGATCGGCCAGTGATCCGAAGCACTCAACGGACGCGCGACACCCCATCGTCCAATTCCGGCATTACGCACGAAGGCCCAGTCTGCATGCAATCGAATGCCGGATCCGCGCCATGTCGGCGTGCCGGTGGGAAACGGCGTCGTGAACCCGCGTGACTCGATCAGCCTGCGAGTATCCAGACATTTCTGTTTTGACAAGGTATTAAAGTCACCGAGCAGAGCTACTGGGCCACTAAATCGTTCGGCTTCCTTGAGCACGACCTCGAGCTGCTCAATCTGACCGCCGATCGCCGAGTGCGGATCGATATGCGCGTTCAGAATTCTGATCCGCCGCGCGCCAAGTTGAATCGTCGCGGCAACCGCGACGCGTGGTCGCCACGGACACTCGGTCCATGGTAAATCGATTCGGGTGACATCGTTCAAAGGCAGGCGACTGAGAAGGGCTACGCCGGTGTCTCCTTGATCGTTGAGCCCGATCTGCTCTTCAAAATCCAGCCACCACGCGCGCGTTTTCGGCAGTTGGCCTCGTGGAATCCCGGCGGGAGCATGGACCCACGACATCCCTAGTCGTTCCGCCAATTCAGCCGCGACGTGATGACCGCCGGATCGTGCGGTTGCCTTATCCGCCTCTTGCAGTGCGAGCACATCCAGTGGCGGACAGATCGCGCCCTGCGTAAGAGCTTCGGCGATCAAACGGATATTGTTCGCAACCGCAGTGGGACGTTGCCCCGGAAAATTGAAACCCAGCTTGCGGAAGATGCCGCTCGAGATCAGTCGTTGGCCCACAGCGTAGCGAATGTTGTAGGAGCCGATAACGAGGCGAGATGAGTCTGAGTACTTGCGTTCAGATGCTGCGGCCTCCCCTGACTCGAGCAGCTCTGCCTCAGACAGAAAGGGGATGGCGGGTTGGTCGAGCACTTGCATTTGCGAACTATGTTTACGCGAAACCACGCGCGATTACCAAATGAAGTCAGCACCGTACCAGGCAGCGACCGGGTCCATCCGCGCTGGCTCCACCTCTATTGCATCAAGACTCCGCTGCCATCTGCCTTCGAAGGATCTCCTTTGGAGAGACGACCCGGTCGCTGCCGCTTGCGGTTCTGATCGGGAACGGACGACAAATCCGTTCTGAAGTGAGAAGATTGACGTCCTATGAATCAACAAGTACTTGCGGCCGTTGCCGATCTGTTTTTCGCTTCAAAGATAAGAACCACTGCTGAGGGAGTCGGCGCCGATGTTAGCTTTGTTCGAAACGCCGACGTGTTGTTAAGTTCTGCTCGGAAGAACAAGCCCGATCTGGTTATTGTCGACCTGCAATCGACTAATCTCGATCCGCTAGCCATTGCTAAACGTATGAAGGCTGATGAGGAGCTGCGCGAAGTTCCTTTACTCGGGTTTTA
>JBGTLE010000407.1:0-31785 GCA_041744295.1 Pyrinomonadaceae bacterium | reverse complement strand
ATGCGCTGCATCGCTTCAACGACCAGTTTCAAATGTTCGGGTCTGGTCCCACAGCAACCGCCGACGATATTCACACCAAAATCTTTCGCGAAGTGGACGACCTGCGCGGTAAATGTTTCCGGCGTTTCGTCGTAATGCATTTTGCCTTCGACAACTGAGGGCAGCCCGGCATTTGGCAAAACTGAAACCGGCAGCGGGGCGTTTTCGCAGAGATAGCGAATGCTTTCGGTCATGTGCCGTGGCCCGGTGCCACAGTTCATGCCAATGACATCGATGGGAAACGGCGCCAATGCAGTTAGGGCGGCGCCAATCTCGGTGCCGTTGAGCATTGTGCCGAAGACTTCGATCGTTACCTGCGCGATGACGGGAACGCGAGTGCGAGTTTCCTCGAAGTAGCCGAAGATGGCAGCAAGTGCGGCTTTCGTCTGCAATAGATCCTGGCAAGTTTCTACAATCAAAAGGTCGGCGCCGCCATCGAGTAAACCCCGCGCCTGCTCGCGATACGCATTTCGCAGATCGAGGAAACTGATATGGCCCAATGTCGGCAACTTTCTGCCCGGGCCCATCGATCCGGCAACCCAGCGCGGCTGCAGTTTCGTGGAGTAGTCTGACGCAACCCGTTTGGCGAGTTTGGCCGCCATGACGTTCATGTCATAAGCCTTGTCGCCGATGCCGTATTCGTCGAAGTCTATCGGAGTGCCGTTGAAGGAGTTGGTCTCGATGACGTCGCAGCCGACTTCGAGAAAGGCGACGTGCACGTTTTCAACAGCGTCAGGTCTGGTAACGAGGAGGTTTTCGTTACAGCCTTCAAACAGCAACCCACCGAAATCCTCTAGCGTGAGGTTCTGAACTTGCAGATTGGTGCCCATCGCGCCGTCGAAGACGACGATCCGGTCTTTTAGAGTGTCGAGAAAGCTCATAGAGTAGATGTTTGGTGTTGGTGGTCAGATGTTAGTAGATGTCAGATGTTGGAGGCCAGATTTTAGTAGATGTTGGATATCGGATGTCAGATTGAAACCATGCCTCTTAGGAGTCTCAACTAACATCCAGCCTCTGACATCTGACATCTGCGTCTCATCTAGCATCTGACGTCTACTTCTGACATCTACCGACAAAGAAAGAGCCCCGCGCATAAACAACGCGGGGCTTTCCAAACCCATTTCGATTAGTCTCACGGGAAAGACTCGCCGAGCTGTTTAGCGGATTATTTTACGTGGCCGCAAGTCGCCTTAACTCACCACGTCTGTTCCAGCCAATATTGAAACATCGCCTCCCAGGTGTGTCAAGCGAGGACCAAGGAAAGATGGTAGATGGCAGAGGTTCGAGTAGATGCTGGCCGTCAGAGGTTAGATGTCAGAAGTAGATGCTGGATGCTAGATGTTAGATGCGGGTCCGAACCAATGAGCTTGCACTCACGAACAGTGGCTAGATTGGCATCGGCTCTCGTTCGCACCGCGGGTACCAACATCTGACATCTAGCATATCTAGCATCTATTTCTAGCATCTATTTCTAGCATCTCCGCCGTTTTCCGTTTACCATCCCAGCCATGCGCCGAGCCATCTACCCTGGTTCTTTCGACCCCGTCACTAATGGTCATCTCGATATCATCGAACGTGGCTGCAAACTCTTCGACGAAATCATCATTGCCATCCTCGTCAATCCTGAAAAAAAGCCGTTCTTCAGTATCGACGAGCGCGAGGCAATGCTGAGCGACGTGTTGAAGCTTATCAATCGTGGTGATTGCTTTGTTCGCGTCGATCACTTCGAGGGGCTGCTGGTGCAGTACGCCCTGGCCCAACAGGCCGACGCCATCGTCCGCGGTATCCGCGCCATCTCGGATTACGAATATGAGTTGCAGATGGCGCTGATGAACAGGCGGCTGGAACCAAGCATTGAGACAGTGTTCATGATGCCCGCTGAAACTTACTCGTACGTCAGCTCGCGTCTCGTCAAGGAAGTTTTCCAGCTTGGTGGCGAACTGAAGGGACTGGTACCAGCGCTTGTCGAAGAGCGCATGAAAGCGAAAGTTGAGGAGGGCTAGAAGCCCCTATTCAACGTGATATACTTCCCGCGTTTTCCACCACCACTACACGGCCGAAACCGCTAAGACTGATAAAGAATGGGTCGAGCGACGACTTCCATGGCGTCGCTTATTCCCGCCAGAAATCATGAGCACCAAACCTGCCAGTTCCCCTTTCCGAGTTTCCGATAATGTTGGTCGCATGCGACCGTCATCCACACTTGCGGCGATGCAGGCTGCAGAATCGATGCGGGCTGCCGGCCTTAACGTGGTCGACTTTGGCGCCGGCGAGCCGGACTTCGACACACCGCAGAACATCAAGGATGCCGCTGTCGAAGCGCTGAAGGCGGGCCAAACCAAGTACACGCCGACCGCAGGGGTACGACAACTTCAACAGGCAATTATTGATTTTTACGCGCGCGAGTTCGGGGCAACGCTTGAACGTTCAGAGGTTATGGCAACGTCTGGCGGAAAACAGGCGATCTTCAACGCGGTCAACAGTCTCATAAATCCCGGCGACGATGTTTTGATCCCAAAACCCTACTGGGTGACCTTTCCTGAGATCGTCGTGTTTGCCCGCGGAACACCGGTCTACATTGAAACTGAAGAAACGGGTTTTGTGCTGAATGCTGAGCAGGTTGAACGCGCGATCACGCCCCGCACGAAACTCATCATTCTCAACTCTCCATGCAATCCATCCGGCAGGGTAATCGCCCCCGCCGAATTTGAACGAATCCTGCGTCTGGTTAGCGAACGAGGCATCTATGTGATCTCAGACGAATGCTATCTACGATTTGTCTATTCTTCGGCCGAGGTCTTTAGTGCGGCGAGCCTACCGGCCGAGTTGCGAGCAAGACTTTGCATTGCCGGATCGTTTTCCAAGACTTACGCCATGACTGGATGGCGGATGGGTTACGCACTGGCTCCAAGTCAATGGACGAAAGCAATGCTCAACGTGCAGGGGCATTCGACGAGTAATGCCAACTCTATCGCTCAACGCGCGGCGATCGAAGCCCTGAATGGCCCCCAGGATTCAGTCGGGATGATGCTGGCTGAGTACACGAGACGCCGCGCGTGGTTACTGGGCGCGCTGAAAGAAGTGCCCGGGATCACTTGTAACGAACCCGAAGGCGCGTTCTATTCTTTTCCGGACGTGCGAGGTTGTTTGAAGGGCGAGGTCAAAACCTCAGGCGAGTTTGCGCAAAAACTTCTGGCCGACGAGCAGGTGGTAGTTACTGATGGAGCGGCCTTTGGATCCGAGGGCTTTCTGCGCATGTCGTATGCGACTTCGATGGAGCAGTTGCAGGAAGGTGTGAAGCGCTTGAAGCGCTTTGCAGCTAAGCTGGTTTAGCAAAAGAGTTTCAGAACCACTCACTCCCATCTCACCTCTCAAGCGTGAAACTCTCTCAGTCAAGGAAGGCGGAGCCTTGGCCCCGGTTCTTCAGAACCGAGCAAGAGACTACCCAGGTAATCTGTGGATAGAGAAATAAAGAAGCGGCGCTGATCGTTGAATCAGCGCCGCTTCAATTCTTACTAAGCTATTGCCTGGTTTAGTACAGATTGAAGTTGTACTGTAGCTCCATCCACATCGACACAGGACGTCCGTCCTTCGTAGCCGGCACAAACCTAATCTGGCGCGCCGCAGCCATTGCCCGTTCAGTCAATCCATTTGGAAGACCTGACACAGTACGAATCTGCGTCACCTGGCCGCTGGATGAAAACACCGCTCGCAGGACCACGGTACCGACGATCTGGTTCTTCCGAGCTTCCTCGGTGTATTGCGGTTCAGGTTTTGAAAGTACGCGCGCTTTAGACGTCACGTCGCGGCCGCTGAAGATCTTGTTGTAATCAGTACCACCGCCACCGCCACCGGGTCCGCCACCACCATCGTTTCGATCGCCGCCGCCAATGTTGCCGCCGCGGCCGGGTCCGATACCGCCACCCTCACCTGGGCCGACACCCGTTCCAGTGCCATTACCGATACCATTACCGGTTCCAGGTCCTGACGAAGCGACAGTGCTGTTCGATCGGGGATCACCGTACGGACGAACGCTCGCATCGGGTGGCACCAGCAATGGGTCCGCAACCACGGTTGCGGCAACCGGCAACGCAGGGTTCTTGATAACCGGAGGCTTCGGATCGGGAGGAAGAATCTGCGGAATATCCAAAGACGCCTGGGGCAGTTTGCCTGCCGATGCGGGTGTCTGCTCCTGACGACCACCGCCGCCGCCGCCGCCGGCCTTCTCTGGCTTCGGCTTGCTACCGCCGCCGCTTCCTTTATTAAAACCTGCCGTGCCGGGATCCGGAGTGGGTTGCTCATCGGGAATGTCAATTATCTGATCGACTCGTTCCTCTTCGGCGGCTTGCTGCGCCACAAGGTCACTCTGTCGTCGATCCAGCAGAACCACGCTGCCAAGCAATGCAAAGATAAATACGAACGCCACCATCATTGCAATGAGTACATTACGAGAGTCGGATGGCTGGGCGCCTGCTACCGCGGCTCCGCGGTCCTTGCTCATCCAGGTCGAAAAAATCGCGACCAGCATTCCGAACGCGATCACAGCGAACAATATCAATCCGGTTTTCGAAGCGCCGCCGGAATTTGCGCGGTCCATATAAGCCACTGCACCAACCAGGGCCAGCATCGCCACAACAGCGCTGCCCAAGGCGATCAGAGCATTGCGGTTGCCAAAGAACTTGCCTGCCATCTGGCCGTAGCCAACGATCATGCGTTTAGTAAAGCCAAAGGGATCGCGCTTGAACTCGGGCCAGGTCAACTCATACTGGTGTTGCACCTCCTTGAGTTCTTCCACCAGCCGAAATGCGAGACCCTTGTCTTCCATGATCGTCAGGTGATACTCGCCGCGCTTGACCACAGCTCCGGAAGAAGTGGATGACGCCGAGTATGAGTTCTCAGGTGGCGGCGTGATTGAAGAAGCTGCGGAAGAAGGGGCCGATGATGAGGCGGCAACGTCCTTAACCAGCTCGCTCTTGATGACCGAAGAGCGATTAATCGGAGGCTTAGACTCGACGGCAGTGACGGTGCTTTCCTCCGTGCGCGGAACAAAGCCATTTAGTGGCGTGCCATCGACTGGACAAAAGCTGAACTTGTCCGCGTACTCGTCTCTGCAGGTGGAACAAAACTTCATCGTTACTACCTCATTTTTCCTCTGGGCGACCAGCGGACTTGAATCTGCCGCGGCATCCGGACGTCTCGACTCCATATAATAACTGTTTACGACGCGCTGATCGAGAAATTCTGTCGGCTCTGGAGCTTTCCAGCGCTCAAGAACCTTCCTCAGCTCGTCGTCGGAAATAAACTGATCTTCTGGCTCAACACTGCTCATCTCAAAGCCTTCTCCAAATTACCAACTTCCAAACTACTGTTCAAATATGGCAGCAGTGCGTTCTTTAATCGCTGACGAGCACGATAAATACGAGCTTTTACAGCCCCGACGTCAGCGCCGACAATGCTCGCAATCTCACTCAAAGGCAATCCCTCGTATTCGAAAAGAACCAACGCCTCTCGCTGCAGGTCGGGCAAATCTGAGATCGCCTCCTGCACCTTTAGGCTCAGCTCGCGATCCAACAACTGCCTCAACGGCTGCTCTCTTCGAGGCCCGGTTGGATCACTTGCTAGGTCTTCAAAGCCTCCCTCCCTGCCGCTTTTCCGAAAATACTTGAGCGTCAGATTGCGAGTAGCCGCATAAAGATACGAACTCAAGGACCCCAACGCCGGGTTGAAATTCCCCGGTTTTCGAATCAAGTTCAGAAAGCAATCGTGCGTAACGTCTTCGGCCAGCTCAACGGTACCGACCAAACGGTACGCGAAACGAAAGATGGGATTCCTATAGCGCTGATACAACTCGAGGAACGCGGTCTGATCGCCATCCCCTGCTTTCACAAGCAAAACTTCGTCTTGGATTCTCTCTGGCAATCAGGCACTCGATCCTGCAGGAATCGCTTCCTGCTTTCGTATACCCACCAAAAGCCTAAAAGTTACGGGTTGAAGTCGAATTCTTGTTCGACCCCGGGTACTCACGACGTTGCACGTTACGACCAGCGAAGTTGTGAATTCCATCCGGATGGCGTCATTGGCCGCACTTCCAGCGTCAAACCAACGTTCAAACCATGCGCTTGGATGCACTTAATGACCAAACGGTTGACGGGCAAATAGGCTATCTCTAAGATGTTTCATCCCCCGGATTTCGAATAACCCAGTCGGGAAGATTTGTTGAGGTTTCAGCGGCGGCAAACTTCCCGCGTCTCTTCTCCCAAGCCATAGTCTTTATGATCTCAGTAAAAACAGCCTCTCGCTCAACCATATTTGGACTCTTATGTCTGGTAATGGTTGCTTCCGCGGCTACAAAACTTCAGGCACAGAGCGATCCACAGCAGGAAGTGTTACTTAACGGCTTGCGCGTATTGATCTGGCAGCGTCCCACGGAAGCCGACGTGCTGGTCAAGCTCCGCATTCACAGCGGAGCTGCCTTTGATCTGGCGAACAAATCCGGCGAGATGACCTTGCTGGGGGACCTCTTGTTTCCTGATCCGGCCACGCGTGAGTACTTCACTGAAGAGATGCAGGGCCGTCTTGAAGTGATCACCGATTACGATTCGATGACGGTGGTTATGAAAGGAAAGGCCAGTGAGTTTCCGAAGATAGTCGAGATTCTGAGGAACGCACTGCTGGCGACTCAACTTACGCCCGAAATCGTTGCGAACGTACGCGACGCTCGAATAAAGATCGTTAAGGATACGAGCGTGTCACCCGCAATGATGGCCGACCGGGCAATTGCCACCCGGTTGTTCGGCGACTTTCCGTACGGTCAGTTGTACACCGGTTCGGTCGAATCATTGGGAAGAGTCGATCGCGCCGATTTGATGCTCGCTCGCGACCGCTTTTTGAATCCCAATAACGCAACGCTGGCGATAGTTGGAGGGGTGCAATCGGCTCGCGTGTTGAGGACGCTTCGCCAACTCCTCGGTAGTTGGAGAAAGAGTGAGCAGGTGGTACCGGCAACTTTTCGGCAAGCGCTGCCTCCTGATGCTCGCACTCTGATAATTAACGCGCCGTCTGACCAGAGTACCGAGCTTCGATTGGCGATACGTGGACTTGCCCGCTCTGATCGGGATGCTGCCGCTGCAACTTTGCTGGCCGAAGTAGCCAGAGCACGTTGGGAAAAACTAGTTCCTGAGTTGTCTCGGAATCCGGTGTTTGTCCGCAATGATGCGCGACTGCTGCCGGGAATGTTTGTGCTGGGTGCGACTGTCAATAACTCATTAGCAAACCGTGCTATGGCTGGTGCAAGAGAGGTCTTAAAATCGCTCATGGCGAGTCCACCCACGGCTGCTGAACTAGAGCAGGCAAGAACCGAAGTGCTCGCGACGCTGAACAGAACGCTGGCCCAACCCGAGGGCCTGGCAGACCGATGGCTCGACATTGATACGTATAAGTTGCAGCCGTTACCGGACCAACTGGCGGCCTTCCAAGCCTCCGGAACCGATCTGCAGCGAGTGGCTAACCGGCTCTTCAACAATGCGCCGGTTGCGTCGGTAGCGATCGGCAATGGCGAGCAACTAAAAGCTATGCTCGGCGACGCACACGCAGAACTGCTGGGAGAGGTGAAACCAAGGCCGACGCCTGTTCCGACACCTACCAACATTGCCAAGCCTGATTAATCACAAAGCTTTCGCAACCCGCTTGCAACCATACCTTCATCAGATTTGGTTTAACTGTGTCTGACGAGACAACTGCAGCAAACGAGCATGCTGGTCGAGTCCGCGAGATGTTCGCGAACATAGCCGCTCGGTATGACCTGTTGAATCACATCTTGTCCGCAAACGTGGACAAGCGCTGGCGGCGACTGGTGGCGAAAACCATCGCACACTCGCTACCTGCAACGGGTGCTCGAATTCTGGATGTCGCGTGTGGTACTGGCGATCTTTCGCTAACGCTTTTTGAAACGACAGGGGCAAGTGTTGTGGGCAGCGATTTTTGCCGGCCCATGCTGGAGATCGCGGCTCGGAAGGCAGCAAGTCGGGGTACGATTCCCTTTGTGGAAGGCGATGCACTGAATCTTCCGTTCCGGAATAACTCCTTTGCCGCAGTCACGATTGGATTTGGACTGCGGAACCTCGCAAATGTTGAAAAAGGCTTGCAGGAACTTTACCGAGTGCTTGAACCAAATGGGCGTGTGGCAGTGCTCGAGTTCTCGCAACCGGTGATACCGGGTTTCAGTCTGCTGTTTCGTCTGTACTTTGAAAAACTGTTGCCACTGATAGGCGGGCTGGTAAGTGGATCGCGGTCCGCGTATGAATACTTGCCTGATTCCGTTTCCCGCTTTCCCAATCAGGAGGCACTGGCGGAACTGATGCGCTCGGTTGGGTTCGAGGATGTGCAGTATCAGAACTTAACAGGAGGAGTGGCGGCTCTGCATCTCGGCAGAAAGCCTGAATAATTTGAGCTTGGTTGCAACCTGTAAATTTGCAGCCATAAGAACGTAGCCTGGGTTTAGCTTCGTGGAACGTGCGGTTGTCGGGGCCGCGCGAGTCATATCAGCTCTACTGCAGGCTACGTTCTTTTTATGAGTTTCGAGTTTCGAGTTTCGAGTTTCCAGTTCACTTCCCCTGGCAAGAAAAGGTGGATTCTCAGCTAAAGAACTTGAAACTCGAAATTGAAACTTCCCTCCGTGCTATCATCCACGCGAATTAAGAATCCCATCTGCTTCAAAGAAACACTCTCAGAGTGCGTTCATCTCTTAAGTACAAATTCTTAGGGACGCTGCGACGAATAGCAATCCTGTTGCTGGTAGTTTGGACCGTCGTCTCACTTGTCACTCTGCTAATTGAGTTGGTACCCGGAGATCCGGCAGTAGCCGTCCTCGGCGAACAGGCAACCCCCGAACAGTTTCAGCAGTTTCGAGAGAAGCACGGACTCGATCGCCCGCCTTTCTTCTTTTCCTTCCCGCGCGACGGTACCGGTGAGCGCCACTTTCAATGGCACGGCGCGGACAATCGCTACACAGATTATTGGACTGGGATTCTTCGCGGGGACATGGGTCTCTCTTTTCGAACCGACAAACCGGTGCTCGATCTAATCCTCGAGCGTTATCCGGCAACCATTGAACTCGCGATCGTCGCGATGTTGATTGCTATCGTAATAGCCATACCTCTCGGCGTAGTTGCGGGAAAAAACCGCGGCACCTGGATCGACAACACGGCGTCGGTTGTGGCCCTGATCGGCATTAGTTTGCCCAGTTTTGTGATTGGGCCAATGTTGGTTTACCTGTTTGCCGTGAAGCTTAGCTGGCTGGCGCCCTCCGGCCGGTTTGAGTGGAGCGACATAATCTTGCCTTCGTTCACATTGGGCGCGGCTCTTTCAGCAATCCTGACTCGCATGGTCCGCTCGTCGGTTATTGAAGAACTCGGCGAGGACTACGTACGAACGGCGCGAGCAAAAGGCTTGAGCGAAACCGTGGTTGTCTACAAGCATGTGCTAAAGAACGGGTTGATTCCCGTCGTGACGATCCTGGGCTTGCAACTCGGTGTGCTGCTCGCCGGAGCCATCATTACCGAGAAGATCTTCGGCTGGCCGGGCCTTGGTCTTCTGCTCGTCGACGATGGCATTGGCAAACGAGACTATCGCGTGGTCCAGGGCTGTGTGCTCGTGATCAGCATGACTTACATCATCGCAAACATGCTTACCGATATGGTTTACCGCTGGCTGGATCCGCGAATCAGATTGAGCTGAGCTGCCATGAACCGACTAACTGTCATTGGCCTGGTCATCGTCGCGGTGCTCGTCGTGGTCGCGCTTTTCGCACCGTGGATCGCCACCCATGATGTTGGCGCAACGAACCTGACAATCCGCTACCTGCCTCCGTCGGCTGAACACTTCTTCGGTACTGACGCCACCGGTCGTGATCTTTTCTCTCGGGTGATTTTCGGCGCTCGTATTTCACTTGAAGTTGGCCTTGTAGTCGTAACGGTATCCGCTGTTATCGGAACCTTGCTTGGGGCGTTGGCCGGTTATTACGGCGGCTGGATAGACCGCTTTATCTCGGGTTACGTCTTTAACATTTTTCTCGCTTTTCCCGGATTGCTGCTCGCGATTGCCATGGTGGCATTTCTGGGCGCCGGCCTGAACAAACTGATCCTGGCCCTTTGCATTATTGGTTGGGTTGGTTACGCCAGATTGATTCGCGGTCAGGTATTGAAAGTGCGCGAATATGACTTCGTGCAAGCGGCACGCGCGCTGGGTGCCAGTGATGCGCGTATTCTTGTGCGTCATATTCTCCCCAATGCGATTCAGCCGTTGATTGTTCAGGCGAGCCTGGGCATGGCTGGCGCGGTGCTCTCCGAAGCTTCGCTTTCGTTCCTGGGTCTGGGGGTGCCGCCGCCATCACCCTCATGGGGAGTTATGATCGAAGAGGCGCGCGATCTGTCTACTCTGCAAGCGGCGCCGCACGCTCTGATTTTTCCGGGTCTCGCCATTGCTCTTACCGTGCTCGCCTTCAATTTCATTGGTGATGGCTTGCGTGAATATCTTGACCCGCGCCAACGCGCCCGTTGAGACCACTCCAGCGTCATGAGGTCAGTACCGTAACGCTGCGTAATCGGTGGTTAACAAGAGATCGATACTGCGGGGAATTGGTTTGCACCCTGATCAGGAAGGAGCACCAATGACACCCAGCAGACGAGGCTCAAGTTCAACCAGAACTATCCTCTGGGCGGGGTTGATTGCCGGCTGTTTAGATCTCACAGCGGCTATCATCACGACCCTAGTGAATGGCCGGAAACCCACCGCCATGTTTCGCGCCATTGCTAGTGGCGTGCTCGGCGCAAGTTCATTTCAAGGCGGTTCGAAGACGGCAGCACTCGGAGTATTGCTGCACTTTGTGATCGCATTCAGCTGGGCGACTGTCTATTACCTTGCGAGTACGAAGTTACGATTTCTTTTGAGCCAGGCAGTCGTCTCAGGAGTTTTTTATGGGGCGTTCGTTTACTTCTTTATGCAGCATGTGGTTCTGCCACTGTCAGCGGTGACGTTTAAACCCAGATTCCATCTGGTAACAGGTTTACTGGTCCACATCGTCTGCGTTGGATTACCAATCGCGCTTACCGTCGCTTGCCTTCAGAACCGGCAGCGGTAGCGTCCGGGTCGTCTGCCTATAATTCTGTATGTTGCGGTAAAGACCCGGTCGCTGCCGCTGGCGGTTCTGATAGTTGAATTGACACCTCAAAACCTGCGGGCTACCATCTTCCCTCGAATCAAGTCCTCTAAATATTCTTCTGCGGCAACCCTTTTTGATGACCTCTGGTGTTTCTGAAAGTATTATTGAGCTGGTCGGAAATACTCCGCTCCTTCACCTGGCCCGCTTTGCTCCGCCTCCGCTGGCCGATATCTACGCAAAACTCGAATGCTTTAACCCTGGCGGTTCGGTGAAAGACCGCGCGGCTTTGGGGATGATTCAGGACGCCGAGCAGCGGGGACTACTGAAACCCGGAGCGACCATCATCGAACCCACGGCAGGAAACACTGGAATCGGTCTGGCGCTGGTCGGGGTAGCGCGCGGCTATCGTGTTATCCTGTGCGTTCCCGAGGGATTCGCAGTTGAGAAAATGAAATTAATAAAAGCGCTGGGCGGTGAGATCGCATACGTGCCTCACGACGCCGGCATGACAGGCGCTATTGCGCGCGCGCATGAACTCGCGGATGAGATTCCGGGCAGCTTCGTTCCCCAGCAGTTTGAGAACGCCGCTAATCCCTGCTGTCATGAGACGACAACGGCGCGAGAGATTGTTCGGCAGTTGCAAGACAAGATTGACGCGGTCGTGATCGGCGCCGGCACATCGGGAACGTTTGTTGGTGTTTCGCGAGCTATAAAAAAGCTGAACCCAGACGTGCTCTGTATCCTGGTGGAGCCGGAAGGTTCCATTTACGGTGGTCAGCCCGCGGGTCCGAAAAAGATCGAGGGAATTGGACAGAAAGATTTCATCCCGGCCATTTTTGAACCAGCGCTTGCTGATGAGATCATGATGGTCACCGACGAAGATGCCTGCACCGCGATGCGAAAGCTGGGCCGGACCGAAGGAATTTTGGGAGGTTGGTCGACCGGTGCAGCGGCGGCGGCGGCTTATCAAGTTGCTGAACGATTGGGAAGTGGAAAGAAAGTGATCACCGTCTTTCCGGACAACGCGGAAAGGTATATTAGCCAGGGAATATTTGAGGAATAGATGTCGGATGCTGGATGTCAGATGTTAGTTTCTTGAACTACGTCGCTGGTTCCGACTCAATACGGAGTGTAGTGACTAACTATCGCCTCATTCAGTACCAACATCTAACATCCAACATCTGATATCTACTAACATCTAACATCCAGCATCTGACATCTATTATGGGCTTCGCAACCACAGCAATTCATAGCGGACAAGAACCAGAGCAGACGACCGGCGCGGTCACGGTTCCGATCTACCAAACTTCCACCTACGCCCAGCAGGGGCTCGGGAAACACAAAGGCTACGAGTATGCGCGGACACAGAACCCCACGCGCGAAGCGCTCGAGAAGAACCTGGCCGCGCTTGAGGGCGCTAAGTTTGGTTTTGCTTTCGCTTCCGGCATGGCGGCTATCGACGCTACTTTGCGACTCGTTAAAGCCGGGGACCATGTGATCGTCTCGGATAACACCTACGGCGGGACTTTTCGGTTGTTCACAAAAGTCCTGGCGAATTACAACATCGAATTCGACTTTGTCGATACATCAGATGCTTTAAATGTTGAGGCAGCCATCAAGCCCAACACGAAGATGGTGTTCATCGAGACTCCAACCAATCCGGTCATGATCGTCTCTGACCTGCGCGAGATTTCTGAAATCGCACATCGCGTCGGCGCCCGCGTCGTCTGCGACAACACTTTCATGTCGCCCTACCTGCAACGGCCGATTGAGTTTGGGGTGGACATCGTTGTGCACTCGACTACCAAGTATCTCAACGGCCATTCTGACGGCATTGGGGGCGCGGTAATTCTGAATAATGAAGAAGACGCCGCCTGGATCGGGTTCATTCAGAACAGCGCCGGAGCAATTCTCTCCCCGCTCGATTCGTGGCTGGTGATGCGCGGCACCAAAACTCTTGCGTTGCGGATGGAACAACACGACAAATCAGGACGCGCGGTCGCCGCTTTTCTGGAAGAACATCCGAAAGTTCAGAAGGTTTACTATCCCGGTTCCGCATCACACCCGCAGCACGAACTCGCCAAAAGACAACAACATGGCTTTGGCGGAATGGTCGCTTTTGATGTAGGTTCACTTTCTGCGGCGCGCACGGTCCTGGAATCTGTTAAGCTGTGCACGCTTGCCGAGAGTTTAGGCGGTGTGGAAACTCTTATTTCGCATCCGGCAACGATGACTCACGCCTCCGTAGACGCTGATAAGCGCGAGCGATTGGGGATTACCGATGGTCTGGTAAGGATTTCGGTGGGGCTCGAAGACACGGACGACATCATCGCCGATATTGATCAAGCTCTAAATAAAATCTAAGCCAAGAAAGTGACAGCCAAACTGTAGAAGGGTTAAAATCACCTCGGGTTTCAACCTTTCAATTACACTCTCCTTTTATGCGCGTCGAACTGCACGCAAAATCTGACGTCGGTAAAGTCCGCCGAGGCAACGAGGATAATTTCCTCGTGCTTGAGTTATCAAAAGAGAAGACCTGGACCGGATCGGACGGAACAGAAGCTCCGACGGAACTCGGCGAGTTTGATCTGGGCGATAAGGGTCTGGTTCTGGTTGTTTCTGACGGTATGGGCGGGGCACTGGCGGGCGATGTGGCCAGCCGGATGGCGGTGGATTCCGTCCGTGAAATGCTGATGGGCAGTGAAGAGGACGACGGTTGCCAGTCTGACCTACCACTCGTTGATTGCCTGAAGAACGCAACTGTCTACGCCAATCTCGCCATCCACCTAAAAAGCCAGGAAGACTCTCGCTGCGCCGGCATGGGTGCGACTTTTACCGGAGCCGCCGTTCGCGATGACATGCTGGATCTAGTCCAGGTGGGTGACAGCCGCGCGTATCTGATTCGCCAGGACCAAATTCGGCTTGCAACCAAAGATCAATCGCTCGTGCAGCAGCTTGTCGATGTGGGCCAGATTAGCGAAGCGGAAGCCGAAACCCACATGTTCCGCAACGTTATACTGCAGGCGCTAGGTGCGCAGAGCGATGTAACTCCAGTAACGGGCCGGATACGTTTACGGCGTGGTGACACGCTTTTGCTTTGCAGCGATGGTTTATCCGGCAAGTTGAAAGCGGAAGACATTCAGAACATCGTGTTGAGCAATCCGGAACTCGCGACGGCGTGCACTGAACTGATAGCGGAAGCAAACGCGCGTGGCGGCGAAGACAACATCACGGTTGTGCTGGCACGATTTAATGGCGACGAACTCGAAACACCTACCAACGATCGCATCACGATCGAACTGCCTCAGTTAGACGAAGACAAAACCCTCGACGATAACTACGAAGCGGATACGGAACCGCAGTGATCCACTGCTGGTTAGACAGGTGAAACGCTTATGAAGCGAGCACCGATCAGATTGTCCCGTTTGTGTGCTGCCGTAGTTTTCATTTTGCTGGGAATCTTCCCTGCCTTTGCCCAGAACCTCGGAAAACCTTTCGCAGAAGCAAAAGGCCTCCCCGACCAATCGTTACCTACACATTTTCAGTTTGCTCATTTGAATTTCGCTTATCGAATTGAGGCGAATGGAGATGGCAAACGAACTTCTAGTAATAACGCCATAACTTCATTCAGCCTAGGTTTGGCTCCAAATGATCATGTGGAGAGGTCTATTTATTACTCAGAATACCAAGGCGACCTGCTCGTGATCTGCGAAGTCTCGGACCATGAAAGCGGAAGTGGTTTCCTGGCACGCTTGGATGGGAAATCACTAATAATCAAATGGAAGCGCGCCATCCCGGCCTTCAATCTCGGCCCAGGCCTGATCGAAAACAGCAACGCCTACGTGACGGCGCTGGGATTTATCGGAAAGATCGACCTCAGGTCTGGACGTTACGTATGGCGTCACGACAATCTTTACGGCCGAAAGGATCGCGCTTTCAATTCCTTCCAACTGCCTAAAATCATCGGCGATAGGGTCGTTTTTACAGAAGCAGAACTTTATTCGCGGAACAAAGTCGCCGTGGTTGAAGTGAGGAAGCTGGACGGAAAAATTATTAAGCAGGCTCCGTGGTAGCCGAAAACTCCTCTCAATCTTCCGGAAGTGCCTTCTGTCGCCAATCCGCGTCTTCGCCTAAACGCCGCACGTAGATCGACGCGCCCTGAATCCGCTCGACCACCACGCGCTCGCCTGCTTCCAAAGGCTCTTCGCCTTCCACTGGATACGCAGTCCAGGTCGAACCAAATACTTTCACCGCACCTTCCTGCAACGAGCCGCGGCTGGAAGAAACCACAATTCCCGTTTTTCCCGGCAGCGAATCAACCCCGGTCTTCAAAGAGTCTCCGGTCTTTTCGCGTGAGAAGTAGTTGACGAAGATCGTGCGTGAGGCGGCGGTCAATCCGAGTGAGACTATAGCGAAGATCAAGAACTGAAGTGCCAGGCTATCAACGCCAACCATCGCTGCGAAGGCCGCCGCGAGCGCGCCAATGCCAAACCACAAGAGCACAAACCCCGCAGAGAAAACTTCGGCGACGATCAGGATTGCGCCGAGTATGCACCACAAAATCCAAACGATGTTTTCCATTGGGGGTTAGCCTTTGAACAGGTTCTTCAACACGAACCAAATGTTTGCCGGACGCTCAGCAAGACGTCGCATGAAGTAAGGATACCAGTGTTTGCCGTAGGGCACGTACACTCTCATGTGGTAACCATCCTTCGCGAGTTGGCGCTGCAGGTCGCGACGCACGCCAAACAACATCTGAAACTCAAACGCCTCTTTGCCGATTCCCTTCTCCCGAGCGTACCGGATGGTCGCATTGATCATCTTTGGATCGTGAGTAGCAATGCCGTGATAGACGCCGCTGGAAAGTAGTAACTGCATCACGCGGAGATAGTTGTCGTCCGTGTCTTTCTTATCTGGAAAAGCGACTTCCGGCGGTTCGTTGTAAGCACCCTTACAGATTCGTATGCGCGCCGGAATTTTCAGGATATCGACGGCGTCATCGTAAGTGCGACGCAGGTAAGACTGCAGGACGATGCCCACCTCATTCAGTCCGAATTCAGCGCGCAAGCGTTTGAAGATGTCGATGGTAATTTGGGTGACGTCGGATCCTTCCATGTCGATGCGGACAAAGTTTCCTCGTCGAGCAGCATCCTCAACAACCCTGCGGGCGTTTCGGTAAGCGAGTTCGGGATCGATCTTCAAACCAAACTGCGTCAACTTGATCGACACATTCGAGCGGATTCCCGTTTCATCAATCACCTGCAGGATGCGCAGATATTCTCTTACCTCTTCCTGGGTTTCTTGCGCGCTGGTTACCGATTCGTTGAGATGGTCGAAGGACGCCGTGCAACCGTCGACGTTGATTTGCCGGATGGCTGCGACGGTTTCTTCAATTGTTTCACCGGCGACAAATCGCGTCGTTAAGCGTTTGAAAAGACCAAAGCGACTGGCGAAGTCTTTGAGTCCTTCGTGTTCGGATAAGTAGATTAGTGCGCTTCTCATACTGGCTGGGTCTCAGGGTCTCAGGGTCTCAGGGTCTCAGGGTCTGAGGGTCTCGGGTCTCAGGTCTCAGGTCTGCTGAGATCTGAGATCTCGAAATAATCTCAAATCTGAGATCTCAAGCTTGTTCAAGTCTAAAATCTCAAAATATCTCAAATCTCAAGTAATTCCAGTTTGAGAGCCGAATCACCTAGGACCTTGAGACCTGAGACCTGAGACCTGAGACCTCAAACCTGAGACCTAAGACTTGAGACGGAGTCCTAAGTTCTGAGTCCTGGGTCTTGAGACCTGAGTTTCGGAGTCCTGAGACCTTTCTCGGCCCTGTGCTATTCTTGCGCCGCACTCAGCGCTAACTACCTGCTATTCAGAACAAAAGGCGATTCCGAGAATCCGAAACGATGCGTTTGAAGCTCGTATTCATTACCTCATTGTTGGCTGCCATCATTGGCGCGGGCGCTGCCATTGGAATTATTCTTGCGACCTTCTCACACATGCGCCCGGTGGCGTCTCCCAGCTTGCTGGTTCTCTCGACGTTGCTGTTGCCGCTGGCTTCATGTTTTCTCGCCGCAATGTTTGTTTACCGGCACACAGCACGCCGGCGCAAACTACAAGCCGTGATGACTGCCATTCTCTCGATCCTGTTGAGCCTCGCAGCCTTCATTGTCGCCTCAATCATTACCGCACCAATCGAACCTGCGCCGCCCCAGCCGCTTCAAGTCCGCCCCGCAGCCTGATCGTCACTCACCACTCTTAACCCAATCTTCTCCTGTACCGGACGCAAAGCATCGATCACGAATCGGATATGCTCATCCAGGTCCACGCCCAATTCTTCTACGCCCTGGCGAATATCATCTCTATTGACGGACCGCGCGAAGGCCTTGTCTTTCAACTTCTTCTTTACCGAAGCGACCTCAACATCATCGAGACTCTTCGAAGGACGCACGAGCGCACAGGCCACCAGAAAACCGCAGAGTTCATCGGTTGCAAATAACGCTTTTGCCACAGAACTGTCGCGGGGCACGCCGGTGTAAGTCGCGTGGCCCATGATCGCTTTAATGATGCGTTCAGAATATCCACGACCACAGAGGATGTTGGCTCCGGTAAATGGATGCTGGTCCGCCGTTGGAAACATCTCGTAGTCGAAATCGTGCAGCAGCCCGACTAGGCCCCACTCATCCACGTCCGCGTCCTTTTCGCCGTAACGTTTCGCGCAAGCGCGCATCGCTGTCTCCACCGCGAGTGCGTGCTTACGCAGGCTGTCGCCCTTGGTGTACTCGCAGAGTAGTTCCCAGGCTTCGCTTCTGTCAGGCATGGCTCAATCGGAATGTTTTAGTAACCTTGGACAAGGAGTTTGATTGATGTCTTCAGGAATGGGAAAACTAACACGGGAGATCTAATCGAAACAAGCGAAGTCGCCGACGAAGTAGCGATCCAGGTTGAGTACAGGAGTTTTCGTAATCAACCATCTCAGGATTCTGAGAGAAGAATAAACCGTTGAAATACTTGGCGCCGCTGAAACGTCATGATCGCGAATACCCCGGTCGCGCCCTGATCACGACATCTTTCTTAGTGGTAGTCACTTTGATCTTTCGATATTTTCCGTCACGCACTCTGTTCTGAGGATAGTAACCAATCGCGTACTGCGTTCTTAACTCCGCGGCGATCTTCGCAAAGGCATCGGGCAATGCGGCGAGCGAATCAGCGCGCACAAGGCGCCCACCTGATTTCCGTTCAAGCTCGGTCAAATAACTATCGGCGGTCGAGTAAGCCATATCGAGCATCGGCCCAATAGAATCACTCTCACTTCGCGGACGCCCAGTCCGCGTTGTGCCCGGCATCGTCGTCCGTCCACCAATAGGATCGTTTGGATCATTAGGCCGTCGCGAAGAAGCATCAGGTAAGCCAGACGGTGATGGATACCGTCCATCATCGCGTTGGTCTCGTTCCTGGTCTTCCCGGCGGCGGCGCATGATCTCTTCGGGTAAAGGAAGACCTAACGGACCCGTCCGTCGAGTGCCGGACGTTGGCACAGTGCTTGGGTCATCACTCGGGAAAGTCGGTGCCGTGGTCCCGCGTGAAGGCGCCCTGATGACACCAATCGTCGGCAGCTCAGGTCCCTGCTCCTCCGCTTGCCTGCGAACCAGTCGTTCGGTTTCTGCGCGCGTGTCGTAGCGAATCGGGTAGACGATCACTCCCTCTTCATCCAAAGCTCGCAAGGTGCTGGCAAAAGTCGCGAGGTCGCTGATGCGATCGACGCCATCGGTAAATAAGACAATTGCTTTGCGACCTCGAATGCTCCTCAGCGAGTCGAGCGCTGACGAGAACGCGTCGTACAGCTTAGTTCCCTGGCCTGCTACAGTCTTGTTTATGGCTGCTTTGAGTAGGGCACGATCGCTGGTGAACTCGTTGTGATCGTTGATCTCGTCATTAAACGAGATCACTTTCACTTTATCTTTGCTTTGTAGCTGCTCCACGAACGCGATTGCCGCTCGCCGGATGTCACCCAACTTCTCTTGCGTGCTCGCGCTGGTGTCGAGCATCAGCACCACAGTGAAAGGCGCACTCACGGTAGCGAAGAATGCTATCTCCTGTTTTTCACCATCTTCCGCGATAGCGAAATCGGCCTTCGTCAGATCGGACACATAGATTCCATTGCCATCCGTGGCAATCACCGGGACGGTGACAACGTCCGTTTCAACCTTGACTGTGTCGAGCTCCTGCGGCTCTTCTGGTTCGGGAGACGGCTCGATGGTCGGTTCGGGGCTGGGAGAGGTCGCGGCTGGTTTTATGGGAGGACGTCGCCTCTGCGGATCTCGCTGTGCAAACGCGATTCCTCCGAGCAGCAAACATACGAAAGCAAGCGCGCATAAACGGGAAGTCTGAGAAAGCATTGCTTCTCCCCTCTAAATCCCTGTCGAGGTTTCAAGCGTAGGCTGGTATAGACTGCTGCTACGATGGTGGAACGCAGAATAACGTTTGCTAACGATAGTCCAAAGTCCAATGTCGAAACCAAAGTCCAAAGTCGAATGTCCAAAGTCCAAAGTCAGATGGCCAGCTATGATCCCTCAAACAATCGAGAGACGACACTAGTTTCAACTTTGGACATTGGACATTCGACTTTCGACTTTGGACTTTGGACTTTGGACTCAATTAAGATGTCACTTGTCTAATCACTTCTAATGAGATCCCTGCTACTGGCCGTTCTGGCCGCCTATGTCGTTGCCGCAATTCATGCGGTGCTGGCCTTTGTGAATAAGCGCCGGTCACTGCAACGAGTGTCTCTATGGGCACTCGCGGTGGGCTTCCTGCTTCACACAATTGCGCTGTTGGCGGATTGGGCTATCGACGGTCATTATCCACTCTTCAACCTGCGAGAGACGCTCTCGTTCCTGGCGTGGACCTTGGCGGCGACGTACGGGCTGGTCCTCTTCCGTTATCGCACCCAGGCGCTCGGCGTCGTTACCTTGCCGGTGGTGGCCGGGCTGACTTTCATAACCATCTTTATCGGAGTAGGCATCGACTCGGCAGGCCCGGCAACCGAGTTCTCCGCGACGTGGCTATTTCCTATTCACACCACACTCGTTATCTTCGCGTACGCCGCTTTTTTCGTGGTCTTTGTCGCCAGCCTGATGTACTTGTTTCAAGAGCGTGCGCTCAAACTAAAGTCCTTCGGCGCCATTTTTCATCGTTTGCCTTCGCTAACCACCGTCAATGAAATCGCCACCAGCGCGGCTGCCGTGGGGGTTACGTTGCTGACTGTTGGCATAGCGACTGGTATGTTGTGGTCATCGTCACGCGATGGTCGAATATGGCACAATGATCCAAAAGAAATCTTCGCGGCTTTAACCTGGCTTCTTTACGTTTTCTTAATCGTCTATCGATCGACCGCGGGTTGGCGCGGAAAAAGCGCGGCCTGGATGGGGATCGCAGGATTTGCTCTGGTTTTATGCACGTTCCTGGGCGCGAGATTCATGGGCGGCTATCACGTGTTTGAGTGAGGCCAACTGAACAGATGTCAATACTACTGGTCGGCATCAATCATAAAAGCGCTCCCGTTGAAGTGCGGGAGTTGCTCGCCTTCTCGGAACAAGCGTGCGCCGAAGGCTTACGGAAGCTTGTCGACGGCGAGGTAGTGCAGGAAGCCCTGATTGTTTCGACTTGTAATCGTGTTGAAGTCCTCACCTCGACTGCCAACGCACATGCCAGCGAAGGCAAGGAACGCATCACTCAGTTTCTGAGCCAGTCGCGAAGTCTTCCGCTCGCTTCCTTTAACGATCACATCTATCACTGGAATGACGACGAGGCAGTCCGGCACCTGTTCCGCGTCGCCTCGTCGCTGGACTCGATGGTCGTAGGCGAACCGCAAGTATTGGGACAAGTGCGGCGGGCATACTCGCTGGCACTTGAAGCAGGAACTGCCGGCAAAGTTCTCAACCGGCTGGTCCACCACGCGTTTCGAGTGGCCAAGCGGGTTCGCTCTGAGACGGGAATTGCCGCCAATGCCGTTTCCATCAGCTACATGGCGGTTGAGTTGGGCAAGAAGATCTTTAATTCGCTGAACGGACGGACAGTGCTGCTCATCGGCGCCGGAGAGATGGCTGAGCTCTCAGCGCGCCATCTGGTGAACGCCGGTGTCGCGCGGGTCTTGATTGCAAATCGCTCCGCTGCGGCAGCCTCACTCCTGGCAAACCAATTCGGTGACAAAGCGGTCGCCGTCCAAGACATTGAGCAGCATCTCGCGGAAGCGGACATAGTGATCTGCTCAACCGGCGCAGACCATTTCGTGGTCACGGAAGCGATGGTACGCGAGGCGCTCGATAAACGTCGAAACCGTCCATCGTTCTTCATCGACATCAGCGTCCCGCGCAACATAGACCCGGCGATTGGAGACCTTCCAAACACTTTTGTTTTCGACGTTGACGATCTTGAGTCGGTAATCACTTCGAACATTCGCGAACGGGAACGTGAAGCTGAACGCGCTGAGCTGATCGTGGAATCCGAGATAATGCAGTTTCAGCAGGCATTGCGAGCTTTGGATCTGGGACCAACCATCGGCGCGCTGCGACAAAAGTTGCAGGACATCGCTCGAGTTGAGATGGCTCGGCAACGCAATAGACTGGGTACACTGACGCCTGCACAAGAGAAGGCGGTCGAGGCATTGCTGCTTGCGACCGTAAACAAGATTTCCCACCCAGTGCTAAGCCAAATGCGCCGATCGAACGAGGCAATTAATGCTGATTCGATGCAAGCGTGGCGTGAAATGTTCGGGTTGGACGAGTAGGACAGACATTCTTGTCTGTCTCCTGTTGGGGCGTGGAACGTTGATCGGGAGCCTCAGAAGCAAGCAGTTCCCTCTCGCGCATAAAGGCAGATATGAAAGACCGTTTCGTTATCGGCTCGCGCGGATCAAAGCTCGCTCTAAGACAAGCAGAACTGGTTAGAACTCAACTGTCCCAGCTGAATCCCACCCTCGAATTCGCCATTGAAATTGTTACAACGACGGGCGACGCGAGTACTCAGCCGCTTTCCGTAATCGGCGGCAAAGGCGTCTTCACGAAAGAACTCGAAGACGCTTTGCTCGATAACCGCATAGACATCGCAGTCCATTCACTCAAAGACCTGCCGACTCTTCTGCCGCAAAAACTTGTGCTGGCTTCGATCTCTAAACGCGAAGATCCTCGTGATGCGTTGATTCTACGTCGGGATCTGGTTTCCATCGGACTCGAAGGATTGAAAGAGGGCGCAGTTGTGGGGACATCAAGTCCGCGTCGAGTTGCTCAGTTGAGACACTCGCGGCCGGACCTCGAAATCACAGAGTTGCGAGGAAACGTCGATACACGTTTGCGCAAACTCGATGAAGGGCAATACGACGTGCTGATCCTTGCGGCCGCTGGGCTGCATCGATTGGGACTCGCTGAACGCATTAGCATTCGTCTTGAGACCTCAACTATGTTACCGGCTGTGGGCCAGGGCGCGCTGGGAATTGAAACTCGTGCTAAAGATTCAGCCACCTTGAACGCCGTCCGCGGCTTGAATGATGAATCGACTGAGCACGCGTGTCTTGCCGAACGAGCGATGCTACGTGCGTTGGGCGGCGGCTGTCTGTTACCAATCGCCGCACACGCGGTTGTAAGAGCGGCTGAGCTCCGCGTTGATGGGTTGGTTGCGGCCGCTGACGGAAGCGAAATAATCAGGGATAGCATCGTCGGGGTTAGCTCGGAAGCCGAGAGATTGGGAGCGGAGTTAGGAGCGCGGTTGTTACGTAATGGTGCATTGAAGCTGCTGTAGGGTGTCACTCGGTGGGATCCGTGGTTTCGCGACGAGTGTCTGCGATGTGAAGGGGATCGGAGTGCCGCCTCTACAATCTGCCCCGCGTCTTTCGTTTAAATGAGGACTGAAAAACCACTGCATGACCGGACGATCGTGATCACTCGCGCCCGTGCCCAGGCGGAAGAGTTTGCTTCGGCGCTTGAAACGCTCGGGGCGCAAGTGGTCCTTTGCCCGACGATCGAGATCACAGATCCGGAGAGTTACGATCGTTTGGATGAGGCCATCGATCACATCTATGGCTACGACTGGATCGTCTTCACGAGCGTGAACGGGGTGGATTATTTCTTTCGTCGCTTCAAGGAACGAGGCCATGACGTCAAAGAGCTGGACAGCCTGCGTGTGTGCGCGATCGGCGACGCCACAGCTGAAAATTTGCGCGAGCTACAAATTCACGTTGACGTAATTCCCGCCGAGTTTAAAGCGGAAGGCGTCTTTGCTGCACTGGAGCAGTTTCTTGGCGGCCTTGGACACATCGAGAGAGTGAACTTTTTGATCCCGAGCGCTGCGGTCGCCCGCGACTTTTTACGCAGAGCGCTGGCTGACGCTGGGGCGCGGGTAGATGTCGTGCCTGCTTACCGAAGCGTGCTACCCGTGGACATTGATCGTGCTCGCCTCGCGGCCATTTTGGCGGGTAGTGCTGACTGCATAGCTTTTACCAGTTCATCAACCGTTCGAAATCTCGCTCAGCTTTTTGACACTCACGACTTGAGTGACCTGCTGGCGAACGTCACAGTCTCGTGCATCGGCGATGTCACGGCAAAGACCGCGGCTGAGCATGGGTTGCAGGTTCATATTCAACCGCCGCAGTTCACCGTTCCCGCCCTTGTCGATGCGATCTCGGCGTACTTCGCCGGCAAAGACAACAGCTGCGGATAGTGCAGTTGGAAAGCGTGGTTAGCCCCCCTGGCTTGGCAGGGAAATGACTCGGCGGACCAGAAGAGCGGGGGTAAACCACCCTTCCCAACTGCAACTGATTAGAATAATTTTGTTCCCCTTTTTGTGGCCCTTGCCGAGACAGTCCTCACATCTGCCCGCGACGCTCATGCTAAACTCCTGATCGATGAATCCCCGCCTTGTACTAATCATTGACAGCGACGCCGAGGAAGGCAAAGCGCTTAGCAGCCTGATCTCAAAATGGGGTTATCAGGTTGTGCTCGAGCCGGCCTGCCCCGCAGCCACTAATCCAAGAGCCGCATTGCAGCCAGCCGCAATCGTCGCTGGGAACCCGGACGAACTTGCAGAGGCTTTCGATCTTCTGCGAGTCGTTAAAGCCCAGTACAGCAATGTTCCTGTGGTTCTCATGAGCAACGGCGGGTCGATAGAAATTGCTCTCAGCGCCGTTCAGGACGAGGGCGCTTACTACTTTTTTGAGAAACCCGTTGATCCGGGAAAACTGCGCCTGGTCCTCGATCGGGCAGTAGAACTTACCGAGGCTCGTCGTGAAAACGAACTTCTGCGCAGACAACTGCAGGAGCGCGGCGCCTTTGGCGAACTGGTTGGCAATTCAGCTCCAATGCGTGCCATCTATTCGCTCATCGCACAGGTCGCTCCTTCTTCCGCGTCGGTTTTGATCACCGGCGAATCGGGGACCGGCAAAGAACTGGTGGCCCGCACAATTCATAACTTGAGCCCGCGGCGTGACAATCCATTCATCGCGATCAACTGCGCGGCCATTCCGGAAACGCTGATGGAATCGGAACTGTTTGGGCACGAGAGAGGCGCATTCACTGGCGCCGCAAGTAGAAGGCAGGGCTGTTTTGAACTCGCAGACACGGGCACGTTGCTGCTGGACGAGATTGGCGAGATGCCCGCCTTGCTCCAAACCAAACTGCTGCGTGTGATTGAAGAACGCGCCATCAGGCGGCTGGGAAGTCGAAAAGAGATCTCAGTTGACGTGAGAATCCTGGCCGCCACCAATCGCGATACTCAGGATGCAGTCAGAGATGGAAAGCTGCGAGAAGACCTCTTGTATCGACTGAACGTATTCGGTCTGCACTTGCCTGCGTTGAAGGATCGCAAAGAGGATCTGGCGTTGCTGGCCCAGCATCTCGTAACTCATCTGGCTGACAAGCACGATCGGCCCGCGCGCTTTCTCAGTGCCGGAGCAATCGCGGCGCTGCAGTATCACGCCTGGCCCGGCAATGTGCGTGAGCTGCGAAATGTAATCGAGCGTGCGGTGGTGATCTGTTCCGGCGAGCAGATCGAACGTCATCACTTCGCCCCATATCCAATCGAGCAGCGCGAGAAACTTCGCGAGCAGGATACGATCACGCTGCCGGTGGGAACGCCGATTGACGAAGTCGAGCGCCAGATGATTATTCGCACGCTGCAAAAAACCAACAACAACAAGCGCCGGGCAGCCGAACTCCTTGGGATCAGCTTCAAAACCCTGCACACTAAACTTAACCTTTACCGGGATCGTGGTCTGCTAACGGATGATTGACGAGCCTTCGATACTACTCTTCTTCATCGACGGTCTGGGGATTGGCACGCGTGGACCATTCAATCCGCTTGCTGGCCTCGAGGATGCTGAACCGTTGGCAGTCTTCACCGGCGAGGTTGCGGCAACGGTTTTTGAAGGAGTCGTGGTGCCTACGGATCCGCGGCTCGGCGTAGCTGGTCGCCCGCAGAGCGCCTCGGGACAGACGACGATTCTCACGGGAATAAACGCGCCGCTGCTGCTCGGTTACCACAAGCAGGGTTTTCCGAACGCAGCCATGCGCGAGCTCATTGGCGAGCACTCAATCTTTCTACAACTGAAGAACGCCGGTATAACCACCGCTACTTTTGCCAATGCCTTCCGCACCAGGTTTTTTGAGGAACGGCCTCGCTGGGTATCGGCGACCACGGCGGCGGTGGAAGCAGCGGGGATTCCCTTTCGAACCATCGATGAGTTAAGAGAGGGCAACGCACTCTTTCACGATTTTACGAATGAGCTTTTGGCCTCCCTGGGATTTGAAGCTGAGCGCCGCTCGGCAGCCGAGGCAGCCGAGATTCTCGCGCGGATCGCGGCGGAGAATCGTTTCACGCTCTACGAATACTTCCTCACCGACAAACTGGGCCACGCGCAGGATTTCGATCAGGCGAGACTTAAACTAAGAGAGCTTGCGTCGTTCATCCGAGAACTTCTCGGTCGCGTTGATTTGCGACGCACTACGGTTATACTCACCAGCGATCACGGCAACATTGAAGACCTGTCGACACGCAATCACACATTGAATGACGTTCCAACAATCGTTTGGGGCGCCAATCGCGAGCGAATCTCGAATCGCATCAAGAGCCTTGCCGATATCACACCAGTCATAGTCGACACGCTTACGTCTGTGAATGACGAACTGCAACCAACAAATAAGTGATCACTTCAGTGGGAGCGTGAACGGCCTCGTCCGTACGGATCGGGACCTCGAAGTGCGAGTGTGAACCTTTGTTCTGAACCGCGCGGTAGCGAGCGTAGCGGACGAGGCCGTCCGCGCTCCCAGTGAAGCAGGTTATGCCCCAGACCTGAATCAGAGACTGCCAACATGTCCACTGAGAAAAACAATCCGCGCGAAGTCTTTGGCTGGAAGATATATGACTGGGCCAATTCCGCGTTTTCCACCACGATAGTCGGCGCCTTGTACGGGCCATATCTAACCGATGTAACGCAGCGAGCCGTGGGAGAGAACGGCGTGGTGTTGGATCTTGGCGGTTTTGCGATTACCGCAAAGTCGTTCTTTCCAATGTGCATCGGTGTCGCGGTGTTCCTGCAAGTCTTCCTGCTGCCAATTCTTGGCTCGATCGCTGATTACTCTAACCTGAAGAAAAAGCTGATGGCGCTGTTTTGTTACCTCGGAGTCGTCACCACCTGCCTGATGTTTTTCGTTTCCGGAAATCTCTATTGGCTGGGGGGGTTGCTGTTCATCATTGCCAATCTTGCCTTCGGGGCCGCGCTGGTTTTCTACAACGGGTTCTTGAATGAGATTACGACCGAGGATCAACGTGACAAAGTTTCGAGTCGCGGGTTTGCGTACGGATACCTGGGCGG
Organism: Pyrinomonadaceae bacterium; assembly: GCA_041744295.1. Classification (GTDB taxonomy): domain Bacteria; phylum Acidobacteriota; class Blastocatellia; order Pyrinomonadales; family Pyrinomonadaceae; genus PSRF01. The sequence goes on along the minus strand of JBGTLE010000407.1, from coordinate 4,735 downwards.
GGGGTTGTTGCTGCTGATCAACTTTTTTCTGGTTAACAACGCAGCACGCCTTGGCTTAAGCACTGGGATGGCGGTGCGTATTTCTCTTTTATCGGCGGGTGTGTGGTGGGGCTGCTTCGCGCTGATCACGTTTGCAACTCTTAAGTCGCGGGCGCCCGAAAAGTCTCTGCCACCCGGAAAGAGTTATTTGACCATTGGCTTTTCTGAGTTGGGGAGAACGTTTCGCGAACTCGCGCGCCTGCGGCAGACCTTACGTTACCTGATCGGTTATTTGTTTTTTAACGACGGCATTCAAACGGTAATCAGCCTGGCTTCCGTTTTCATGGCGCAGGAACTTTTCAAAGCGAGGGGGCTGGAAACCGATCAGGCTTTTCTGCTTGGCATCTTTCTGATGGTGCAGTTCGTGGCTATCTTCGGCGCGCTTATCTTTGAGCGACTGGCATACGCAATTAAGACCAAGAACGCGATCATGGTTTCACTCGTGCTGTGGTCGGCAGTTGTGATTTATGCCTACGGTTTTCTGCAGACGACCAGGCAAGCGTGGTTCATGGCCGCCGTCATTGCGATTGTGTTGGGAGGCTCGCAAGCCTTATCGCGATCGCTGTTCTCACGAATGATTCCGAAAGGCCGCGAAGCATCATTCTTTGGGCTTTATGAAGTTTCAGAGCGAGGCACTTCGTGGCTGGGACCGTTGTTGTTTGGAATCGTGGTGGCAGCGACCAACTCTTACCGGCAAGCGATACTCTCGTTGATTGTACTCTTCCTGGTGGGAACGATCGTCTTGTACTTCACCGATACCGACCGCGCTATTCACGATGCTGGGAATTTGCTACCAGAGGAAGCGGCGAAGGCTAGCTGATTTCGTTTGGCCTGGATAAGAAATCATTCAAGTGCCCATCAATTTGCAAGGTTAGGAGGAAGGGTGGTTTCCCCCCGCTCGCTCGCCCAGTGCGAGGATTGAATAAGGACCGAGGAGCGGCGGAATTACAGATCATCCGGCGAGTTTGCCTTTTCTCTTTGCCGGCACCTTCTCCAGACACTCTCTGGAGCAATAGACAGAACTCGCGCCAACTGTAATTGCGCGTTCCTGCGGTACCCATGTGCCACAAGCCACACAACGACTCAGCTTATTCGCCGCGTTTACTTTCCGCGAACGACCCGCGTCCGGATCGAGCATGCTTGACGCCACTCCACTTATCTTCTGAAACAACTGAATGTAGGGACGAACACGCCGGTACAGCAGTACGAAGACGAGCGCAACCAGGGCGGCGATGAGAAGATACTTCAATTGGAGTTCCGTAGGGGCCGCTCTGGCAGTCTTAGCTGTTCTCTTCTCCGCTGCGATTGCCGGCAGGAACGTAAGGCACGTCAACGGTGCGACGGCGAGGTATGGGATCGGTGGCGCGACGGCGAGGAATTGATTCCCGGTTACGACGGTCGATACTTCCGGCCGGGAGGCCTTTGCCGTGGACAGCCTCTTCCAGGATCCGAGTTATCTCCTGCGAAAGGGTGCGATGTTCCGCGGCGGCACGACGACGCAGAGACTCCTTTAGATGATTAGGTACGTAAGCACCAATGAAGACTCCTTTACGATTTGCCATTCGGGGCTGACACTCCTTAGCTTGCTGGACTTGGGGGAAAAGCCTTGCATGAGACAGGTCTATAAGCCGAATTCTGTGCTCCGGTAAAAACCGGAGTAGCGATCATTCATCTAGCCCAACCGTTGCCGGTTGGATCGAGCGACCTACCCGGAGGTCGTAGCAGTTCCGAAAAACTGCTTTGGGCGGGCAGCCCTGGTTGACGCCTCCCTATTTGGTCTTGCACTGCGAGGAGTTTGCCTGGCCGCGAGTGTCACCACTCGCGCCGGTGCGCTCTTACTTTAAGCCCTTTCGGGCCGCACCGTTTCACCCATCACCCGCCGGGATCTCAAATCTGAGATTCAAGATCTCAATGGGCTGGTCTATTCTCTGTTGCACTTGTCGTCATCAGAGTTTTCACTCTGACGCCCCGCCGTTAGCGGGCTCGCTGCCCTGTAGTGTTCGGACTTTCCTCTCCTGAATTCACTCTCAAATCCTTCTCGTTGCCGATTGAGATCTGAATGCGAAGCCAGCAGCGACCGCCCAACCTGCTCTCATGCAAGGCAGGGGATTATAGCAAGCCGTGTTCAACGGGTACAGCACAGGGCTTGGCAAGGTTGATACAGGTCGCCTACAAGACCAACCCGAAGTATTTGAATCCGATCCGAAGAAAAGGCGTCAGATGAGGCGGCGCCATAAGCGACAGAACCAGCGAGACGAACGCATGCGACAGGGTTATGGCAAAGAGGTTCGGATGCTTCTGATAGATGCGACCCCAGACCACACCACCGATCAGGGCGAGCAGAGCCAACGGCGGACTTGGCAAGTGAAGTATGCTGAAAACCACTCCGACTAAGAGCGCGCTTCTAAATCCCGGACCAAAAAGCAGCATCGCCCTCTGGTTGATAAAGCCCTGCAGCGCATACTGCTGAAAAAGCGCCCATAACGGAACAAACAAGAGCCTGGTCCTGAAAGACCTGGGAGTAAACCGCTGGTCATTCGTCATCCAAATCACAAATACGATAGCCGCGATGGCAATCAAGGTCGGAGCGATCAGCAGACGCACCGCCTGCCAGAAGTTGTCCCATCGAAATCCCAGATCGCGAAAAGTCTCCGCTCGCTGTCTGTGCGAGTAGACCATCAACACGACCGCCAGCATGGTCGGGACTGCTCCTATCAACGGCTGACGATCGGCAAACACCTGCACGCCCCACAGCACGATCAGCCCCGACGACGTGATCGAAGCGATCTCCCACAGCGCGAGCCATCGGTTCAAATTTGCCGGAGCGAAGTTTTCCCTGTTGCTCATACCAGAACCTATTTCAACCTACCAATTCTCATTGCCCGGCCCGCTTCATCCGTCCAGAAATGAAGGGGCTCACCCAACATTTGTAGAGTCTGATTGGCACCATCGCCCTGCTTGTGTAAAGCATAGACACGAGCTTCATGGTGTCCGGGAGTCAGCGGATCGAGTGTGAAGTTGTACCCGTGAAAGTCATCGTCGGCCCAGCCTGCGTAACGAACATCCGGACGGAACTCGTTCGCGATTCCATTCGCGACAAAATTGCCATCGATAAAGAGCTGGACCACGACACGTTCCTGAGGCGCGGCCGAATTTACGGCCCAGCCCGACACGCGCTGGTCAGCAACCTCGCTCCAGCCGCGAAAGTATGGCGGGAAGGCAGTAACGAAGAAGCCGATCGCGAGCGCGCCAACCAGCAAAGACTCGACAATCGACTTCCCAATGAGAAACTGGACCAGTTTCAGCGTCGGCTGGCTCATCTCTCAATCGTTCGGCAGGTGTTCATTGTTTAGTTAAAGCATTCAGGCGTGCAAGAGCGGAGACATTATAGACGGAATGTTGCCGATAAAGGCAAAAAGGCGATCTGGAAAGACCGCCTTCTGGACCTTTAGCACATAAAGCCGCAGATGAACGCGGAAGAAAACAGATGTAAGCAAGCGAGAAAGCTAACTCATTGTGCCAATCGTTTCGCCATCTCTCTCGTTGGTGATCTGATTCTTCCACGTTCAGCTGCGGCCCATGGCGCCGCGACATAATGTAAGACTAGCGCGCTCTAACCTCGACCCGGTCGCCCTTAACCAGGATCGGATCAGAAACGTTGCCGCTTTGAATGCTTGCCAGGTTGTGCTCAACCGTCACGAGCTTGCCGTCCGATCCCTGCCGTGAGATACGCACGGCCGTTCCCGCGTTCCTGGCAAGCCCTCCGCTCGCAAGAATTGCCTGCGTCAATGTCAGCCCTGAGTGAAACGCTTTCTGGCCCGGGGAGTTTAGTTCACCGCCGGCATAGAAGAACTCGGAAGGAGCGGCAGTTTCGGCAGAGATTCTGATGACATCGCCGGCAATGATAAGAGTCGCGGCAGCAACCTTGTCTGATAGCTTCACATTCAACGGCGCTTTGCCTCTGCGGATGATCGTTGCTTGCACGGCTTCAGGCAGTGGCAACGCCTCCGAAAGAACCACGTAAAGCGGCACCGCCTCGCGGCGCAGCGTCTTTACACCCGGCGCAGTGACGAAACCATTTATCGTGACACTGTGACTCGCATAATCACGGACCTTGACGGCTACAGGAGGGTTGTTAAAGACCTTGATCTGTTGTCGTAAGCGATCTGCAACTTCAGCAGTTGTCAGTCCAGCGACGGCGAGTGGCGACCCGGCCAGGGGATAATCAAGCAAGCCACCTTCTTGAACGGTAAAGAGGGTTGACCGCCGCGTGCGGTTCTGACTGATCTGAATATCAAGGACATCGCCTACCCCGACACGGTATACCTGGGTCGCCGCAGCCGATTCAAAGCTATTCGGCGCTGTGGCCAGCGCAGCTGCTGCATGATTTAGGGTGGGCGTTTTCGGAGCATCCGATTGCACTCTGGAGTAGTCGGTGCCTTTGAGAGGTTGGTTCCCCCATTCAGGCGCCGCGCGATAGGTCACAACCTCGGGGGCGTTTTTGACCACGGGGGTATTTGCAGTATTCGGTTCTCGACCTATCACTCGTGCTCGAGTTGCTTTGACACCAACGGAGCCAGCAGAAACCGAGGTTACATGATTATTCGCCAGACCAGGCTTGACCTGCCCGAACGCCGAAAATGTTAAGGTAGTTACCATCAGCAAGCCCGCAAATGTTAGCTTTTTCATCTTGAGT
>JBGTLE010000406.1:0-13195 GCA_041744295.1 Pyrinomonadaceae bacterium | reverse complement strand
TTTTTTGACACTCTCCGACGCGCTCGCGTAATATCGGGCTCGACATGAACGGCCGAGTACTAGTCCTCAACGCATCATTTGAACCCATAAACGTGTGCAATGAACGGCGCGCGGTGGTGATGATCTTTAAGGGCGTGGCTCGAGTTGAAGAACACAATGGCCACATGCTTCATTCCGAAAGGCTGGCGATTCATGCGCCGTCCGTTATTCGGCTGACGGAATACATCCATATCCCGTTTGAGCGGCGGTCGCTGTCGCGGAAGAACATACTTTTGCGGGACCATTCCACGTGCCAGTATTGTGGGCGGCAGTATCCTCCCTCAGAGTTGACTTTGGATCACGTGCTGCCGCGTTCGCGTGGGGGAGAATCAAGCTGGGACAATCTAGTGGCTTGCTGCAAGCGATGTAATCACCGGAAGGGAAACCGCACCCCGGAAGAATCTCACATGCACCTGCTGCGACGGCCGCGAGGCTTCTCGTTGCATGTGAACCGCCAAATCATGCGTTACCTGGGCCGTGCTGACGAGACATGGCGAAAATATCTCTTCTATGAATCCAACAGTGACGACTAGGCAGGCGCCTGCTCGCCGAAATTGAAAAGAGGGAATATGAGTGAAACAGTATTAGCAATAGGAGGGCTGGGAACTCCGGAACTGATAATTATCGCCGTGGTGATCGTGCTGCTCTTTGGCGCCACCAGGTTGCCGCAGTTGGCCAAGGCTCTCGGTCAAAGCAAACGCGCCTTTAAAGACGGACTGGATGAGGCCGATGCAGAGGTGCCGCCGAAAGAGATCAAAGATAAGTAAGCGACAGATCCCAGTAGCCTCACGCCTGTTCGGGACTCCTCAGTTACCGCGCGCCTTCCGACCTTTGATCAGCGTCGCTTTGACCGTCAGTGTAAACTCCGCGTCATGTCGTTCAGCATCAATCAGTCGCACTAATTCGTTAGTGACGCGATCCTGCCATTCCTCAGGCACTGCCGTTAGCCATTCTCGCATTAGAAAATCTGCAACCAGCGGTGCGTTCAGAAACCCCTCGCCGGAGTCGTACTTAAACTCTTCATTCACCGTAACAGTTTCGAGATCCTCGATCCCGGCGTTAGCGGACAACTCTTCCATCTTCGGAGTGGTTGGCACTTGCTTGATAAGCTCTTCGACCGCGCCTTCCCGATTGAGTAGTCCCAGATTGTGCAGGGCTTCCCAGTACAAAGAGAAAAACTCACCAAAACTGGGAGCGGTTGGGAGTACAAACGCAATACCAGCTCCCGGTTTGCCGATCCGCATTAACTCGGTCACCATCCGCGGCAATCGCGAAAGCGCCACTAGTGAGCAATCGCCTATCACAACATCAAACTGTTGATCCGGCAGCGAGAGTTGTTCCAAATTGTCTCGACGAAACTGCATGGATTCGTTAGCTGCCTTCGCTTTTGCTTTAGCCAGGTTCACGGATTCGTCGTTCTCGTCGACTCCGACTAATCGCAGCTTTGGCCCCGCCCGCTCGGCGAGTGCCAGAGCATGACCACCTGTTCCCGAGCCTAGATAAACTGCGTCGCCCTGTTTTGGAAGCTTGAGATTGTCGTCTATCAACGATGAGAACCTCTCGCCCCAATCGGTCGCCACGAAGAGATCGTGCAGAAACGCGCGTTCCTTGTCTGTCTTTTGAGTCACCATGTTTCCTTTCAGCCCGTTCAGCCCTCCTTTACAGTCGGGCTACTGCACCCTGCTACTGCACCGGGCTATTGCAAGGTCTGAGGCGGGGCCACCGCACCTGCGTCATTCACTCGAATCCTCTTCAAAATACTTCCGTCCAAGCAGCGTCTGCGGCAGACACTCCATTTCCTCCTTCGCCTTCGGATCGTTATGAACATAACGGTAGCCCTCACCATAACCGGCTTTTCTCATCAACGGTGTCACAGCGTTGCGCAGATGTAGTGGCACAGGTTCGCGCGCTGTTTCTGCGGCGTCCGCTACGGCCGCGTGATAGGCATTCTTAATCGCGTTCGACTTCGGAGCGCGCGCGAGGTAGATCGTAGCTTGCGAGAGAGGAAACAGGCCTTCAGGAAGACCGATTAGTTTAACGATGTCAGCGGCGGCGGCTGCCTGGACCATCGCCTGCGGATCCGCGAGTCCTATGTCCTCAGATGCGAGGATACACAGCCGCCGCGCGATGAATAACGGATCGGCGCCACCTTCGATTAGACGTGCAAGCCAATAGAGCGCCGCATCGACATCGGAGTTTCGCAGAGACTTAATCAACGCCGACGCGAGGTTGTAATGCTCTTCGCCACCCTTGTCGTAAGCATAATGGGCGCGGCCAAGTGCTTCCTGCACCGTCTCGGGAGTTATGAGTCGGGAATCGTCAGCATCTGGATGAGTCGATTCCACGGCAGCTTCTAATGCTGCCAGAGCAACACGAGCGTCACCACCCGAAGAATGAGCCAGGCGATCGATTAGTTCGTCAGAGATCTTTGGATTGAGTTGAGCAACGCCACGCTCTTTGTCCGCGAGCGCGCGTTCAAGAATCACCTTTACTTCGTCGGGCGTAAATGGATTGAGCAGCAAAACTCGAGAACGCGAAAGCAGCGCGCCGGTGACTTCGAAGGAAGGGTTTTCGGTAGTGGCGCCGATTAGAGTAATCGTGCCGTTCTCGACCGCGTGAAGCAACGCATCCTGCTGGCCCTTGTTGAAACGATGTATCTCATCGATGAAGAGAATGGTCTGTCTGCCGAACTTGCGCTCCTGTTTGGCTTCGGCAATCGCTTCACGCAAATCTTTCACACCTGAGAAGACCGCTGACAGTGCTACAAAGCGGGCTTGCGTCCCTTCTGCCATTAGACTGGCCAGGGTGGTTTTCCCTGTGCCGGGGGCGCCCCAAAAAATGAGTGAGGGAAGTTTCCCCCCGCCCTCGATCAATCTGCGGAGAACCCGGTCTTCGCCGACCAGATGAGTTTGACCGACAAACTCCGAAAGAGTGCGAGGGCGCATGCGCTCGGCCAAAGGCGCTGAGCTTTCCACGGCCGATTGCGGCAAAGCTTCCTCGAAGAGGTTAGGTGTTGTTGGTCGACTCACGGTTATGTAATTATCCACCAAAGGATCGAACAAGCGAAACGGAGTCTCGCGGGTCACCCCATTTAGTTCAGCTTTTCGCACCAGCCTGCGAAATTACTTAAGTACCCGTACGGAGAGCGTTTGGTAGTTTTCGATGGAACGAGTGGGAAAAAATCTTCGTATACCCGGCAGCAAGCCGAAAGGAACTTCCGCGGCATAAGCAAACGGTTGAGGAGAGAAAGAAATGTCTGACGCAAAGAACGTGTTTAGAGTGGTAGGAATGGTCCTGTTGGGGATCTTCGTTTTCGCGGTAGGAGTTCCGATCGTGCTGACGGCAGCTGGAGTGACGCTGGGAATTCTGAAACTCCTGCTCGGTCTGGCGATTCTGCTGATTAAGGTCGCGGTGGTTTTGGCGTTTGGTTACCTGGTGCTCGTCGGGATTCGAGCGTTGTTGCGCTGATTTGATAGTTGGGCTCTCACCGCCCAGTTTGATGCTTGAGTTTTGTCATTCCTCGGCTCTTCTCGCTCCAGATTCAAACCTTGACGAATTCCCGACCCACAGCGATTATCAGTTTCAAGGTACCGATTCAGCTTGAACTGTTGAACTATGACTCCTGAGCAGAGATTCGATCGATTAGAACGCATCGTTAGACTGATGGTCAGGGCTGGCTTGCCTTCGCGACGGACCTGGCGTGAGCAGGATGAGAGAATCAGTATTATTATTGAGATGCAGATGGATAACGTGCGCGGGTTTGGTGAAATGCGAGCCGCGCATGACCGGCTTACGGAAAAGCAGGACCGGCTAACAGAATCGTTGGATCGACTCAACGGAAGACAAGATCGACTGACCGAATCGCTGGATCGACTCAACGGAAGACAAGATCGACTGACCGAATCGCAAGAGCGACTAACCGAATCGCTTGATCGACTAACAGAAAGGCAAGATCGACTGACCGAATCGCAAGAACGATTGACAAAATCGCAAGTTCGATTGACCGAATCGCAAGATCGATTGACCGAATCGCAAGCACACACCGATCGACGCCTTGATACCCTCATTGACATCGTACGGCCTGATCATTAGTTCGGCGACTCAGAGGTCTCCTCCCACGAAAGCCTCATACGTTAAACCGAAAATTGACGATGTCGCCTTCCTGCATTGGATAGTCTTTGCCTTCCAACCTCATCAAACCTTGCTCGCGTGCGGCGGCATACGAACCGGCGCGAATTAGATCTTCATAACTGACAGTTTCGGCCCGAATAAAACCACGCTCGATATCAGTGTGAATCACACCGGCGGCCTGTTGAGCCCGTGTCCCTTGCGCGATGGTCCACGCGCGCACTTCTTTTTCGCCGGCTGTCAAGAACGACATCAGACCAAGCAGGTGATATGCGCTTTTTATCAAGCGATCCACGCCACTACTCGACACCCCAACGCTTTTCAAATAATCGAGACGCTCTGCCACCGCTAGCTCAACCAATTCGGCTTCGAGCTGCGCGCTTATCGCCAGACATTCCGCACCTTCCTGTTCTGCGATCTCACGCACTGCATTCACTTGCTGGTTAGCTTCTGGATTGGCTAGCGTGGCTTCATCAACGTTAGCGGCGTAGATCGTCGGCTTCATCGTTAATAGAAAAAAACCACGGGCGACTTCACGTTCAGCGGCATTCAACTCAACGATGCGCGCTGACTTTCCCTGCTCAAGTACCGGCTGGATCTTGTCGAGCACAGCCAACTCAGCCCGAGCTAACTTGTCTGCACTCTTCAGAGCCTTTTGTGCCTTTTCTCTGCGACGTTCAGCAGTCGCGAGATCTGCCAGTGCCAATTCGATCTGGATCGTTTCGATATCGCGTGCGGGATCGACGGAACCTTCGACGTGAATAACGCTATCGTCATCAAAACAGCGGACCACCTGCACTACGGTGTCAGTCTCGCGAATGTTCGCCAGAAACTGATTGCCTAGTCCTTCACCTTTTGAGGCGCCACGCACTAGCCCCGCGATATCGAGGAACTCCACCGTTGCGGGCACAATCACACTCGTCTTCACCAGTTTCGCCAGCGGCTCGAGTCGCTCATCAGGAACGGGAACGACTCCCACGTTTGGCTCGATAGTGGCGAACGGGTAATTGGCAGCCAGCGCAGCAGTCTGGGCCGTGAGCGCGTTAAAAAGCGTAGATTTACCGACGTTGGGCAAGCCAACGATACCAGCACGTAACATTGTTAGTCCTTTCCTGCTGAAACTAACCGATAATTTCCAGGGACGCAAATGAGGCGACAGGCGTAGTTTTCAAATGCCTTTCACGGCATAAAGATCCTTCGCGTATAATCGCGCTCCTGGCCGGCACTCCATTAAAGTAAGCAAGAACAAGCGCGAAAGGACGAGTAAAGTTGACGATAGACTCGCGGTCCGCTACAGCATGATCATGTCGCTCGCACTGGCGTTGCTCTGTACCGCCTGCGGTGTTCTTGCTACCTATCTTTACGATGAAGGCGCCTCGCTCGGTACCCGAGTATGCATGGGCGCGTGCGTGGGACTTGCCGCACTTGGTCTGATCGGATTCGTGCTCGCGTCGTTTCTTGGATTGACCCCACTCGCCCTCCTTTTAACAGTTGGGATTCTGATGATCGTCCCCGCGCTGGTTTTAGGAAATCTGAACTATCGGCATAGTGTCCGTCAGCAATTAGACTCCACGTCACAATCGATCAGGCGCGTTCTTTTGCACCCGTTGGAAACCCCACCCGCAGCATTGTTTTATGTGGCGGTGGCCGTGGTCCTCTGGCGTGTTTTTAGTCGCGCAGTAATTGACGATCCCACCGGGTTGTCAACCGGAGTGCTGAATAATTTCGGAGATTTGCCATTTCACTTGAGCGTGATCACTAGTTTCGTTTTTGGCAACAATTTCCCGCCCGAGGATCCGACGTTTGCCGGAGTAAAGTTCACCTATCCTTTCATCACCGACTTCGTGTCCGCAATCTTCGTTCGGTGTGGGGCGAGTCTGCGCGAATCGATGTTCATTGAGAACTTCATCGTAGCGTTTTCGCTGGTTGCGTTGATTCACCGGTGGGCCTGGGTGTTGTTGCGCGATCGCCTTGCGGCGATTCTCACCCCGCTGCTGGTATTGTTGAATGGCGGCTTCGGGTGGGTGCTACTTTGGTCGCGGGCCAACAAGAACGAGCATGGGCTAATGGGATTGCTCACAGATTTGCCGCCCTCTTTTACGATCATTCCGGAGACTACCTGGCGCTGGGGAAACGCAATCTCCACTTTACTAATTCCTCAACGTGGGATTCTGCTGGGATTAGCTTTAGCAGTTGTCGTGTTCACGCAATGGTGGCTGGCCGCTGAGCCGGAACCCGATAACAAGCAAGAGATAGATTTGCCAGGCGAGAGTGCGAGGCAGAGTAAACGGACCAAAAAACTCAAGCGTATTCCCGTAACCGATACTCAGAACCTACGCGGGTCACCGCTCCACCGCATGATTGCCGCCGGGATCGTAGCCGGTCTGGTGCCGCTGGTCCACGCTCATACTTTCGTCGTCTTGATGACAATGGGCGCGTGCATTGCCTTAATCCAGCTTGTGTCGCTCCCCAAACGCTGGCGTGAATGGTTCGCATTCTTCTTCGTTGCTTCCGTCATTGCTCTTCCACAGATGTGGTGGTCGACGCACGGCAGCGCGGTCGACTCGAAAGAGTTTTTTGATTGGCAGTTCGGGTGGGACAGGGGAAAAGAGAATGCCTTATGGTTCTGGTTCAAGAATACCGGCCTGTTTATCCCGCTCCTGGTTGCGGCGATTCTTTGGCGTGGTAAGGATTATCTTGTGTCGAAGAGGCTGCTTCTTTTTTACCTGCCATTTCTTCTCTGCTTCATCGTCCCGAATGTGATCAAGATGGCGCCCTGGGTTTGGGACAACATCAAGGTTTTGTACTATTGGTGGCTCGCCTCTGCTCCGCTGGTGGCACTGTTGCTGGCGCGGCTATGGCGAGAAGGAAGCTGGCGTCGCGCGCTGGCTGCAGTCCTTTTTGTTGCCGTGACTCTGGCCGGTGCGTTGGACGTTGCCGCGATTGCTTTTCGCCGGAACAAGTACCAGGTGTTCGATCGAAACGGTATCGAATTCGCCGAGTTGATAAAGCAGCGGACTGAGCCTCGCTCAACAATCATCCATGCGCCAGTTCACAACGATCCGGTGTTTCTCACTGGCAGAAGATCGCTGATGGGTTATCCGGGTCACATCTGGACGCACGGGCTTAAGTTCTCTGAGCGCGAGAGTGAGATCAAGCGCATCTATGCCGGAGCTCCCGACGCCGCAAGGTTGCTGCAAAAGTATCAGGTTCAATACGCGGTGGTCAGTCCGCTCGAGCGCAACTTGATGAACGTTAACGAAGGTTTCTTTTCGAGATTTCAAAAGGTTGGTGAAATCGGTGAGTACCGCCTCTACAAAATCACAGCGCCCTAAGCAACAGGCTGGCGTGCCGAGTAAGAGTACTGCGAAGACTGCGTCGAACCCGCCCGTTCCTAAGCTTAAGGGTGAAATCTCTGACCGCGCGTGGCTCATCGGTTGTGTGGCAGTTTTAGCAGTCGCGGCCTTCCTGCGTTTGTATGATCTGGCCCTGGTGCCGTTTCATCATGACGAAGGAGTAAACGGAAACTTCCTGGTAAGTCTTGTCCGCGACGGCCGATATCACTACGACCCGGCGAACTATCATGGCCCAACGCTCTATTATTTCTCCGCGCTTTTCCCCTGGATCCTTCGCTTCCTGTTTGGCCCGGCGGCGCAAAACACTTACGGACTGACCACGGTAACGATCCGCTTAGTTCCGGCCGTGTTTGGACTCGCGACAATATGGCTGGTGCTTTCCCTGAGACGGCGGTTAGGAAGCGTCGGAGTGCTGGCGGCCGCAGGGTTGCTCGCTATCTCGCCGGGCGCAGTGTATCTGTCGCGTTACTTCATTCACGAGACACTCTTCGTGTTCTTCACGTTGGGTTTAGTCGTCGCGGCGTTAAAGTTTTACGAGGAGGCGCATCCCGTTTACCTCGTGCTCGCGGCGGCATCTGCGGCGCTGTTATTCGCCACCAAGGAAACGGCAATCATATCGGTGGGCGTGCTTGCGATTGCTTTCGCTGTAACTCATGTCTATCGCTGGTTGCGGATAAAGAGAGGACAAAACGTTTCGGCGGGCCAGGTAACAACAGATTTCACCGAGCGGATTGGTGGGCCGACTCAGCTCGCTGTCTGGGTGTTGGTAGCGATAGCAGTCTTCGTCGGTCTCAACGTGCTTTTCTATTCGTCGTTCTTCACGAACTATCCTAAAGGTGTTACAGACGCACTTAAGACTTTTGAGTTTTGGACTAAGACCGGCAGAGAGGCCCATGTTCATCCGCCACTCACATACATTTGGTGGCTCAAGAATCAGGAATCAGCACTGCTGGGTTTGGGTGTGATTGGCGCGCTGATCGTAGTCCTGAAACCAAAGAATTCATTCGCGCTCTTTTCCGCCTTGTGGGCGTTCGGACTAATTGCGGCTTACTCGCTTATTGCTTACAAGACTCCCTGGCTAGCGTTGAATTTCATCGTCCCGCTGTCACTCATCGCCGGTTATGTTTTTCAGTTTGCGGCAACCTGGGCGGGTCTGCGCGAACTGATTATCATCGGTGTATTGTCATGTGCCATCGGCTTTTATCAGACAATCGATCTGAACTTCTTTAACTACGACAATGACGACCAGTACTACGTCTATGTTTATGCCCACACTCGAAGGGAAACGCTGGCGTTGCTCGACGAGATCGAGCAGATAGCCAGGAAGAACCAGGGCGGACAGACCGGCATCACAATTGTTTCACCTGACTATTGGCCACTGCCCTGGTATCTGCGCGACTACAGCCGGGTTGGCTATTACGGCCGCATGTCTGACTCAAATGAGCCCATAATCATTGCCTCTGAGAGCCAGATCGCCGAAGTCCAACAGCGTTTTGGCGCGCGGTATCAGCAGCTGCCGACCAAGTTTGCCCTTCGCCCCGGGGTCAGTTTGGTGCTGTTTCAACGGCAGTAGGGGGAATAAGAGTAAGGATGAAGGAGGAGGAAGAAGGATGAAGAGGAAGTTCAGCGCCCTTCAGCGTCTCATCCCTCATCCCCACCCTTATTTCTTAACCTAGCCTGTGGCTTCATTAAAGTTCCCTGAGTTGAGGTTTTGGTTGACATTCTAAGCACCTGCCCCGTATATTGAGCCCCCGTAAGGTACCTCGACGTTCATCTTTCGGGAATGGCTCTTTCAGACGATTTGCTCGCATGTTCAAACTCCAACGGCTAGAAATCACCGGCTTCAAATCCTTCGCGGACTACACAGAAATAATCTTCACAGGAGACGGAATTACCGCCGTTGTCGGGCCGAACGGCTGCGGCAAGAGCAACGTCGCCGACGCGATTGCCTGGGTTCTGGGCGAACAACGCGCTAAGCAACTCCGCGGCGGCGAGATGAAAGACGTCATCTTCCAGGGGTCACGAAACCGTTCCCCAAGCGGCATGGCCGAAGTTGTCATGCACATGGTGCGTGATGAAACCGTCGAAAATGAGCCCGATATCGAGGACATCGATTCCACGCTCGAACAGATTGATGAAAGAGTCGTGATTCTGGACGCGGCCTCTCCTGAGGAAGCTGAACCTGCAAACCAGCTCAGCGAGCCGATACAACCCGTCGACACCTCGGATGGACTAATCGTTGAAGGCACTTCCGAAACAGCCATAGCCGATGTCGTACAGCCGCGCGCGCAACATAAGCGTCACTGGCGACGACGGAATCTCGCGCTCGAGTTTGAGCCAGGCGAGTCCGTCTCGATCACCCGCCGGCTTTATCGTTCGGGCGAAAGTGAGTATCTGCTCAACAACCGACCGTGTCGGCTGCGAGACATTCAGGATTTGTTCTCGGGTACTGGCTTGGCTGGCGGACACTACGCGATCATCGAACAGGGTCGCATCGGACAAATTCTTTCCGCCAAGCCGATGGACCGTCGCAATATCATCGAAGAGGCAGCTGGAATTACGAAGTTTCGCGTTCGGCAACGTGCGGCCGAAGCCCGCCTGGAATCAGCGCGTTCGAATCTGTCGCGCATCGTCGACATCATTTCTGAGATCGATCGCCAGGTAAATAGTTTGCGGCGCCAGGCGGCAAAGGCTCGGCGCTACGGGATTCTCCGCGAGGAGTTGCGCGCCCTGTTGCGTCAGGTGTTCGTCGCTGAAGAGCGCCGCTTAACTACGCTGCTCGAAGAGACCGAGACCAAATTGCAGGAAGCGAGCGCGCTCGAGCGAAGCGTCGCCGTAGAGTTGGGCCAACGCGAAGAAGGTGCGCGGAATGCTACCCACGAAGCACGCAGGATCGAAGACGATCTGGCGGCTGCTCGATCGGAAGCCGCCGAAGCAGTGCTGCGTCGCGATCGGCAAATGCGCGAACGGACTTATCAGGAAGAACAGGTTGTCAGTCTTGATAAGCGAAAGGGTGAGGTAGAAACCGACATCGACGCCCTCGCCGCGCGTTTAGTGCTGGTCGAGTCCGAATGTACGCGACTACAGGAAGAGGACGCGCGCTTAAGAACCCAAGCCGACGAAACCACACTTTCGCTACGACTGGTCGAAGCAGCACACGCCGCGAAGCTCGACATAGCAGCTAACGCGGAAGCTGAGATCGAAAGTGCCCGAACAGAGTTACTAAAGCACACGGCGGTTGCTGAAAGGCTGCGTGAAATTGCGCGACAACTGGAAGGGACGCTTGAGCGGCTCGCGATTCAGGCTGAGGGTCTGGCGCGCGAAGGTGAGCGAGCTACGGCCCAATACACCGAACGACAGAGCGAAGCGGAAACGCTTACCTCGGAAATTGTCGCCGCCCGTGAGCACATCACGCAGCTAAATTCAGAAAGAGAAGTTGCGGTCGATGCGGTCGTCTCCGGACACGAAGCGGTGAGCGATACCGAGGCCGAGCTAACGCGGGTGCGTGATGAAAATTCCAGAACGAAACATCGTTTGGAAAGTTTGAAAGAGTTGGACGATCGCCGCGCTTACTACTCTTCAGCGGTTCAGCTCATCTTTTCCCAGGATGATGCGGCGCGCGATTTTCACTTTATCGGAACCTTGGCAGATGCCCTGAACGTCGATGCGAAGTGGGAGCGCGCAGTTGAAGGCGTGCTGGGTTCATCATTGCAGGCGATCCTTGTGCCGACGCCCGATGACGCCGTACGTGCAGCGCAATGGTTGCGAGAGAACAACGCCGGTCGTGCAAGTTTCCTGGTCGCTGGACTGCACGGCGCCAGCGAAGAGATCGACACTCTGGTTTGTAAGATTGAGGAACGCCCGGCCCTGTCACTGTCTTTCTCCAGCGAAGGACTCGACGACCTGCGCATCAGTAACCTGCTCGGCGCGCCACGCGAGTTAGTGGCAGGGTTGAATCGGACTCTGCCGCAGAAGATGAACGCGCGTCTGGCCAGCAATCTTGACGATGCGATGGCTAAGTCGCTTGCGACCGGCGAGTTTTATGTCACGCTCAACGGCGACTGGGTGACCAATGGCCAATTCGTAAGTGCGGGTGACGCGCGCGCGTTGGAAGAAGGCGCGGGGTTACTGGCTCTGAAACGCGAGTTGCGTGAGCTCGAGGCGCGCGCTGAAGTGCTCGCTAATGAATTGAGTTCGGCCGAGATTGCGGCTACGGACGCGCGTACGCGTCTGGTCGATCTGGAAGATATTGTCGTCCTGTTCAATGAAGCCATCGGTCGCGAAGAGCGCGAAGTGATGACTCGCGAGCTTAACGCATCCGGGCTGGCGCAGGAGATCGAACGAGCCGAGCGTCACCTGCGAGTCGTCGCTGCCGATGCCGCGCGCGTGGAAGAGGAGCGCAACGAAGTCCAACGACGCCGGCTCACTGCACTCGCAGAGGCCGAGTCTGCTGAAACGGCGCGGACAACCGCGACGGAAACAGTGACTACCGCATCGGTTCAACTGGCCGATGCGCGTCGGGAAGCTGAGTTGGAGAACGAAGGTCTGGCCCAAAAGCGTGCGATTGCTGCTGCGGCAGCCGAGCGACGCCGCGCAACTGCCGGCGAGCTGCGACGGATCGAAGGCGAGTATGCCGATCTGGCTGCGCGAGTCGAGCGCCACCGCTTTGAAGTGGTCGAGATTACTGGCCGGACGGAAGAGCTAAGCGAGTCAATCGCCGAGCTCGAAAGGTTAGTGGGAACGGCTGCTGGGCAACGAGAGCAGGAGCAACAACAGATTGAGGCGCTCACCAGTAGTTTAGAGTTAGCACGTCAACAGGCTGATACGCTTTCCGCCGAACTGTCAGAGTTGAACCGGCATGCAGCCGAGATTCGCGACTCGCGCGCAGCGATTGAGGTGCAGCGCGCAGAAGCGCAGGCCCGTTTGACCTTCGTGCGCGAAACCTGCGCCTCAGAGCTTAACCAGTCGCTCGCAGAGTTGGCCCAGGAGCAAACGCTGGAAGCCAATTTCGATCTCGACGCCGCGCAGGCACGGGTGGAAGAACTCCGCTCGCGAATCGAGGGCTTTGGTGCCGTCAACATGATGGCGCTGGAAGAGTTGAACGAAGCGGAAGAGCGGTTGACGTTCCTGACAACGCAACGGACAGATATAGTCGGTGGCATTGCGTCCACAGAAGAAGCGCTACGTGAGATCAAGCGCCGGTCTCGCGAACGGTTCCGTCACGCCTTCGAGCAGATCAACAAAAACTTTGGTGAGTTGTTCCAGGAACTCTTTGGTGGCGGTCGCGGCGAGATGAGCTTGATCGAAGCCGACGACGTGCTTGAGTCCGGCATCGACGTGATCGCGCAACCTCCGGGCAAGCGACTCCAGAACGTGTTGTTGCTTTCGGGCGGTGAGAAAGCGATGGCCGCTTTGGCTTTGGTGCTGGGCATCTTCCACTATCGGCCGTCACCGTTCTGTTTGCTCGACGAGGTTGACGCGCCGCTTGACGAAGCGAACGTCGGGCGCTTTACTGATAAAATCGCGCAGATGTCGACGGACACACAGTTCATCGTCATCACGCACAACAAACGGACGATGGAGATGGCGCGCGCGCTGTACGGCGTCACCATGGAGGAAGTCGGCGTTTCCAAGCTGGTTTCTGTGAAGTTCGAGTGATCAAAAAACGCAAA
>JBGTLE010000405.1:0-11381 GCA_041744295.1 Pyrinomonadaceae bacterium | reverse complement strand
TCAAAGCATGATGTGCTGATCCCAGCGGCCGGCCTTGCCACTGAAATTGGTTACTACCTGAGCGGGATGAACGAAGTCCGCGAGCAACTCCGGGAAACGATTGCGGAAATGCCGAGCGAACAACTTGGGTGTCGCGCGATTCCCGGGGCACATTCAATTGCTGCACTGGTACTGCACATCGGCGAAGCTGAGTGGTACTGGATGCATATGGTGATCAAAGGCGAGAAACTACCGGATGAAGTTCGCACGGCGGCGTTTTGGGACGTACTCGACTTTCCTGACAGCTTCGTTGAAAAGAATTATTCGGCGTCGTTTTGCCTCGACCAGGTGGAAAAGATCAGAAATCAGACGCGCGAACTGCTGGCTTCATTCACAGACGAGGATCTGAATCGCATGTTCAGTCGGGTAAAACGTGGTGAGACGACCGAGCACAGCTTGCGCTGGATTCTTCATCACTTGATTGATCACGAGGCGCAACACAAGGGACAGATCCTGATGCTCAAGCGGCTGCTGCAGGATCAGCACCGCGCAATGTAGCGACTGTGGGTACTCAGTTTCTGGTACTTCAGAGGACTAGTTTGAACGTCTTCCTGACACTGAGACACCGGAGCTGGCGAGAGACATCGCAACGATGATGAATAGTGGCAACTAGAATGAACTTATGAGTACGAATTACCAGGTAATAAGAACAGAATCAGAGTTACGACAAGCCATCGAAGCGTTGTCATCACAGCCGGCGATTGGTCTCGATACTGAAACCACCGATCTGGACCCGCACACTTCCCGCCTGCGGTTGATTCAGCTTGCTGCTACCGACGGCGTTCGCATTATCGATCTCGACGCGTTTCCGAATGGCGACCGCAGACACAGCGACACGTTTGCGTCGCTTCGTCGCTTACTGGTTGCTCCCAAACCAATCAAGATCGCTCACAACGCGAAGTTCGACGCAAAATTCATCAAGTACAACCTGGGAACAGATCTTGGCGGCGTCTTTGACACGCTGCTCGCGAGTCAACTGGTTTCCGCCGGAGACATCGAGGAGCGCCACGGCCTGGATACCGTCGCTTCGCGTTACTTGAACGAAGCAGTCGATAAGTCTGAGCGACTCAGCAATTGGAATTTTGAGTTGTCTGAAGCGCAGCTAGAATATGCCGCGCGCGATGCCGCCATTCTCTTGCCGCTGCGCGACAAACTGATTGAGCGATTACGTTCGGACTCGCTCGTCAGATGTGCTCAGCTCGAGTTTGAGTGTGTTATGCCGGTGGTTGATATCGAGTTAGCGGGGTTCTACATGCACAAGGATCGTTGGCTGGAACAGCTCGCGATTGTTGATAAGCGCCGCGATGAACTCGCCGAACAACTGCAGGAAGTGCTCGCCGAAGAGTCTTCGCAGGGTTCGTTGTTCGGTGGTCCCCAGCGGGATGACATCAATCTGGATTCACACCAGCAGCTTACGCAGGCACTGCAAAGGCTTGGCATTCCGGTTCCCGAGTCCACTCGAAACTGGAAACTCCAACCGCTCGCGGCGCAGTATCCAATCGTCGAAAAATTGCTCGAATATCGCACCGTGCAAAAAGCCTTGACCAGCTACGGCCAGAACGTGGTTGAGTTGATAAATCCAGTTACGGGCAGGCTGCACGCCGATTTTCGTCAGATTGGCGCGCCCACTGGAAGATTTGCCTGCACGAATCCAAACATTCAGCAGGTCCCGCACGCGATTGAATACCGGCGTTGTTTTTCGGGTCACCCGGAAGGCCGCAAGTTGATCATTGCCGACTATTCGCAGATTGAACTGCGAATTCTCGCCGAGTTCTCGAATGACAGCGTTTTCATGGATGCCTTCAACTCGGGCGCCGATCTGCACAAGGTGACTGCCGCGCAGGTCTTCAACGTGTCGGTCGATCAGGTCTCGAAAGAGCAGCGCGATTTCGCCAAGCGTTTGAATTTTGGAGTGGTCTACGGGATTGGCCCACAGCGTTTTGCGATCATGACCGGAACGGGTGTGCCTGAAGCTGAGAACGTTTTGCGCAAGTACTTTGCGACGTACAAAGGGCTCGACACCTACTTGCGAGAAGCCGCCAACCGCGCGGTGCGCGAGAAGCAGGCGCGCACCGGATCAGGCCGGCTGGTGCGATTTCGTTTTGACGAACAGGACCGCCAACAGATTTCGATGACGCAACGCAACGGCAAGAACACGCCGATTCAGGGACCCAGCGCCGACATTCTTAAACGCGCATTGCGCTTGCTCAATGATGATCTAAAAGACACGTCGGCGAGGATCGTGAACATCATTCATGACGAGATTGTGGTTGAAGCCGATAGTGATCAGGCTGAAGAGATTGCGATGAAGGTCGAGCGCGCGATGGTTGCAGCCGGTCAAGAGTACCTCGAGACGGTACCGGTGAAAGTTGAGACGGAGATTGCGGATGAGTGGGTCAAGTAAGAAGTGCTGAGTACTGAGTGCTGAGTTCCGGAGAAGAGAGTTTCTAGTTTCTAGTTTCAAGTTTCGAGTCTTGAACGCCCCATGCCCTGGAATCGAGAGAAAGTACGAACCGCTTTTTGGAACTCAGTACTCAGGGACTCAGTACTTTTTCATAACTAGAAACTTGAAACTCGAAACTCGAAACTTCTTTAAGTCCTTTTCCGCCATACGTAATAGATCGGAATCCCGGTAAAGACCAGCAAGTATCCAATCCCCGAGGTTGACGGGGCCAGATACGCCAGGTCAATTACGAACAGCACCGCCAGCACGATGTAAACAATCGGCACCAACGGATAACCGAAAGTGCGATAGGGCCGTTCCAGTTCCGGCGCCTTGCGTCTCATCACAATCACCGCTCCCGCCATCAACGCGTAGAAAATCAAATCAGCCGAGATGATGTATTCGAGCAACTGCGTGTAGACATTGCGGTACGTTACCTCTCCCGTTTGCGGATTAGTGACGATCGTTCTCGGCAGCGTTAGCAGAGCTGCCCAAATTCCTTGTGCGATCAGCGCCGTGGCCGGCACATGGCGTGAATTGACGGTGCCGACCCTCTTGAAAAACAGATTGTCCTGGGCCATCGCGTAGTACACGCGCGCGCCAGCCAGAATCAAGCCATTGTTACAACCGAATGTTGAGATCATGATCGCGATTGCCATGACGATTGTGCCCGGCGGTCCAAGAACCGCCTGCATCATGGCGGTTGCCACGCGATCCTGCGGCGCGTTCTGAATTCCGCTCAATGGTAGGGTGACCACATAAGCCAGATTCGCCAGCAGATACAGCGCGACGACCAATGCGCAGCCGAGCAGCAGCGCGCGTGGCAAGTTCTTGCCAGGATCACGCACTTCACCAGCGGTAAAGGTCACGTTGTTCCACGCCGATTGCGCGAAGAGTGGTCCGACCATCGCGCGTCCCAGGAGCATCATTAGTGAGAGAACCAGGACGATTTGTGTCGCGGGCTCGAATCCAAGTTGAGCAACTGAAGGCTTCCAACCGTTCTGCCAGGGCGCCCACCACGATGAAGTGTAAGCTGCGCTCTGATTGTTCCAGCCGAGGAAAAGACCGACCAGAATCAAACCAAGCAACGCGGCAGTTTTCGTAAACGTAAAAGTGTTCTGAATAAACTTTCCTGTCTTCAATCCGCGCGTGTTCGTGAACGTGAGAAACAGGATCATCAGTACCGCGAGCAGCTGTTGAGTCGACAGACTCAAAGCGTATCCATTGAACGCCAGGCCGCCCAACGTAAAAGGTTTGACCAGAGTGAGTGGCGCGATCAGATATCGATCGGCCGCGACGAAGTCAGTCAACACGCCGGTGAAGTTGGCGAATGCGACGGCCACGGCGGCAATGGTTCCAGTTTGGATGATCAGGAACAATGACCAACCGAAAAGGAACCCGATCGATGGCCCGTAAGCTTCACGAAGGAACACATACTGTCCGCCAGCTTTGGGCCACATCGCGGCAAGTTCGGCGCAACACAACGCGCCCGTGATGGTGAGCACACCCGCAAGAGCCCACGCCATTAAGAGCCAGCCCGGCGCGCCCACCAACCTCGCGGACTCAGCCGACGTGATAAAGATTCCGGAGCCAATCATCGAGCCAACAACAATCATGGTGGCGTCGAGGAGCCCCAGACCGCGAACCAGTTTTGGAGGGTCGTTTTTGGGCATGGAAGGTTGTCGGATGTCAAATGTCAGATGTTAGTAGGATGGTCCGAACGCTGCCGGTATAGTTTCGAACGGCGTGAGTGTCAAGACAAAGTTGTACAGGATGAACAGGATTTGGCAGGATTTACATGACTCTGTTGGCGGTCCCACCTAAGAATATTTGCAAGTACGCGACGCGTGCTAAGGAAGCCGACCTGCGCCGTATACGACTGTTCTCCATCTTCCGCGACTTCGCTCTACCTGTTAATCCTGCAAGTCCTGAAAATCCTGTACCCTTTTTCTTACCTCCCTTGACAGTGCTCTTACTGCAAATTAGTCTTACTTCGAGCCATTCAGGAGTCCTTTCGACGAGTTCCCAGCCAACCACTGCGAAAGAGATAAATTTCTACGTCAATTGAGAGTATTTACCTATTGAGCTTTTTTGTGTCAGACAGCCTGTTCCAGAAGGCGAGCGAGGCGTCGGGCCAAACCGAGGGATTACCCCACATAGATCCGAAAGGAAACACAGGGTTACATGATTAAGGACCAGATATTTTCTCGTATTACAAACAAGAGTGCCCATGTAGGAGTTGTTGGGCTCGGCTATGTCGGGCTGCCCCTGCTGGTGGAGTTTGCGCACTCGGGATTTCAAGCAATTGGTTTCGAAGTAGATCAGGACAAGGCCAGCCAAATCAATGCGGGCACTTCCTACATTGGCGACGTGCAGTCATCCGCGATCAAGGAACTGGTCGATGAGAAAAAGTTGCGCGCCACCACGAACTTCGACCACCTGGCAGAATGTGATGCAGTAATAATTTGCGTTCCCACGCCACTTAGGAAAACAAAAGAACCGGACGTCTCTTACATTCTCGCGGCCACCGAAGAGATCAAACAGCGTTTGCACCGGGGACAGCTGGTCATCCTCGAATCGACCACCTATCCCGGGACCACTGATGAGGTGTTGTTTCCGATCTTTGCCGAGACTGGTTTAAAACTCGACGAAGATTTCCTGCTGGCCTTTTCTCCTGAGCGAGTCGATCCGGGAAACCCGCAGTTTCAGACGCACAACATTCCAAAGGTCGTGGGCGGGGTTACCGACGACTCAACGGAAGTTGCCGCACACCTCTATTCACAGATCGTAAAAGAGGTCCATGCTGTAAGTTCAGCACGAGTTGCGGAGACCGCCAAGCTGCTCGAGAACACTTTCCGCGCCGTCAACATCGGCATGGCAAACGAGATGGCGCGGCTGTGTTACGCCCTCAACATCGACACCTGGGAAGTGATTCGCGCGGCGGCGACGAAGCCTTTCGGTTTCATGGCGTTCTATCCGGGCCCGGGAATCGGTGGCCATTGCATCCCGCTCGATCCGCATTATCTTTCATGGAAAGCACGGCAGCATGGTTTTGATTCGCGGTTTATCGGGTTGGCCGAAGAGGTTAACTCGCGGATGCCGGAGCACGTGGTGCAACTGATTTCCGACGGACTGAACGATGAAAGCAAAGCAATGAAGGGGTCGCGAGTATTGCTACTCGGCGTGGCTTATAAGAAGGATATCAACGACGTACGCGAGAGTCCGGCGCTCTCGATCATTGATCGGCTGCGTGCAAAGGGAGCCGAGGTTCGCTTTCACGATCCCTTCGTCAGTGAGATTCGTTTTGATGATGCGCACACTGAATCCGGCGGTGAGCCCCTGCATTCGGTTGGGCTGACAGACGAAGAGCTTCGCGCCACGGATTGTGTAGTGATCGTTACGGATCACAGCGGCATCGATTATGTGCGAGTCTGCAAGTTGACGTCCCTGGTCGTTGATACGCGCAACGCACTCAATGGCGAATTGAGGAAGGGCAGCCCGGCGCGAATCATTCGGCTGTAGGTCAAAATCGAAAGTCTAAGGTCGAAGGTCGAAGATCGAAAGTCCAAAGTCCAAAGTCCAAAGTCCAAAGTCGAAGACCCAAGACCGAAGACCGAAGAACAAAGAACAAAGTACAAAGAACAAAGTACAAAGAACAAAGAACAAACAACAAAGTCCAAGAACAAAGACCAACGTATTATCACCTGTTATCTGTCACTACCCTATAAATGCTCAAAGTCCTCAACGTGGTGGGTGCGCGGCCGAATTTCATGAAGGTTGCGCCAATCGTGGAAGCAATGAAGCGGCGGGAGGAAGACTTCTCGCCGCTTGTTCTTCATACGGGCCAACATTACGACGCCAGCATGTCCGACGCGTTCTTCCGCGACCTGGAATTGCCCGAGCCGGACATCTATCTCGGCGTTGGTTCAGATTCGGCGGCCGCTCAGATCGCCGCGATAATGAAACAATTCGAGCCCGTAGTCGTGAAAGAAAAGCCCGATTGGGTGCTGGTCGTCGGGGACGTGAATTCAACACTCGCTTGCGCGCTGGTTTGTTCAAAACTCGGAGTCAAAGTCGCGCACGTGGAAGCGGGATTGCGAAGCCGTGACCGCACGATGCCGGAAGAGATCAATCGACTCTTGACAGACCAGGTCGCAGACCTGTTGTTCACTCCATCCGCCGACGCTGATGCGAATCTGCGCAGCGAGGGAATTCCGCCGGAACGAATTCGTTTGGTGGGAAATGTGATGATCGACTCGCTCCTTAAATATTTGGAACCCGCTCAGCACTCAAAGATTCGCGAGCAACTCGGCGTCGCGGACAGCCACTACGCGCTACTAACGCTGCATCGTCCCTCGAACGTCGATAATCCCGTCGTGTTCGCGCGTCTGCTTAACGCCCTCGAAGAGATCAGCAGTCGCTTGCCGATCATTTTCCCCATCCATCCGCGCACGCGAAAGATGATGGGTGAGCTCGATCTGGATGAACGACTCGCCGGCATCGTCGGATTGCGTTTGACGAAGCCGCTGGGCTATCTCGATTTTCTCGGCTTGCTGAGCAACGCGCACCTCGTCCTGACTGACTCGGGCGGAATCCAGGAAGAGACCACGGCCCTTGGCATTCCTTGTCTCACGTTAAGGGAGAACACCGAGCGGCCAATCACGGTCGAGCTGGGAACAAACACGATCGTCGGAACTGATCCTCAAAAGATCACAAGGGCAGCCAGTGCGGTATTGAATTCCGTCGCGCCGGGGGGCGTTTCCATTCCGCTGTGGGACGGGCGCACTGCCGAGCGCATTGTCGACGAGCTCGCCCGTTAATCATGAAGAGGACCTCCGCAAGCACAGGTGGCGGCGCTGACCCCGAAAAAAGCAAAGCCGCGAAAGCGACCGAGCTGCTCGTTATTGTTTGTCTTTCTCTGTTCGCGCTCTTTGCTCCGCATTCAATCGCCGTGGCGCAGGGAGCATGGATGTTGGGAATGCTGCTCTGGCTTTCCCGTTTAGCGTTCTTTCCCCGTCCACAATTTCATCAGACGCCGATTGACTACGCGCTCTTTGGCTTCTTTATCTTGACAGGCCTTTCAGCTTTCCTCTCGTATGAACCGCTGGTGTCGATCGGAAAGCTGCGGGCAGCCAGCCTTTTCACCATCGTCTATCTCGTCGCGCAGAATGTTCCGAATCGAAGAGCGCTGCGCTTGCTGGTGCTGGCTTTAGTCGCTTCCTGTTTCATCAATGTGATCTTCACTGCCGGTCAAAGAATTGTCGGTCGCGGTGTGAAGGTGCAGAGTTTGAAGACTGAGAGCTCCCTTTTTGCCGGAGGAGTCAGAGCGGGAGACACGTTGCTCAAGATCGATGGACAGGTAATAACGAGTCCCGACGACATCGCTAACCACCTGGCAGCGGCGTCGCCGGCCACAAGTCCAAAAGCACCGTTGAATATTTATCGTCAAGAGTTGGTGCCCGTGTTTCAGATCGAGCGCGGCAAGTTGCTTTCAGGCAGTTCCGCAACGGAGCAACTTGGCATCGAAGCCTGGTCGCGCGGACGTGATTGGCGAGCGTCGGGATTCTTTGGCCACTACGTTACTTATGCCGAAGTGTTGCAATTGATACTCGCGCTTATGATTGGTCTGTTCGTGAGTTTGCCGTTCAAGCTCAGTCTGACGGGCGCGTTGTTGCTGATTGGGGTGCTCGGCTTTTCTTACTCATTGATGTTGACTGTGACGCGCGCGGTTTGGCTTGGGTTTCTGATTTCAACTGCGGTGATAGTGCTGCTCGGCGCCGCACGACGAACTATCTTGTTTATCGGCTTGCTCGCGGTTCCACTTATTCTCGGCGGTCTGTTTGTGCTGCAACAGAAACGGAATGTCAGCTTCATCGACCAGAGCGATCAGTCGACCACCTGGCGCCAGACAGTTTGGCAGGAAGGCGCCGCGCTACTTGTCAGCAAGCCGCGCCACCTGCTCTTTGGCGTGGGAATGGATTCGTTAAAGGCGCGTTGGCGCGAGTGGGGAATGTTTGATCACGGTCGCATTCCGCGTGGGCACATGCACTCCAACTTGTTGCAAATCGCGTTGGAGCGCGGCATACCGGCCTTCGTTCTTTGGTTGTTGGTGCTCGGCATTTACGCGCGGACGCTATTGAATTTACGGAAACGCGTGCGACTGGAATCAGCCGAAGATGCGTCGGCGGATCGCCTTGGTGTCTGGATCGAGCATGGATTGGTGTTGGGTGCGCTGGGTGGTACGGCGGGATTCTTTGCGAGTGGAATCGTGCACTATAACTGGGGCGATTCTGAAGTAGTGATGATCTTCTATTTCATTATGGGTTTGACGCTCGCGCTGCATCGGTTGACGGTTGTAGAGCGCCGCAATACATAAAAACATCCACAGATTACGCAGATTTCATAGATGAAAAGAGAGAATAGGTCCGCGGTTCGCAGCGCGGTAAGCCCATAATCGGTGAAATCTGGGTAATCTGTGGATAGGTTTTCCTGGTCGCTAGGGGTTTTCAAATTGGGAAAAGTCTTGACGGGGTTAGCTGCCATTCTTCGCGGTGACATAAATCCAGTGCAAGCTGCGCGTGAGGTTGTGCGACGAGGAAGACTGACCATCAGGCAGCGAAGTGAGCGCTCGAGTGTTGCTCGTCAGGCAGAGACGAACCTGAGCGATCTGCTTATTCCTGAGTTTCAGCGGCTCTCTCCGGAAGCGCTGTTGTCCCACTTTCGCGAACGCCAGTCACCAACCTTCTTTCCTGGTTTTCAGTCCGCGCAATCGACCGTCAGCCTCCAACAAAAACTCTTCCCTGCCGAAACTGAAGAACTAATCCGAACGGCCAATTCCATCATCGAGCACCGCTGGCCGTTATTAGGTTTCGGCGAAATAGCTTTTGGCGAGTCTCTGGATTGGCGACGTGATCCGCTTTCGGGAAGAGTTTGGCCGCTTGCCTATCACGCCGACGTTTCTTTGTTGAGTTTAGACGGCTCCGATGTGCGGGTGCTTTGGGAGCTGAATCGCCTCGGACACTTTATTACGCTGGGTCGGGCGTTGGTCGTGACCGGTGACGAGCGGTTTGCACAGGAGATTTGCGCACAGCTTGACAGTTGGCTGAGGGCGAACCCGGTGGGCCAGGGACCAAACTGGTCCTGCGCGATGGAAGTGGCGCTGCGTGCGATGAACCTGCTGGCAACGCTTGCGCTTTGCCGCCTGTCAAAAACACTAACGGGCGAGCGGTTAGCCGTTCTGCTCGGGATGCTCGCCGCGCACGGCTCACACATCAAGCGGAATCTCGAATTTTCATATCTCGGCAACAGCAATCACTACCTTACGGATGTTGTCGGGCTGCTTTGGCTCGGAATCATGTTGCCGGAGTTAACGGCAGCCGCGGATTGGCGGCGGTGGGCGCTGCGAGAAATGGTGCGTGAGATGAAAAACCAGGTGCTCCCGGATGGCGCCGATTACGAAGGCTCAACCGGCTATCACCGTTACGCGACCGAGCTCTTCCTCTACTCCTTTCTCCTTTGCCGAGAGAACAAAGTGGATATCGACGATCGTTACCGGCAAAAGTTGGAAACGATGCTGAGTTACCTACGGGCATATCGACGCCCCGACGGCTTTGCACCGCTTGTCGGCGACACTGACGGGGGCCAAGTTTTGCCGATTACTCTTCGGCGCGCGGACGATCACGGCTATCTGCTCGCGATTGGAGCTGCGGTACTTGGCAAGTCTGATTTCAACGTATCTGAGCACGGAGTTTCTGAGGAGATGTTGTGGCTTTTGGGTGAGCAGGGAATTGCACAGTACGAAAATCTCGCTGCGAACCCTGACGCGATTGCCTCGCAAGGCTTCGTGGATGCGGGGATCTACCTGCTGCGAAATGACGATGATTATTTGCTCTTCAACGCCGCTCGCAATCATCGCAGTGGTTGCGCGTCGCATCGTCACAACGACGCGTTGAGTATTGAAGTCGCAACGGGCGGTCGCCGCTTTATCGTCGATCCCGGCACATACGTCTACTCCGCCGATCTCAAAGAGCGACAGCTGTTTCGATCGACTGAATTTCACTCAACGGTGATGATCGATAGCGTCGAGCAGAACACAATCGAACGTTCGCAGCCGTTTGTGATTGGCAGTGAAGCCCGGCCTCACTTGATTGCCTGGCAACCGGGATCAGACCGCGATTTCGTTAGCGCGGAGCACTATGGCTATCGCAGATTGCGCGAGCCGGTGACGCATCGACGCTCGATCACTTTTCACAAATCTGACGGCTGGTGGCTAATTGAAGATGAGTTTGCCGGCCGCGGTGAACATGCGATCGCTACTTACTTTCATTTCGATGCGGGACTGGAGATCACTAGTGGTGAAGGTGGGATAGTCTCTGCTTTGGATAGGACATCAGGTACTCGACTGTTGGTTTGCCCACTTGATTCAACCCAGAACCCTGAGTCGCTCAATCAGTCCACGTCGGTTCACTATGGTTTAAAAAGTCGTTCACTAACGTCATGCTGGAAGAGTAAGGCTCAGGTACCTCTTAAGCTGCGTTGGGCCATCGTACCGGTTTTGGTCGATGAAGATCTGGCGCAAAGGCTATCTTTGGTCCGACGCTAAAGAACTTGAATCCACAAATGAAGCAGATTTGCATGAGGTCAGTACCGAAATGCGGTAGCGTCGGGTCAACAGTGGGTAACAGACAATGATCAGTGGTGATGAATCATCGCCCGACCCGTTGCTACCGCGTTTCGGTACTGACCTCACGCAGTCTGCGTAATCTGCGGATTGCCTTGGACCTTGGACCTTCGACTTTGGACTAGTTCTTATGTGTGGCATTTGCGGAGTCTGGGAATACGGCGCAGCCGGCGATCGTGTTGAACGTTCACTCGTTACCCGTATGCGCGATGAGATGAT
>JBGTLE010000404.1:0-6203 GCA_041744295.1 Pyrinomonadaceae bacterium | reverse complement strand
CGAGGTTGTCGGAAGCAGAATCGAGCAACGACTGTTGTGTGTTCCTGAGCGCCGCAGCGACTTGCTCTACTGCGTCGCGCATCCACAGCCGCAAGTCCGTGGCCACCTGATCGTTGCGGCTGCGTCCGGTGTGAAGTTTTCTGCCCGCATCTCCGATCGACTCAATCAATCGTGCTTCAACAAACGAGTGCACGTCCTCTGCTTCCACCTGATCGCAATACTGTGGGTCGGCGTGCGCTTGCTCGAGAATTGTTTGCAGGCCTGCCCGAATTGCATTCGCTTCCGCAGCTACGAGCACACCCGCTCGCTCCAAAGCGTTGCAATAAGCGATGCTGCCTTGAACATCAGCGTCGAGCAGGCGCCGATCGAATCTGAACGAACGATTGAATTCCACGAAACCGGGATCTGCCTCGCCCGTGAATCTCCCGCCCCAGAGGTTTTTAGGTTTAGTCATCAGGTCTCACTCCATTTGACGCTTATGCATCCTGGCTGCTAGTTTATGCATCTATGCAGATGTTATGCAAGATTTTAGCATAACCAAGCGAGCAGTATGCAGAAACCGGAAAGACAACAAAAGCTCTTACGATTAATTCAGGCCAAGCCGATTGGCACGCAGGAAGAGCTGCGCAGTTATCTCGAGCGTGCGGGGGTTCCGGCTACGCAATCGTCTGTTTCTCGCGATCTCGAAGAGTTGGGAATCGTAAAGCATCACGGCCATTACACGGTACCACGCTCGAACAGGTCGTCGGTGCGCGGGCTCGTGAGTTTGGACATGTCGGGGACAAATCTCGTGGTGGCAAGAACCGAGGCCGGTCTTGCTTCGGCGGTGGCAGTAGAGATCGACGCGGCCGCAATTCCCGAGATCGTGGGAACACTGGCGGGTGAAGACACGATATTTATCGCGGTGGCCGATCAGAAGGGACAGCGCGTGGTGATGAAGAAGGTTTGGGAAATATTCTCGTGAGAAAGACGGGCTTTGGTCTTTGGGCTTTGGTCTTTGGGCTTTGGTCTTTGCACTGTTCACCAAAGATAAATTCTTAGAGTCAGCAGGCTCTGTAGCAAAGGAATCAAAGACCAAAGTCCAAAGTCCAAAGACCGAATAACATAATGACTAACCCAACAAAGATCATTTTGGCCTATTCCGGCGGCCTCGACACTTCCGTCATGTTGCGCTGGCTCAAGGACGAGTACCAGTGCGAAGTCGTTTGCTACTGCGCCGACGTTGGCCAGGGTGAAGAACTCGCTGGTTTGGAAGCAAAGGCACTCGAGTCGGGTGCTTCAAAACTGTATGTTGAGGATCTGCGCGACGAGTTTGTACGCGAATACGTCTGGACGGCCTTGAAAGCAAATGCAGTTTACGAAGGCGTGTATCTGCTCGGCACTTCACTGGCCCGTCCCGTGATTGCCAAACGTCAGATCGAGATCGCACGACGCGAAGGCGCTGACGCAGTGGCCCATGGAGCCACCGGCAAGGGCAACGACCAGGTGCGATTCGAGTTGACCTATTACGCCTTGCAACCGGACATCAAAGTTGTCGCGCCCTGGCGCGAATGGAAATTCAAAGGGCGCGCGGATCTGATTGCCTATGCCAAGGAAAACGAGATTCCGGTGACGGCGACCGCAGAGAAACCGTACTCCACCGATCGAAACCTTATGCACATCTCGTTTGAGGGCGGCATTCTAGAGGATCCCTGGGCCGAACCACCGGCGGACATGTTTCAACTGACGAAATCTCCCGAGGAAGCAAACCCTAAGGCAGAGTACGTAGAAGTCTCGTTTGAGAAGGGCGAGCCCGTCGCTGTTAATGGCCAGCCGCTCAGCGCGGTCGAGTTGCTGGAGACTCTGAATCAACTCGCCGGCGATCATGGAATCGGTCGTGTCGATATCGTCGAAAACCGTTTCGTGGGTATGAAGTCCCGCGGTGTCTACGAAACTCCCGGAGTAACGATTCTGCAAGCGGCGCATCGCGCCCTGGAATCGATCACGCTCGACCGTGAAGTCATGCATTTGCGCGACTCGCTTGGTGTGAAGTTCGCTGAAAGCATCTATTACGGATTCTGGTTTGCCCCTGAGTTCGAGTTGCTGAGCAAGATGGTTAGTGAGACACAGACCAACGTTACCGGCGACGTGCGTTTGAAACTCTATCGTGGAAACACGATGGTCGTTGGCCGACGATCGCCCTGCTCGCTTTACGACGAGAGCGTGGCCACCTTCGAAGCCGACACTGTTTACAACCAACGAGACGCGGAAGGATTCATCAAGCTGAACGCACTGAGACTGCGTTTGGGAACCGGGAGGGGACAATGATCAAGATTATCGAGGTGGACAAGCTTGGGTCGGCGACTTCGCCGCTAAGTCCGGTTAAGACCGTCGCTTTGGTAGCTGCGAGTGACGCGCCTTCCGCCGGCGATGTCGTCGTTGTGCGAGCGCTCACGGACAGCGCCACTTACAACATGCTCGAGTTGCCGAGCGGCCGGCTCGCGAAGATCAATCCCGGCGATCTCTTGCTAGGTGTTCTCGGTCGCCGGCGCGCGTTGAAGGGCTTTGTCGGCGACGTACCGGCGAGCGTGAAGGCTGGCGATCATCTCCACCTGCTCAACATGGGAGGTGTGATCGGCTACTGCACCGGACATCATTCAAGTTTAGGCGACGCCATCCAGGTCGAAGTGATTGGGTTGGCCGCTGACGAGACAGGCCGCGTTCGTAATATCGCCGACGCTGCGCTGCCAACTCGAAAGTATTTGGGAGACACCGCCCCGATTGTGATGATTGCTGGTACCAGCATGAACAGCGGCAAAACGTACGCGGCTACGGAGTTGATCAAGCAGGCCACGCGCGCGGGCATGAAGGTCGCAGCGGCAAAACTGTCCGGCGTTGCGTGTCTGCGCGACACTCTGAACATGGCGGATCACGGTGCGGTGGCGACCGCAAGCTTTCTTGACTGTGGTTTACCCTCGACTGTCGACTGCGGCGATCTAGCGCCGATTGCGAAAGCAATCATCGCACGGTTGAATGAGGCGGCGCCGGATCTGATCGTGATCGAAATGGGAGACGGAATCCTCGGCGGCTACTCGGTCGAATCGGTTTTCGCCGATCGCGAATTGCGCGATGCCACCGCGGCGATGGTTTTCTGTGCGTCGGATTACGTTGGCGCGTGGGGAGGAATCGAGTTGCTGCGACAACGCGGGATTGAGATCGATGTCATCTCAGGCTCTGTCACTGATTCGCGTATGGGCGAGGATTACCTTGAGAAAGAGTTTGGGGTACGCGCTGCGAACGCGAAACGCAACGGCGCGGTCTTGTTTGAGATCGTCAAATCGAAACTGGGGACGTTGGTAACGTTGTAGGTTCACTCGGCGAAAACACTGTCCACAGCTTACGCAGATTTCCAGATTAAGGCTCGCTTAGCTGGCTTGATTTCTCGTTGGTTTGGTATCGGAAGGCGGAGCAGTTTTGCACGGACCAGGCGGAAGCGAAAGGTTTTTCGGATGAGCACGAGCAAACTAAAGGTGGCGATCTTTGGCGGTTCAGGTTACGGCGGATCGGAATTGCTGCGCATCCTGTTATTTCATCCGAACGTGGAGATTTCGCTGGTGACCGCCAATGAACAGGCTGGCAAAGCGGTCAGCGACGTTCATCGTAATTTGCTCGGTTTAACTGACTTGAGATTTCAAAAGGCGCCAGAAGAATTGGGCAGCCTTTCCGACCTGGATTGTGTTTTCCTCGCGCTGCCGCACGGTCAGGCGATGGACATCGCGCCGCGATTGTCGAAAGCAGTGAAGGTGATCGATCTCTCCGGCGACTTTCGCTTGCGTAACAAGAGCGAGTTTGAGCAGCATTACGGTCGCGAGCACACAGCGATTGAAGCGCAAAGCGAGTTTGTTTATGGACTGACCGAGACCAACCGAGAGGTCATCCGTAGTGCAAGACTGGTCAGCAACCCTGGGTGTTTTGCTACCGCGACGTTACTTGGTCTGGCGCCGCTCGTCGCAAGCAATCTGATCGAAGGCCGCGTAATCGCCGACGCCAAGACGGGTTCGTCGGGCTCTGGAGCGAAAGCAGCGGCGAACACACATCATCCCCAACGGATGAATTCGTTTTACGCTTACAAGCCGTTCACGCATCAGCATGTGCCGGAGATCGAACAGGAGTTGCGCGCAATAGGTAACTGGACCAGTGAGCTTGTTTTCATGACGCATTCGTTGCCAGTCGCACGTGGGATCTTCGCTTCGCTGTATATCGAAATCAACAAAGACCTGTCCGAAGACGAGTTGCGTTTCTTGTTTGAGGAGTTCTATCGCGATTCGTTTTTCATCAGGCTCGTAAAGGGATCTCCTGACATCAACTGGGTAAAAACCACGAACTTTTGCGATTTGGGAATGGCGGTGCGCGGCCGGCAGGTAGTTGTTTTTTCCGCACTCGACAACCTGGTGAAAGGCGCCGCGGGGCAGGCAGTGCAGAACCTGAACCTGATGTTTGGTTTGAATGAGACGACCGGTCTGATGCTGGTGGGCACAAACCCGTAGGCCGGTAACTTTGTAGGGGTGTCCCTCTGTGGGCACCCCTCGTTCGCTCAGAATGATTCTTGCGTTAGGAGGGTGCCCACGGAGGGACACCTCAATGAAACCGGCTCCAATAAAACCCGAAATCGCGATGGCGGACTTAGAGAAGCTTGATATCCGTGTCGGCACCATTCTGTCCGTGGCCGAAGTGCCGGGCTCGGACAAACTTATGAAGCTCATTGTCGGTTTCGGTGATCAGGAACGTAGCATCCTGGCCGGCATCAAACAGGAGCGCGCGGATCCGCATGAGCTTGCCGGCAAGCAAGCCTTGTTTGTAGTGAATTTGCCACCAAGAAGAATGGCGGGCATGGTCTCGGAAGGAATGCTTTTCGATTTGGGCTACGCGGACGGATTGAAACCTGTACTTGCCATGCCAGAGTCAACAGTACCGGATGGAACGAGAGCTGGATGAAAGTCATAACCACCAAATCAGGTCGCGAGATAGTTGCGAGCGAAGAGAAGTTTCAGCTCGCGACGTACAAAAAGATGCCCCTCGTGGCCGCACGCGGTGCGGGAGTTTGGCTCTTCGCTAGCGATGGTGAGAAGTATCTCGATCTATACGGCGGCCACGCAGTCGCCGGCACCGGTCACTCACATCCGCATGTCGTGGCTGCAATAAGCAATCAGGCAAAGGCACTACTCTTCTATTCCAACCTCGTGTATTCGGAAGTTCGCGCGAAGGCGGCCGAGAAGCTGGTTTCAGTCGCGCCGGCAGAGTTGTGCAAAGCTTTTTTCTGTAACTCTGGAACTGAAGCGAATGAGAATGCGATGCGGATGGCGCGCATGGCGACTGGGCGAGAAAACATCATTACCTTCACTGCCGGATTTCATGGACGGACTGCGGACTCGATCAGCGCGACTTTTCTCGGGAAGTACCGCGAAATCGGCAGGCCGAATGTCCCAGGCCACTTAGCTGCGGAGTTTGGGGACATCGAGTCTGTCCGAAAACTCGCGGATGAATCGGTTGCCGGAATTATGCTCGAGCCAATTCAGTCGATGGCCGGGGTGCGAACGGCGGAGCCGCAGTTTTTCCACGACCTGCGCAGTCTCTGTGACGAGTTAGGCATCGTTCTAATCTATGACGAGGTACAGACTGGTGTTCGTCGAACTGGCGAATGGTTCTTCGCCGGCAATGCCGCCGGAGACAATGTGGTTCCGGACATCGTAACCCTGGCGAAAGCACTCGGCAGCGGCGTTCCGGTTGGCGCGTGCCTCGTTTCTGAAAACGTCGCGCGGCATATCAAAGAGAATGATCTGGGAACTACCTTCGGTGGCGGGATGCTCGCGATGGCAGCGGTGACGGCAACCCTGGAAGCGATTGAAAACGATCGGATGCTCGAGAATGTGAAGAGTATCGAAACTTATCTTCGAGAGCTCCTTGCTGAGATACCCTCTGTCATTCGCGTTCGCGGGTGTGGATTACTGTTGGGCCTTGAACTCACGACTAAAGCAGTGACGATTCATCAAGCCCTGCTTGAAAGGAAGATCATCACGGGAACGTCGAGCGATCCAAACGTGTTGCGACTACTGCCCCCACTCTGTTTAGGAAAAGCCGAAGTAGATATTTTCATTGAAGCGTTAGCAGCATTGTAGGGGTGTCCCTCCGTGGGCACCCCCGGTCCATCAGATTCCTTTTGAATA
>JBGTLE010000403.1:0-17139 GCA_041744295.1 Pyrinomonadaceae bacterium | reverse complement strand
CTCAACACCCCGACCAGTGAAAGGTCCAACCACGAATGGAAGACTTCGAAAAACTCGGTGCGTTCTATCTCGGCCGACCCTACGATCTGGAAAAGAAGGAACCAAAAGAGGGACTTCTCCTTTACGATTCAAAAGACCTCGTTACCCATGCTGTTTGCGTCGGCATGACTGGTAGCGGCAAGACGGGCCTTTGCATCGCACTCCTTGAAGAAGCCGCGATCGACGGCATTCCCGCGATCGTGATCGATCCCAAAGGCGACCTTTCAAATCTGCTGCTCACGTTTCCAGATCTGAGTCCGACCGACTTTGCCACCTGGGTCAACGCAGAAGACGCCGAGAAGAAGGGGTTGACGGTCGAACAGTTTGCCGCGCAGCAATCAGAACTATGGCGGAAGGGTCTCGCTGCCTGGGGCCAGGATGGCAATCGCATCAAGCGTCTCCGCGAAGTTGCGGACTTTCGGGTTTACACGCCAGGCAGCAACGCCGGCTTCCCGGTCTCGATTCTCAATTCTTTCAGCGCGCCGCCGCCAACCATCCTCGAAGACAACGAGTTGCTGAACGAACGAGTCAGCACCACGGTGACCAGCCTCCTTGGTCTACTTGGCATCGTCGCCGATCCCATTCGCAGTCGCGAGCACATCCTGCTTTCAAACATCATCAGCAAGGCATGGATTGCCGCTGCTGATCTGGATCTCGCCGCACTTATTCAGCAGATTCAAGCGCCGCCGATAACGAAGGTCGGCGTCATGGATCTCGAATCTTTCTTTCCTGCAAAAGAACGCTTCGAACTCGCGATGGTTTTGAACAACTTATTAGCA
Organism: Pyrinomonadaceae bacterium; assembly: GCA_041744295.1. Classification (GTDB taxonomy): domain Bacteria; phylum Acidobacteriota; class Blastocatellia; order Pyrinomonadales; family Pyrinomonadaceae; genus PSRF01. The sequence continues at coordinate 16,321 of JBGTLE010000403.1, read as the reverse complement.
GCGCCGAGTTTCGCGAGCTGGCTGGAAGGCGAGCCACTCAACCTCCAAAACATCCTGCACACTTCAGAAGGCAAGCCGCGCATAGCCATCTTCTCTATCGCCCATCTGAACGACGCGGAAAGAATGTTCTTCGTATCGCTGCTGCTGAATCAAACACTCGGTTGGGTGCGCACCCAATCAGGTACGACGAGCCTGCGTGCGATCCTCTACATGGACGAAATCTTTGGCTATTTTCCACCCGTCGCGAACCCGCCTTCCAAACTTCCGTTGCTGACGCTTTTGAAGCAAGGACGCGCGTTCGGTCTGGGCGTGCTGCTGGCAACTCAGAATCCGGTCGACCTCGATTATAAGGGACTGGCCAACACCGGAACGTGGTTCATCGGCAGACTGCAAACCGAACGCGACAAGGCGCGCGTGATTGAAGGCTTGGAAGGCGTAGCAACGACAGCGGGGCAACAATTCGATCGGCAGAAACTGGAGCAAACACTCGCGAGTCTCGGCAGCAGAGTTTTTCTCCTCAATAACGTACACGACGATGCGCCAGAGATCTTTGAGAGTCGTTGGGCCATGTCTTACTTGCGCGGGCCGCTGACTCGCAACCAGATCAAGATGTTGATGGATCCAGTGAAGAGAGGCCCCGTAACAACTAGCGTTGCACCTGCGAGCGCGCCGGCAACACAACCGACAAGTGCTGCACCGGTTTCAGCTCGACCGGTCTTACCACCGGAAGTTTCGCAATACTTCGTTCCCTTGCGCAGCAACGTGAATGGCGCGTCGTTGATCTACCACCCGATGGTGCTGGGTTCGGCAGAGGTGCGTTTCAGCAACAAGAAGATCGAGACCAGTGAATCAGTCACGATGCTCGCAACGATCACGGATGGCGCGGTGCCGGTCGATTGGGACCAGGCGACCAAAGCCGGGATCGCAGTCGCTGATTTGGAACAAACTCCGGCCGACGAGGGACGCTTTGGCGACCTCTCGGGTCCGGCGTTGAAAGCCAAAACTTACGAGGGCTGGAAGAAAGATTTTGTGAACTGGATTTATCGCAATCAGAAACTAGCTTTACTGCAAAGCCCGAGTCTCAGCATTGGCTCAAACCCGGGCGAGACTGAACGAGACTTTCGCGTTCGGCTGCAACAAGCAGCTCGTGAGAAACGTGATGATGCGGTTGCGCGACTGCGCCAGAAGTTTGCGCCGAAGATCGCAACGCTCGAGGAGCGTTTGCGAAAAGCCGAGCATGCGAAAGAGCGCGAGACAGAACAAGCGAGTTCAAGCAAGATGCAGACTGCGATCTCCTTTGGCGCCACTCTGCTTTCGTCGTTCATGGGACGCAAGGCGGTAAGCATCGGCACACTCGGCCGGGCCACGACGGCGGTACGTGGCGTGGGTCGCTCGCTGAAAGAATCGCAGGATGTGGGTCGCGCTGAAGAGAACATCGAAGCTATTAATCAGCGGCTCTCTGAGTTGAACGAAGAATTCAAGGCCCAGATTGCCTTGCTCGAGCAGTCATTTGATCCACAGACCGAGCAGTTGGAAAGCGTAAGTCTGAAACCGACGAAGGCTAACATTGCAGTCGAGATTGTCACGCTGGCCTGGGTTCCCTACTGGCACGATGCGCAAGGACAAGCGACGGCTGCTTGGGAGTAAGGTTCGATAGAAAAGGAGAAAGACAATGGACGAACTTATTAAACAGGTGGCAACCAAAACTGGAATCTCCTTGGACCAGGCACGAACAGCAGTAACCACGGTAATTGGTTTCTTAAAGGACCGACTGCCTCAACCAATCGCGGGTCAGCTTGATAATGTGGTGGGCGGCGGCGGTGAAGGTGGCGGTGGTGCGTTGGGTGATATTGCTTCGAAGGTCGGCGGTATCTTCAAATAGTGCTTCTTGAACTCATCAAATAGATCAGCCACGATGAATCTTTCCCGCCTCTCCTTCCCTGGCGCTGTGGTTCTTCTATTCATTTCCGCGCTTGCCGTTACCAGCAGTTCAACGGCGCGTTCGAAGGGATCTCTGCCTACCAACCTCACGGTCAAAAATGTCCGCGATCATAAAATCGCGAGTGTCTTCGCGCCTGTCTTCTATCAGGGAATTGGGGACAACCCCCGCAGCGACTACATCACTAACTTTGACTTTGATGGTGACTGGCGCGGCGACAACAACTGGCGAAATACCGAACTTCAGAGGTTTCCGTTAAAAGCCTACGTCTACTATTCGGTCGCAGAAACCGCGACACACTTCTTTATTCACTATGCCGTATTTCACCCGCGTGACTACAAGGGTGGCGAACGAAGGGGTGCGATTCTGAGTGAGCTAATCCGCGAAGGTGCGAAGCGCGGAGGCAAATACGATCCAACCGGGCTGGCTGAAGAAACAGCTCTTGCGCATGAGAATGATATGGAAGGCTGCCTGGTGGTGGTGGCAAAGTCCGACGGCGCAGACGAAGGTCGCGTCGTGTACGTCGAGACGTTGGCCCACAATCTTTTCGAAAAATACGCTGTGAGCGAAACCTCAGGAGACTTTCCCAGCTTCAGATTAGCCGGCCAAAGCGTGTTGCTTTACATCGAACCTAAAGGCCACGGAATCCATGCCCTGAGTGCAGACGAAAAAGAGCTCGCGAAGAAGAGAGTCGTAATTTATAGCCTTGCCGACCGCGCTGAGAATCCTGAAAGTAAAAACGGTAAAACGATCGGATACGAACTGCTGCCGCTCGAGACCACTATTTGGCCGCGAGCTCAGCCTGCGGACCCAAAACTCAAAACGGCGGTGCTCGCAGCAGACGCTATGTTTGGCGCGAGGAAAGATTACGAGATCGTGATCAAGCTAAAGAGCTCTGATGCGACTGTAAGCGAGCGAAAGTTTGCGCTTGGCAGTATTGGCTCAGCATTCCTTGGCAAGGTAGGCGGCATAAATATGGGGCGGCCGCCGTGGGGCTGGCTCGCTCGCCAAGGTCCGGAAGAGCAACGCGGTCTGTGGTTTTTTGATCCGGCTGTGGTAGTTAAGCGCGACTTTCAACTGGCTGACTCTTTTTCGACAGGGTACGTGCGCGTGCCGTTCTGGGCTGCAAAGTAGGCCGCGAGTATCGCGACTACTGTAGGTAGACTAAACGATGAGGATCGCTTTCAAGTATGGATTGTTGATTACGCTGGGAGTGGCAGCATGGACGATCTTTGCTCACTTGCTGGTACCCGATCCAGCTTCGGCCCTGCACAGCGTTGGTGCCGGGATCTTCTTTAACTTCCTCGAGATCCTCGGCATCCTTTTTGGTATTAGGGAGCTGCGGCGTGCAGGGCCGACCAGCTTCAAGAGAGCGCTAAAAACCGGAGTGGCGATTGCCGTCGTTTACGGGTTTACGGCCAGTCTGTTTTTCACTCAGGTGATTCTGTTTGCACCGCACTGGGTGCAGCGTCAACCGGGAACTGAGAATCAGCCACTGTCACAAATCGCTCTGGGTGCGTTCCTTGCCTTGCTCCTTGGCGCAGTTTTTCTTGGCATAATTTATTCCACGATCATCGCATTCATCTTCGCATTCAATGACCGCCAGATTCGTCGCGGCAGGTAAGTGTCAAGCTCAGGTCCAGGTCTCAAGTCTCAGGTCTCAGGTCTCAGGTCTCAAGTCTCAGGTCTCAGGTCTCAGGTCTCAGGTCTCAGGTCTCAAGTCTCGGGTCACATTAATTGACTGGGTGAATTCTCAAACTTGAAACTAGAAACTTACCACGCACCCGCGGTACTCAACACTCCGTCTAAACGCAGCAACGCCTCTCCATTTCTGAAGAGACGTTGCCTGCTGTGGACGCTCCAGTGTTTCCACCAGGGCCTCCTCAAGAGGCCGACCAAAGCCGGCTTCTAAACCCAATTTTGAACAGAACTAGATTGTCGTTCGGCGACCGCCGATCAAATTGATCACAAGGATGACCGCAGCGATCACCAACAAAAGGTGAACTAGTCCACCGCCGACACCTCCGATGAATCCGAGCAGCCACAACACCAACAAGATTACAAGAATCGTCCACAACATTTTTGAGTCCCTCCTAAAGAACTTTTTGTTAGCCTTCGTGAAATGGTACTTGGCAACGCTCATGCCAACCAAGTTTCAAGGGAAAACACTGGGCGTGGGGCGCGAAGTGTTCTGTAACAATTCATTTTTACGGAGTAAGGGATTGCAACTGATGCGGAGCCTTTGGAGAGATTAGGGTACCAGCACAATCTTGCCGATGTTCTTCCGCGATTCCATGTGGGTATGAGCGTCGCGAATCCGTGCAAAAGGAAATGCGTGATCAACATGAGGACGGATCCAGCCTTCCTGCACTCCCGCCATTAACACCGTCACCCACTCGGCAACCTTCTCCGGCTCATGCCACATGTGACCGAGGTTTAGCCCAAATACGCCGCAGTTCTTATTTAACAGTCCGAACGGATGAAAGAACGGCGTCTGTATTGCAGCTTTCAACAGGCCCAACTTTCCTTTGATCCCATTTGCTGAGGCCGCGGAAACTCCAAACATCCCCAATCTACCCGTGCTTCTTAAGGCCTTGTAGCTTTTCTTCCAATGACTGCCACCGATGGGATCGATTATCAACTCGACGCCGCGGCCGTTGGTCAGATTCATCAACACCGGAAACCAGTCCTGCGTGCGATAGTCGATTGGATGATCCAGCCCGCGCTCCTTCAAGAACGAATGCTTTGACGGACTCGCAGTACCGTAAGTTGTGGCGCCGATCTTCTTTGCTATGTCGAGCGCGGCCAGGCCGACTCCGCCTCCAGCGTTGTGAATCAAAACTGACTCGCCCGCCTGCAGTCCACCCATGACGACAAGCAGCGCATAAGCCGTCAGGTAGTTGACCGGAATGGCTGCGGCTTGTTCGAAGGTAAGCGACTCAGGTTTCTCAAACACCTGGTTTGCTTTGACGGTCACCAATTCTGATTGGCCGCCAAAGCGAGTCATCGCAACCACCGGTTTGCCGACGAACGAGTTGTCCACTCCTTCACCAACCCCACTGACTATTCCAGCAACTTCATATCCCATCACGCACGGCTTGGCTGGCCCATCCGGATAAAGACCCTGACGCGCGAGGATGTCCGCAAAGTTAAGACCGGCGGCTTTCACCGAAACCAGGACTTCACCTGGGCCGGGCTTCAAGTCCGGTTTCTCCCGGATCTCCATTACCTCAACACCGCCGCTTCGAGTGGTAACGATTTGTCGCATGGGTTTCTCCGATTCGTCGTGCTTACGATTCGTGTGATCTCAATGGACTCGTGGCTCGCGATGCGGCTGAGCCGTCTGATGTGCGGACACTCCTTTCAAAAACAAACTGGCAGCACGGTGTTCATCCATGCTGCCAGTATGAAGGGTGCGAAAGTCGTCACTACGAACCGCTCTTCGCTGCTTCCGTGGTCTCCTTCCCGGGTTGCGGCGTGATCCGCAAATAAGGTTTGGGTGCGCGCCAACCACCCGGGAATTTCTCCTTCGCCGCTTCATCAGATAGCGACGGCACGATGATCACGTCTTCGCCATTCTTCCAATTTACCGGCGTCGCCACACTGTGCTTTGCGGTCAGTTGCAACGAATCGATCACGCGTAAGATCTCGTCAAAGTTTCGCCCGGTGCTAGCCGGATAGGTAATCATCAATTTGATCTTCTTGTCAGGTCCGATGACAAAAACCGACCTCACCGTAAAGATGTCGCTGATCTCTGGGTGAATCATGTCGTAGAGTTCCGCCACTTTGTGACCGGGATCGGCGATGATTGGGAAGTTCAGCGCCGTGCCCTGAGTCTCCTCGATGTCGGCAGCCCAGCGCTTATGCGAGTCAGTGGGATCGACGCTCAGTCCGATCACCTTGACGCCGCGCGCATCAAAATCAGGCTTACATTTTGCGACGTAACCCAGCTCAGTAGTGCAGACCGGAGTGAAGTCCTTGGGATGGGAAAACAGGCAGGCCCAACTGTCGCCAATCCACTCGTGGAATTGAATCGGACCTTCAGTGGTGTCTGCCGTGAAATCGGGTGCGATATCGCCTAGTCGTAAAGCCATTTAGATCTCCTTTCAAATCAAACGTGCGAAACAATTATCCGCCTTCCGGCGCGATAAGCGAGGTGGGTAGATTTAGATGATTTTGGAAGCCAGAAGGCTTTTACCCCTAAAGGATTCGCAAGTCAAATTTGTGTAACTGGTGGCAGTCTGAAGCAGGCGTTCAAAGTTCGAGCAATGCGGAGCCTTTGGAGTGCGCCGACACGTCGTCGCTTTCAATCGGCGCTTTCAAGTAACTACGCAATGGCGTTTCGGACCGTGGAGGTGAGTCGGTACAAAAGCGCCGACAAGTCGGCGCACTCCAAGCTCCGCATTGCTCGAAACCTGGCTATGTGTGTAGTATTTTTCCGCCCGCGTTTGCGAGAAATCCTTGCCACAGTCTATGATAGTGGCACCCCCCTGATTCAATCCCCTCTGGTTCTACCCCGGTAACTCCCCTTCATCCCCTGGCAGTCTTAGATTAAGGCGAAACCGTGGCCAGCGAATTAGACACTCAAAAAACCGGCGCCTCAATGGCTCGGCAGACTCCTGCCCTCCCGCTCGCTCTGTATCGCGAGATCTTCACCCATTCCAGCGAAGCTATTTCGATGGTCGATCCGAAGGGTCATTACATCGAGCAGAATGCAGCCCACGCTAACCTCCTGGGATACACCGATGCCGAAATCTATGGTCAAACACCCGCCATCCACATGGGCAAGGAAACCTTTGAGCAAGTTCTAAGCGAGCTGGCCGCAGCCGGTGAGTATCGCGGTGAATTCGAAGGCCGAAGAAGGGACGGACAGGTGCTAGACATCGAGCTAACGGCTTTTGCGGTCAGGGACAGCAGCGGAGAAATCCTCGGTTATGTAGGCATCAAACGCGACATCACCGAGCGACGGCAGTCAGAACAGGAGCGTGCCGACCTCCTCAAACGCGAACGCGCCGCCCGGGCAGACGCTGAGCAGGCTAACCGTTTGAAGGATGAATTCCTCGCCACTCTGTCACATGAACTACGTACTCCGTTGAACGCGGTCATCGGCTGGTCGCGCATGCTTAAGTCTGGTCGGCTGGATCAGGAGAGTGCAAATCATGCGCTGCAGGTGATTGAACGAAATGCCTGGGCGCAAAAACAGATCATTGAAGACATTCTCGATGTCTCGCGTGTGATCACCGGAAAGTTGCAGCTGAAGGTTGCGCCACTGGATCTCGTCACGGTTGTGGATGGAGCGCTCGACGCGGTACGACCCGCGATGGAGGCGAAGGAAATCCGCATCGAAACGATCATCGACGCAGGGCTGCGCATGATTTCCGGCGATAGGGATCGGCTGCAACAAGTCATTTGGAACCTGCTTTCAAATGCCGCGAAATTTACTTCGCCGGGAGGCAAGGTAGAAATACGCGTCAGCGAAACAGCGACTCATGTATTGATTCAGGTAGGCGACAGTGGACCCGGTATCGGCACGGATTTTTTGCCACATGTTTTTGAAAGATTCAGACAAGGGGATGGCTCAACGACTCGGACACATGGCGGCCTGGGACTCGGCCTCGCTATCGTTCGCCATCTCGTCGAGTTGCACGGCGGCATAATTACCGCCGACAACCGTCCGAATGAGTCGGGCGCGATCTTCACGGTGCGACTGCCACTGCCGACGGGTGAATTAAAGCCGGAAATATTGGAGCAGGCCTCTTCCAGCTTCCACGAAAGCGTAGTTGAAAATGCCAACCTGGAAGGATTGAATCTCATCGTGGTAGACGATGAGAACGACGCTTTAGATTTGATTGCGATGGAACTGACTCAACACGGCGCCCACGTCAAGAGCTTTAGCAGCGCCATCGAGGCACTGGCGGCGCTCGAGCAAAATGACTTCGACGTGCTGATTGCCGATATTGGGATGCCGGGGATGGATGGATACGAGCTGATGCGCAAAGTGCGAAGGTCCGAGGCCGGCAAACAAAAACGCCTCCCGGCAGTAGCACTCACCGCGTACGCTCGCGTACAGGATCGCATGCGAGCGATCCTGGCCGGGTACAACACACACGTACCGAAACCCGTTGAGGCGCATGAACTGATCACGATCGTCGCGAGTCTGGCCGGGCGGTTGGGCAACTACGAGCATGCGGAAGAGAAAACGTAGCCGCGGTGAGATAACTTAGCCGCGGATAAACGCGGATGAGACGGATCTGCAAAAACTGTTAGTTGCGTGCGAAGCGGAACTGTTCTCTCTTGAACTGTTTCTCTCTTTTCAGATCCTTGCTATCGGCGTTTATCTGCGGCTAATTAATTCGCTGAACACTCCTCACGAACCTGCTAACATAGGCCCATGTTGAAGCGCTGCACCTGGGCCAGGACTGAGCTTTCAAGTGCCTACCACGACGCCGAATGGGGAGTGCCGTTGCATGACGATCGCGGACTGTTTGAGTTTCTCATTCTTGAAGGCGCACAAGCAGGGCTTAGCTGGGAAATAATTCTGAAGAAGCGCGCTGCCTATCGCGTCGCTTTCGATAATTTTGATCCGGCAAAGGTCGCGCGCTACGGTGACAGGAAGGTCGCGACGCTGCTTAGCGATGAAGGCATCGTTCGAAATCGTCTGAAGATTTCGGCTGCGATTCAAAACGCAAACTCCTTCCTGGCAGTTCAGCGCGAGTTCGGATCGTTCGACAAGTATGTGTGGGCTTTCGTCAATGGCGAGCCCCTCAATCGAAAACGCGGATCCGCAATCCTGGCGCGTACGCCTCTGTCGGATCACCTCAGCAAAGAGTTGTTGCGCCGGGGATTTAAGTTCGTCGGGTCTACCATCTGCTACTCATTCATGCAGGCAGTCGGCATGGTTAACGATCACGATTACAGTTGCTTTCGTTATCCTGAGGTCAAGGATCTACATCATGCGGACGGCGCAAGATCATGAGGTCAGTACGACCTTGGGGTGGCGGGTGAGTTGAGCGCTCTTTTGCCTCTCAGTTTGTTTGCCTGGACCGATTCATTAAGAGGAGACGCGCCTAATGAAAATACCGGTAACGGTCGTGTTGGTCGCTTGTCTAACCACCCTCTCCTGCCAGCAGTACACGGCCGGGGTGCAACAGTCGCTTGCGCGCGCCGATGAAGCAGTTGTGATCTCATACCTACGCACATTATCGATGGCCCAGCAGGCCTACAGTGTGAGTAACGCCGGCGAGTTTGGGACGATCGATCAACTGACCAAACGTGGTTATCTGGATGGGCGCTTTTCGATGAACAAGCCGATCAAAGATTATGTGCTCGATTTGAAAGTAACGCGGCAGCCGGCCGGTTACACCTGCACGGCCGACCCTGATAGAACAGGTGGCCGCGCGGGACGTCACTTCTTTATCAGCTCAGCCTCAGGCCAGATTCATGTCAACGCCAATCAACAAGCTTCTGAGACTGACGAAATTTTGAAGTAGGTGCATCACTGCGGCTTTGCCGCCTCCCTTGCGGAAAGCCTTTGGCTTACCGGGAAGCATCGCAATTTTGTGAGGCTACGCCTCAGCGGTTCCCGCTCAAAAAACAGAGCCGCAACTGAAAGGAAAGCTCGGTACGCCATAGGCTGGAACGCGGCTGAGCCGCAAGATATCTAGCAACAATTCTTTAACGAAAGCTCCAGAGAATTCGGACGACGTATGAAACCAACAATCCTGCTTGTTCTGCTGCTTCTTGGTGCGTCCTTAGTCGTCGCACAACAAAGCCCTATCAGAAACTATCGCGAGTCAAACGAACATCGGCTGCTTCAGGAGTTCGTCGAGTTTCTGGCAATTCCAAACGTCGCCTCGGACACTGAAAATATTCTCCGAAACGCCGCCCACCTCACCGAAATGATGAAACGACGGGACCTCAACCCGCGCCTCTTGAAAGCCAAGGATCCCAAAGCCCCACCTGCGGTTTACGGCGAGTGGCTTGTTCCGGGAGCGACGCGAACGGTGGTGCTTTATGCGCACTACGATGGCCAGCCCACCGATCCCAAACAATGGACCGGCAGCTTGCCATGGCAACCGGTGTTTCGTTCGGCTGCGCTTGAGAAAGCGGGCGTCAACGTCTCGCTGCCGGCGCCGTCTAACTCCATCAATCCCGAATGGCGTCTGTACGCGCGTTCGGCGTCGGACGATAAGGCAGGCGTGATGGTCATCCTCGCCGCGGTCGAGGCGCTGCGCAAGAGTGGTGTTACGCCGACTTCAAACCTAAAGTTTTTCTTCGACGGCGAGGAAGAAGCAGGCTCGCCTCACATCGCCGAGATCCTGCAGGCGAACAAAGATTTGCTTGCAGCCGACGCCTGGCTAATCTGCGATGGGCCGGTGCATCAATCCGGACGAAAGCAGGTTGTGTTCGGAGTCCGTGGCGATACGAATGTCGACGTCACGGTATATGGCGCCAAGCGACCGCTGCATAGCGGTCATTATGGGAACTGGTCGCCGAACCCGGCGCTGACACTTGCAAAGCTGTTGAGTTCGATGAAGGACGACACCGGTCGCGTGACGATTGCCGGATGGTATGACGACGTAGCGCCGCTAGGTGAAGCTGAGCGACAAGCTATCGCGGCGGCGCCTCGGAACGACGACGAACTTAAAACTCAACTGGGCTTAGCTCGCACTGAAAACGCGGGCAAGACTCTGCTGGAACTGATCAGCGAACCATCACTCAATATTAACGGCATGAGCAGTGGTGACGTCGGGGACCTGGCGCGAAATGTGATCCCTACGACCGCGACCGCCGTCCTCGATTTGCGTTTGGTAAGAGGCAACGACTACCAACGGCAGTTTGAGAAGCTGGTTGCGCACATTCGCAAACAGGGCTTTCACGTTATCGATCGCGAGCCGACAGATGAAGAGCGAACGAAATACCCCTTCATCGCGAATGTGCGCCATCGGTTGGGAGGCTATAACGCGGAACGCACGCCGATGGACCTGCCGCTGTCGAAAGCGGTTATCGAAGCTGTGAAGGGGACTACCAGCGAGGGTGTAGTAACTTTGCCAACGGCTGGCGGCAGTCTACCCCTATCAATCATCAGTGAGAATTTGCGCACAATGACAATCACGGTGCCGATCGCAAACTACGACAACAATCAGCATGCTGAGAATGAGAACATCCGCATCCAAAATCTTTGGGACGGCATTGAAACGATGGCGGCGCTGATGATGATGAAGTGAAGCGAGCAAACAGGAAACAGCGAACAGCAGACAGCAGACAGCCAGAATGAAGTCAGATCGTTTACGATATTGCGCACCCAGTTAATCATGAAACTAATAACCGGGAGGTAGTGCGGCAGCAGCCGGCAAAGGCAGGATTCCGACTGGCGAAACTACTCGATGCGATTTACGCAAACTGATTTGTCTCAGTGGTCCGTAGTTAGTTGTCCGTTGTTTTTCTCCCGAGCGTTGAATGTTCCTTGCGATCTCTTAAGAAGGCCGGCACGTTCGAACATCTAACATCTGACTTCTGACTTCTGACACGGAAAGCAGAACGCATGGACAAGATAAATCTTCTTCAAAAACTCTCCTTGTTTGATGAATACTGGAGCCCAAAGATCGTCGGCGAACTAAATAACCAACTGGTCAAACTAGTGAAGTTCAAAGGGCCCTTTACCTGGCACCATCACGATGTGGAAGACGAGTTGTTTCTGGTCGTGAAAGGACGCTTTCGCATGGAGTATCGCGAATCAGAGCACGATTCCAATCAGGCGACCTGGTTGGAAGCAGGTGAAATGATCGTCGTTCCTCGTGGTATCGAGCATCGTCCAGTCGCCGATGAAGAGTGTCACGTGCTGCTATTTGAACCCGCAACCACGCTCAATACCGGGAATGTGGTGAATCACCTTACCAAAAGAGAACTCGACACCCTCTGATTCCCTGTCGTAGTACTAGCCCAGTCCCACCCGCTACCCGCGAGGTGGCATTGACCTTATGACTTTTACGCAGCACTCATTTGCAGAGCTCAAACTCCGCATCACTACCAACTTTAACTAATCTCGTGACGCGCGGCTCGCATCTGTGTGAATATAACGCCGCGCTTAAACCTGCAACGGAGGCTTATCCCATTGAAAAAACTGAATCAACCGCTTGGACTGCTACTGGCGCTTTTAGTACTCAGCACCACCGCACTATCTCAGGCTGCCCTGACTGCCCCCGCAAGAGAACCGGCCATCAGGCAAACGGTGCTCAGCACACTCGCTATCCTTCCCGAGGCGGACACGCTCATTTACCTCAACCCGCAACGGATATTGAATGAAGCCGCGCCCAGGCTGATGCCGGAGAAAGATCTCGCGGGCATGCGACAAGCATTCACAGAGATAAAACAGAACGTCGGCATCGATCCATCGCAAATCGAATACCTCGTGATCGCAATGCGCTTTCGTAAACCCGAGGCCGACCTCAGCTTTAACCTGCCGGAGATGATGGCAATTACAGGTGGCGATTTCAGTGCGGACTCACTGCTAACTTTGGCGAAGCTCGCATCGGGAGACAAGCTACGCGAAGAAAAGTACGGCTCTAAGACTCTCAGCTTGATGACGATTGACCCCATCGTGAAGGAAGCGGAAAAGAATCCGATCCTGAAGTCTTATACGGAAATGGGAATCGTTGCGCTTAATGCCACGACCATTGCAATTGGAAGTCCGCGATACTTGAAAGCAGCGATTGATGCCAGCGAAGGCACGGGCCAGATCTCAGCCGAGAGCTTGAACTCCCTGTTACGCGATCCCAACGCGCTGATTAGCGCCGCGGGTTCGCCTTGGAGCGCGTTTGCAAAAAGTTTCGGTATGCGCGGTACTGAATCTGCGGCGAGGACCGCGCGCTGTGAATCTCAATTGGGCGATTTCTATGTGGCCTTGACGATGGAAGCTGCTAACTTCGTCTTGCGCGGAGCGATGCACGCCGACAATCCCGACACGGCGAAGATCATGAGGAATCTCTTGTCGGGACTCCTGGCCCAAGCCAAATCCATTCCGGATCCGACAGCACAGAATGCGCTGAAGGCGCTGACGCTAACGGCAGAAGAAAGCGAAGTGGTCTTGCGCGCAGACATTCCCCAGCAAATGGTCCTTGATTTCATCAAGAAGCAGACCGCACCCAAGGAGGTTGCGCCCGCGAAGTCCGCCGCTCCGGTCAAGAAGAAAGCCCCAGTGAGACGCAGGCGCAAAGCTGCGTGAACCGCCAAAGCAGAAATTATAAGGAGCTTGTTCAATGTTTAGGTTCAACAAACTTGCGGTTCTCGTTCCTATTGCGGTGATCCTCCTGGCGTTGGCGCTGCAATCGTTCGGCCAGGGGCCGAACCAGGACCCACAGCCTTCATCGACTAATAAGATCACCCCACCACCAAAACCTGATGGCCCGAGAGTGGCGCCACCCGATCAAGACTTCTCAAAAAACCACTGGGAATTGCCTCCCGATGCCGACCAGACGAAGAACCCGGTGGCGACCTCTGAAGAATCGGTAGCCAAAGGGAAGGAGTTTTACCTGGCTCGCAAAGGAAACTGCGTTTTCTGTCATGGCGAAACTGGTGCCGGAAATGAAGAGAACTTGCCAAAGCTGCGACGCAAACCCGCCGACCTTTCGAATAAGGAACGAATGACCAAGATCACTGACGGTGAAATTTTCTGGAAGGTTACGCTCGGCATTCCCGGCATCATGCCGGGTCGCGAGAAGCAGCTAACTGAAGAAGAACGCTGGCAGGTGGTGAACTACGTGCGAACGCTGGCGGTGGAAAAGACGAAGTAGATGTCGGAGCTGGTTGTTTGTGAAGAAGTCAGTTGTCAGTGGTCCGTTGTCAGTTGTTCATTTGTCCGCGTCGCCAGGGTCTCTTAGAAAGCCAGGTTTAGTCGGGTTAGGAAAACGACGGACAACGGACCACTGACAACTGACTTCTTCACATCTGACATCCAACATCAACAATCCCTCACCGCCGCATTCTTTCTCCATATTCGCGCAATACAGCCGGTGATGGATCAAATGTCATCAGCGATTGCCGTCCTGACGGCGATGATTACGCCGGCGGTGTTGATCTCCGCCTGCGGCAGCATGATTCTCTCTACCTCCGCCCGCCTCGGCAGAGTCGTCGATCGCGTGCGCGCTTTGTCTGACAAACTGGAAGAGATTGCTGAGAAGGCCGGTGGCAACGAAAGTGCTCGGGAAAGACAAGCAATTATTTTTGAACAGCTCGACAAGTTGACCAGCCGTGCCCGAATCCTGCAACGCTCGATGGTCACCTTTTATTTCGGGTTAGGAATGTTCGTCGCCACCAGCGTGGCCATCGGAATCGTGGCGCTCACGGGCCGCTACACGCTGCTGCCGGTCGTGTTGGGTCTTACGGGCGCCTGCTTTCTCTTCTACGGCAGCATGCTCTTAATATTTGAGGCGCGTTTGGCGCTCAGCACCATTCACATGGAGATGGATTACATCTGGCGACAAACCAGGCGCATCGCGCCGGCAGAGATCGTTGAACACCACAAACCTCACTTCGTACACTTTCGCAGACATCCGTAATTGATGGGAACGATGGAACCCTCTTATTTGAGATTGCTCGCCGCCGGTGAACTAACGCGCCGGGTCGAGTCGCTCGAGAAGCTGCTGGAGAGTTGCACGGTCTGCCCGCGTGACTGCTTGAACAATCGCCTCGCCAATGAGCTGGCCGCGTGCTATTCAGGGCGACTGCCCATTGTTTCTTCTTACACTGCACACTTCGGCGAAGAGCCGCCGCTGGTAGGCACGCGCGGCGCGGGCAACATCTTCTTTGGCAATTGCAACCTGCGTTGTGTTTACTGCCAGAACTATCAGATTTCACAAACGCACAAAGAACAACTACGGAACGAAGTTACGCACGAACGGCTGGCTGAGATGATGTTGGAGCTGCAGGCCCGAGGTTGTCATAACGTCAACTTCGTTTCGCCGACTCACTTTGCTCCGCAGATGGCGCGCGGGATCTTGCTCGCCGCCGAACAGGGTTTGAAACTTCCCATCGTCTACAACACAAACTCATACGACTCTGTCGAAGTTCTGCGACTGCTCGAGGGAGTGGTGGATGTCTTTCTGCCGGATTTGAAATATTCTGAGAGTGAAGCGGGCTACACGTATTCAAAGGTCAGGGATTACAACGTACACGCGCGCGCGGCAATCAAGGAGATGTATCGGCAAACCGGCGAGGCCCTCGTGTTTGACGAAGATGGCTTGCTCAAACGCGGCCTCGTGATACGGCTGCTGGTGTTGCCGAACGATATTGCCGGCGTACGCGAATCGCTGGAATGGATCCGGGACGAACTGAGTCCGCGCGCTACGATCTCGCTGATGGCCCAGTACTATCCAATTCATCAGGCGAGTTCGAACCAGCGCTACGTCCTGCTTTCACGACGAATCACCGAGAACGAATGGCTGCGGGCGATTTCGGGGCTGGAAGATTTGAATATGGATGAAGGGTGGATGCAGGAGTACGATGGCGCCGCACACTATTATCGTCCGGATTTTTCCGATAGCGAGAAACCGTTCAGGGACATACGTGATTTTTCATCTTAGGCGTACCCAGATATTTCACATATGTTTTTGCAAGTTGGGTAGGATTGCAGGTTAGGAAGGGTGGTTTACCACCGCTTTTTTTGCCGCTATTTGGGCGTGGGTAAACCACCCTTCCCGACTGCAAAGCGACCGGACCTGCAAATCTGCTTCAGACTGAGAGCCTGGGTTTTGAAGAGTCAGTGCTTGTCGGCGAGGTGTTTGGTGGTGTGTTCCGTCACTGAAACAGCAAGCGGCCGGGGTTCTGACGAGGCAGGTAAAGATTGAGCGGGTGAAAAGTCCGCAGTATCCAGCGTTCCCTGGGTCCGAGTAGCCTCCAACTGCGGCGGCACGAAGTCTCCGGTCGAACGATTTGGCAAGCCCTTCCTGGTCACCGTAAACATCAGTCCATTAATGATCACCGCTAAGCCGATGAAGAACGCGATCGCCCCAGGAAAGACCAGGACCATTAAACTCGGATCCTGCAGACTGGCGAGAACGCCTCCCAATATTGCTCCGATGCCGATGAATGACATGACGACTCCAGCTCGCACTCGTCGGAGTCGCTTCTCTTCTGGTGATTCCAGGAATTTTTCAATTTCCGGCAGAACGTCTTCGGCAACTTTGTGAAGCTCACTCGCCGATTGTGCCTCCCGAATCTTATCGGCAATGGCGCGACTGATGTGATCTCGCGCGGTGACAGCCGACGCTGTGACTGCATCCGGTCGTTCGAGCGTTATGCGAACGTTGCGCAGGTCGGTTCCACACGCCCGGCAGTATTGGCTAAGTTGGCGTTCTTCCGAACCACAGGTGGGACAGTACATGG
>JBGTLE010000402.1:0-18763 GCA_041744295.1 Pyrinomonadaceae bacterium | reverse complement strand
ATTTTCTTCAATCATTGAATCGCCGCGCACGCGAAGCGCGAAAGTGCGTCCGCGACCAATCATGTCGCGAGGCGCAGCAACTGTGTCGTGGGAAAGAATGGCTTCGATCGGTTGCCCCGCGGCTACCAATCCAAGCAGAGGAATTTCGGTATCGCTGCCGGTTTCATCCTGAGGAATGAGTTCAATACCGCGACTGACATTCGGAATTCTCTTAATCAGGCCCTCGCGTTCTAACGCCGCCAGGATGCTGTGAACGCTTGCCGAAGAACTCATTTTGAAGTGCTTGCCGATTTCAGCGATCGTGGGTGGCTGCTTGTTTGCCTCCAGGTATCTCGCGATGAACTCATAGACGTGTTTCTGGCGCGCAGTTACTGCCATTACAGTTTCCTCTCTTGTTTTCACTCCGAGCAGTGTGTTAGATTTTCGGTGACCAGCGAAAATCATGCGAATATTAACGAATGGAGCGGGGTGCGTCAACTAAGAAAGCAAACAGCAAACAGCCAGAAAAGGAGCAGACAGCGAACAGCAAACAGCGAACAGCCAGAGAAGACAGCAAACGGCAAACAGTGAACACAGAAATTCTTTGTTCCCGTTACAGGCCCAAAGTTCAAAGTTCAAGTGCAAAGTTTCAAGTTCAAAGTTCCAAAGTACAAAGCTCCAAGTACAAAGCTCCAAGTACCATGCACAGAAACCAAACATTCCCTCTGGCTGTTCGCTGTTCGCTGTTCGCTGTTTAGCTGTTCGCTGTTTGCTTACTAACGATCATGAAAGCTGCATTTTCAAAAGCCCAATTCGAATCCGAGTTAACCAGTCGTTTTGGGGCGGTAATCAAGCCGCGCGAAAAGCTTCCGACAGCAGTATTACCAACGGGGATTGCGGAAGTTGATGCGCTGAGCGGAGGTTTACCGCGCGGCGCGATTACCGAGATCTATGGTCCGGCCTCTTCCGGACGGACCACCTTGATTCTTTCTACCCTGGCTGAGGCGACTAGTCGCGAAGAAGTTTGTGCGGTAGTTGATACAAATGATTCTTTCCACCCAGCTTCGGCGGCGAGCGCAGGAGCTTGTTTAGATCGCGTGCTGTGGATGCGTTGTAGTTCCAAACTCGAGCATGCATTCAAAGCTACTGATCTGTTGTTGCAGGGAGGCGGTTTTGGTTTGGTGTTCCTGGATCTGGGCGAGGTGCCGTCTCAGGACTCGAGACGCATTATTTCATCCTGGTGGTATCGATTTCGTCGCGTAGTGGAAAATACTGCTACGACTTTTGTCGTGATTGCCCAGGATTCGTGTGTGCGATCCTGTGCTTCGCTCACTCTGAAAATGTTTAGTAGTACTGACACGTGGTCTACCACGAGTTTGCGATCTGGTTTAGGTGCCACTGATAAGTTTCCAGCCGCCATTGGCTCTACTGCTCAATTTCGCGTAACTCCTTCTCATTCCCACCTGCTTACGGGAACGCAACTCCGTCTCGAGCGGCAAAAGCCGGTAATTGCCGGCGAGCGAATCAACACTTTTACAGCCGGAATTTCTCATTAAAACTACGTCTCCTCAAGACTTGATGAACACGCCTTGACAATTTTCGCTGATTTTCGTTAATCTTCGTTCCGTTGACAGCGGTCCTGTAGGAGAGGCATTCCTGCCTGTCTTGGCCATCGATTCCATTTGCTTGAAAAAGCCGTTGGGGTCGCAGGCAGGAAATGCCTGTCCTACAAGATTATGTTTGCTTGTATTCACGCAAAAAATATTGGCGCTGACGTGTCGTTGGCCGATTTCGCTTATGCCTTTTCACCGTTGGTGGAAGAGACCGAAGGCTGGACCGTAGTTATCGACGTTGAAGGGTGTGAGCTTCTTTTTGGCTCGGCCTACGAGTTGGCAAATGAAATAGCAAGACGTGCCGCTACCGAGAAAAAATCTGGAGGATTGGGATGTAAGGTGAACGTTGCGATTGCGGCCAATCCGGATGCGGCAATTTTTGCGGCGAAGTTTTACCGGGGAATAAGTTTTATTTCACCCGGAGAAGAGCTCACGGGCTTGGGAAGTATTCCGATCTCAAATCTGAGATCTCAGATCTCAAATTTAAAAACAGAAGCGAAAACAGATTCGAAGGGAGGAACAAAAACATACTCAGAAGCCCCGTTACAAACTACAACGCAATCAAAGTCAGAAGCCCAGGCGTTAATAAAAAAATCGAAGTCAGGGACAAAGCAGCTGGAGCCATTGGACTTTGGACATTTGACGTTGGACCAGCGTCAGCTCGATGAAATTTTAGAGACGTTGCGTCTTTGGGGCATAGAAACTTTTGGCGAATTTGCCGCATTGCCGGTGAGCGGCATTTCCGAACGCTTGGGCCAGGCAGGTGTAAAACTCCAGCAACTTGTGGGTGGTAAAACCGAGCGTCAATTAAAATTAAAACAGCCGGCGCTTGTTTTTGCGCATTCGCTCGAGCTTGATTATCCCCTCTCGGAACTCGAACCACTTTCTTTCATCTTTGCCCGCTTGCTCAATCAACTCTGCGCAATGCTGAATGCTTATGCGCTGGCCACGAATGAATTGCGTGTGCAACTGAAGCTTGAAAATCTCGAGGTGCACGAACGTGTTTTAAATCTTCCCCACCCCATGCGCGACAACAAAATTTTTCTGAAGTTGTTGTTGCTCGATACGGAGATGCATCCACCTGCATCGGCCGTCAGCGGGGTGTCAATTAGTTGCGAACCCGTCAAGCCGCGCTTTTTGCAGAATGGATTGTTTATTCCCTTAGCGCCGGAACCTGAAAAGCTGGAACTCACACTCTTACGGTTAGCCAAATTGCTGGGAGCAGAGAATGTTGGCGCTCCGGAGTTAATTGATACTCATCGCCCGGATGCCTTTCGCATTAAGAGATTCGTCCTCAAAGGAAAAATGAAAAATAAGCGCGATCGTAAACAGAGCCGTCAGTCGTGCTTTAACGCACAGCAATGCCTGCTTGGTTTTCGCGCTTTTCGCCCGCCCTTGCGTGCCATGGTTGAGGCCACGAATGGGTATCCGACGCAGGTTAGTGCCTGGAGCAAAAAGTTGAGCGTTTATGGAAGAGTTGTGCGGCTTGCTGGCCCGTGGCGCACGACCGGTGAGTGGTGGCGTTCCGATAGCTGGGCGAGAGACGAGTGGGATGTGGCCGTCGAAAGTGGTAGAGGGGCCACGAGTGTTAATAGCCGACCAGGTGGTTCCACTCAAGCGCTTTATAGAATCTATCGCGAACTGGCAAATGGTTCATGGTTCGTTGAAGGAAGTTACGACTAAAGCAATGCCTTACGTTGAATTGCATGCGCGATCTGCGTTCAGCTTTCTCGAGGGCTCCTCAGTTCCGGAAGACTTGATTGCGGCGGGCGCGAAATATCAAATGCCCGCAATGGCTTTGCTCGATCGCAATGGTGTTTATGGGGCGCCGCGTTTTCACCTGGCTGCAGAAAGAAACGAAATGAAGGCACACATCGGCGCCGAAATATCAGTAAGAGTCCAAAGTCCCAGGTCCAAGATCCAAAGTCTTAAGCAAGTCCAAAGACCAAGGTCCAAAGTCCAAAGTCATGAGGCCCAATCAGACGTTGAACATTGGACGTTGGACTTTGGACATAACTCAGTCGTCACTATTCCGGTGCTGGTCCGCAATCGCACGGGATATCAGAATCTTTGCCGCTTGATCACATTGATGAAACTACGTGTGCCTAAGCATGCACTGCCGGGTGAATGTTCAGTCACCGCTGAAGAGTTGGCGGCGCATGCGGAAGGTCTGGTGTGTCTGACCGGTGTAGAAGATGGCCCACTGAGTGATGCCGGCAATGCTCAGTCTTCCGCGGAATGGCTGATTGAAGTATTCGGCAAAGGGAATGTCTATGCCGAGCTGCAACGGCATTTCAATCGTGCGGAAGAGGCCCGCAATCAACTGGTAACTGAAATGGCTCAACGCTTGCGCTTGCCCTTACTCGCCACCAACGGTGTGTGCCATGCAACCACGGCCCAACGCGAACTCGCCGATGTCTTCACCTGCTTAAGAAATCATGTGCAGTTTGAAACCGCCGGTCGGTTGCTTGCGACCAATAGCGAGTGTCATTTGAAGCCGGCTAAGACAATGGAAAGTCTGTTTGCAGATTTTCCCGAGGCAATTGCCAACACCCTGGAACTTTCATCGCGGTTGGAATTCACGTTGAAAGATCTCGGGTATGAGTTTCCTAAATATCCCGTGCCGGCGGGGGAAACAATGGCCTCGTTTCTGCTCAAGCGCACGCAGGAAGGCGCGCGATCTCGTTACGACGGAAATAATGGTCGACCGAGTTACGAGCACGCCTGGAAACAGATTGATCGTGAATTAAGACTAATTGGAAAGCTCAAACTGGAAGGTTATTTCCTGATCGTTTGGGACATAGTTCGCTTCTGCAAGCAGGAGGGAATTTTGATCCAGGGCCGAGGTTCAGCCGCCAACAGCGCCGTTTGCTACTCATTAGGAATCACGGCAGTGGATCCGGTCGGAATGGAACTCTTGTTTGAACGGTTTCTTTCTGAAGAACGTGGCGAATGGCCGGACATCGATCTCGATCTTCCCAGTGGTGATCATCGTGAGCGGGCCATTCAGTATGTTTATGAGCGATATGGAAAACGCGGCGCGGCGATGACTGCCAACGTGATCACTTATCGTGGACGATCGGCTGCTCGCGAAGTGGGGAAAGTACTCGGGTTTGATGATGAGGTACTCGGCCGACTGTCGGGATTGGTACACACGTGGGAATGGAAAGATCCAAAGGATTCTACCGAGCGACAATTTCGCGATGCCGGTCTGGACTTGAGTGACCCACGGATTAGAAAATTTTTCGAGCTCTATCAAATGGCCCAGGATCTGCCGCGCCATCTGGGACAGCATTCCGGAGGCATGGTGATTTGTCAGGGACAGCTCGATGCAGTAGTACCGCTCGAGCCCGCTGCCATGCCCGGACGAGTTGTAGTGCAATGGGACAAGGAAGATTGTGCTGACCTGGGATTGATTAAAGTTGACCTGCTCGGGCTCGGCATGATGGCAGTGTTGGAAGATTCGATTAAGTTAATCCGCACTGCTTATAAGGAAGAAGTTCATCTGGCCCAGCTGCCGCAAAATGACGCGACCGTTTACGACGCTTTGCAGAAGGCCGACACGATTGGAATGTTTCAGGTGGAAAGTCGAGCCCAAATGTCTTGTTTGCCGCGACTGAGGCCGGAGAAGTTTTACGACATTGTGGTCCAGGTGGCGATTATTCGGCCGGGGCCAATCGTCGGTAACATGGTTCATCCCTTTCTCAAACGACGACAAGGACGTGAGGAGATTACCTATCCTCACCCCTCTCTTGAGACGGCACTGAAGCGCACGTTAGGGGTACCTTTATTTCAGGAGCAACTGTTGAGGATGGCGATGATCTGCGCCGATTTTTCCGGAGGTGAAGCAGAGGAGTTGCGCCGAGCGTTCGGCTTCAAAAGATCTGCGGCGCGTATGAAAGAGATCGAAGTTAAGTTGCGTCGCGGTATGGCTCGCAATGGAATTACAGCTAAAGCTCAGGATCAGATCGTGCAGTCGATTACTTCGTTTGCGCTGTATGGCTTTCCCGAGTCGCATGCGGCTAGTTTTGCCTTAATCGCGTATGCCAGCGCTTATTTAAAGTGCCATTACCTGGCAGCGTTTACTGCTGCGATTCTCAACAATCAGCCGATGGGTTTCTATCAGCCTTTTACGTTGATCAAAGACGCGCAGCGTCATGGATTAAGAGTGAGACCTGCTGATGTGATGCGGTCGGAGTGGTTATGTACGATTGAGCAGGAGAACGCTCCTGACGCGGAGATGGGGGGAGAGGGAGACGCGGAGAGTTCTATGCAGAACCTGACTCCCATGAAGAGTCATACAACCAAGACCATTTCCCCGTATCACCGCGTCACCTCGTCTCCGCACCTCGTCCTCCGGCTCGGGTTGATATACGTGAAAGGCCTGCGTGAGCAAGCAGGTCAAGCGATTGTTCACGAGCGTGATAAGTCTCCCTTCTTAAGCATTGACGATCTTGCTCATCGAGTGCCGGAGTTGCGCAGAGATGAGTTGAGGAAGTTGGCTGCTGTGGGGGCGCTGAATTTTATTCAAAGTGAAGGAAGTTCAAAGTCCAAAGGCCAAGGTCCCAAGTCGAAGACAAATATCAGGACTCAAACTGCGACATTGGACATTGGAAAGACGTTGGACAAGCCCCCTAATCGTCGAGATGCTTTATGGCAAGTCGAGCGAGTTGCGCGCTCTCCGGGACCGCTCTATCAGGAGCTTCAGGAGCAGGACAGTAATTCGCCACTGTTGCCAATGACGGTGACTGAAAGGATGGATGCGGATTTTCGTGGATCGGGGTTAACCATTGGAAAGCATCCGGTAGCTTTTCATCGTGATGAACTGAGAAAGCTCGGCGCTACCAAAGCCACGGATACTTATTTAATGCGAAATGGTTCGCGGGTAATAGTCGGCGGATGGGTGATTGTTCGGCAACGGCCAGGAACAGCAAAAGGATTTGTGTTTCTTACTTTGGAGGACGAAACCGGAGTCAGCAATATAATCATCACGCCACAACTCTTCGATAAGAACCGTCTATCGCTGGTAAAACACCCTTTTCTGCTAATTGAAGGTGTCTTGCAAAACCAGGACAACGTAGTTTCCGTCAAAGCCAGAAAGATTAGACCACTCTCATTTAAGGTGGCAGCCGCTGCCTCACATGACTTTCATTGAGTAGCATCAAACTCAAGCTTGCTTTAATCATTCGAGGGTATAAGATTCGCCTACCCTAGGTCTGGTCAAAAGAGCGCAATACTGAACTCTTCCCAATACTCATAAGATTTCCGCAATTCTCAAGAAGGACACATCGTGAAAAGGTCTACCGTAATTGAGACTTCTTTAAGCAGAGAACGATCTTTGGATTCCACTAGCCCCAGCCAAGGAGAAACTAAATGAAGATAAACTACCTAGCCGTCTTCGTCGCCGCCGTCATACACTTCATGATTGGTGGTCTATGGTATGGATTGATCTTTGGTACCAAGTTTATTGAACTAATTGCATGGTCTCCCGAAAAACTGCATCAAGTTGCCAGTCAGAACCACACAAAAGAGTACATCTTCGCGTTCTTTTCTTCTCTGGTGCTGGTCTACATCCTTGCGCATTTCATTCAATACACTAAAGCGAAGGGTGTCGCCGACGGAATGCAAACCGCATTTTGGCTGTGGCTTGGATTTGTAGCAACGACGCAGCTCGCAACAGTTGTATTCGAAGAGCGCAACATGGGGCTGTACCTGCTTAATATCAGCTACCAGCTTGTCGCGTGTCTGATCACCGGTGCACTACTGGCTGCATGGAAACCGCAGGGAGCGACTGATGCCGCAACTCAAACGGCGTGACTCAAGGCAGAAACAAACCAGTAGTTTGGCTACTGGCCTTAATCACGATTAGGTTAAAACAAAGCGAGAAACGAAGCAGCCCTCGCTGTTAGCGGATCATAACGCCTAACATTCGGCGCTTTGTTTAGTGATAAAAGAGAGTGTTGCGGATGAGTTAATCGGAACCGGACTGGCCCGATTACGTTCAAGCTGATTTAGCTGCTTGTTTGGGTGGGGATTCCAACAGACCCTGAACGACTTGCGCTACCTGAGAGAGTGGTTTCGGTTTGCGGAGGAAAGCATCGGCGCCACACTGCCTTGCTTCGTCTTCCATCTCGGCTGAACCATACGCAGTAAGGACGATGATTCGAGTCTCAGGATAGCGTCGATGCACCAGCTTAATGATCTCAAGACCATCGGGGTTTCGGTTGACTCCCAGCCGAAGATCCTGAATCAGCACTTTATAGGCAGTGTTTTCAATTAACTTTTCAGCTTCGTCCATGTCTCGTGCGGTATCCACTTGATACCCGTGATGCTGAAAGTACTCACTCATTGAGAAGCAGATCGACTCTTCGTCGTCGACGATAAGCAAGCGCGGCAGCGCGACAGGCTTCTCTTCATCGTGGCCGCCCAACATGCGCCGCAATCGACCCGATACTCTTCTCAGTGTTCCGATGCGAGTTTCTCTCACGGTTTTCACTTTGCGCAAAAAAGGCCAAGGGTGCCGGGGAGAGGATCCCTCTTCCGCTAGCTGGAGTCACAACCTGATCCGGGCAGAAATTCAGGCAGCCTATTTCGATTCAAGCGGCCTACCCTACTTGTCAGAAGGCTATCGCCCCAGGATCCAGAATTCTGCGACGGGCATCGTTCGCCGTCAGCTTATGGATACCTGCGTCAGCACCGTTCGTCCGCTCAGCAAACACATCTTCAGCCAGTCTGCGCAGATGCGAAGGCATCTGAACGGGTTGATACAGTTCCTGGGCAGTAGGACAGGTGGCGAGGAAATGGAGTTCAGCAGCGCAAAAATCACAATCAGCCAAGTGTCGACTGATCCCCGCAGCAGCGGTTTTCGAGGACGGTTCTCCGCTACTAAGAAGAAGCAGAAGCTCTGATGATGGACACGTGCGCGTTTTCGCAAATGCGTTTCCCCTGCCAGAACTCATCATTGAACTCCTCGAAACGCGCCGGTGGACAGATGAGACCAGGCAGGGGAATCATGAATGCTAAATCTAGTATTTTCTGCCCGGCCCAGATGCTATATCGCTATAGCAGCCCGCACATTAGGCCGTGGTGGAACTAGTCGTACCGAAGAACCAGAGACAGAGCGCGAGGCTGGTTTGGTTATGATGTAAAGCAAGACCTCACAAACCTCGCGCGTGCCTGTTCCGATGGTATTGCCCCTTTCGTCTTGCAGGGCGTAAATCTTGCCATCTATGTCCAAGGGAAGAATCATTGGTTTTGTGTACATCTAGACTTTCCCCCCAGCCGCCCGCCTTAAGCTGCGAGCGGCTTCTGGGGCAACCCTAACTAAAGCGGGTCACCTATTCTGACTTGCGAAACCTACGGCGGACCATTCCGGCAGCTCCGGCTAGACCAGTTCCCAACAGCAATAAGCTGGCAGGTTCCGGTACTGGTACTGGTGCCACAATGTATTCGGCCGTTCTGTCGTCGCCTGCCTGGGGCAGCACTCCACTCACAAATAGTGAGAACTGAGTAACTGGCGCGGTGATAACCACCGAGAATGTGAAGCTGGCTCCGACGGGTATGCTGACCGTCCCGCTGGTCATAGCTCCATTATTCAACGCGATGCGGAAATCCCAGGGATTCTCGTTCTCGTTGAAAACCGTGATCGTAAAGATATCGCCAGCAACACCGCGAGCGGCGAAACCGATACCGCTTTCGACGAACTGGGCTCCGATCGTGGTTCCCGGCCAGGCAACCGTATACCTTCCGTTAGCCTGATTTATATAACCAGCACCACCCGTATTGGTGATGGCGGTCAGATTTGCTGCTTCAGCTGGCGTCAGACTAATCGTGTCAGCCGAGGCTGAGACACTGGCTGCTGCCACTAAGGCAAGAATCATTAAAACTTTTTTCATCGACTTCTCCTTGTTCAATTAGGGTTTGAGCCCCTTATGCCTTACTGAGACCGATTCTCCAACTCTGGACTTCTGCAGACCTATGTAGCACCTAGTAAGATCTGTTTTGAAAAATTGGCCAAGTCAATGATGCCGCTGCGGGGCAAACGCAAAGCACTAAAGACATGAACCAATGAATCTCTCGGTCTCAATAGCGAGAGCTACAGTGTAGATTGGCACGGACGGCCTAAGAGCAAACCTGGGGCCACGCTACTTGCCACCCGCCAGTGGTCGAAACCCTCGTTACTACAGGTGTTTGGAAGCGCTCCACACGACGAAAATGGCATGGCGTCTGAAATTCAGACCGCGGTTCTAGACTCTGGACAAACCTCGGTGCATTCTAGTTAGCTTCAGCCACTTGGTTTTTTTAGTAGGAGGCGTTGGTTTCGGCGGGAAGGTTCGGACGGATTTCTCTGAGGACTTACCTAATGCTCGTGGTGGTGCTTGCTGTGATCTGTTGGGGGCTTTGGAGTGGAGCGGCTGCGCAAATGCGGCCCTAACGAATCCAGATCTCGCCGACTCAACAAGCAAGCTCTATAGGTAAATTGGCACGGGCGGAAAGGAAGTTCGGCGAGGGTGTTGGATTCGAAGGTGGGTTGTGGAAACCTACTGTTCCACGCGCATTTTCATAAAGGAGAGAACCGCCAGAAACCGCTCTGAAATCTTGCCGGCGTTCTAGACTCGGGACGAGGTGATGTGGTGCTTCTTGATCTTTTGATAGAGGGAGCTGCGGGGAATCCCGAGCCTTTTGGCAGCCTTTTCGACCCGACCTCTCTCTTCGCGTAGAACTCGTTCGATCTGTTGCTTCTCGAGTTCAAGCAAGGTGAGATTTGCGTCAAAGACAGGAGCTCGACTGCCGCTATGGCCATCGAAGTGCAGTTCTTTCAAGGTGATGTTTTTCTGTTCACTGAGCAACACGGCGCGTTCGATCACGTTGCGAAGCTCGCGCACGTTGCCGGGCCACGAGTATGCCTGGAGAGCCTTGATTGAGTCCGCTTCCAAACGAATTTCTCCGCGACCAAGATCCGCCGAAAACTTTTCCAACATGTAGTCAGCCAAAATCGGGATATCGTCAACTCGCTCTCTTAGCGCTGGAAAGCTCAGCGGGATTGTACTGATGCGAAAATACAGATCGTCGCGGAACCGTTTCTCGCGGACCAGCTGTCCGATATCCTGATGGGTAGCTGCAATCAATCGGACATCTACTTGCCGATCGCGGACATCACCGACTCTACGAAATCTTTTGTCTTCGAGTACCTTCAACAACTTGGGTTGAATCTGTAGGTCAACATCACCAATCTCATCCAGGAAGATGGTCCCGCGATGGGCCACCTCAAACAAGCCCTGCTTTGACGAGGTAGCGCTTGTAAAAGCGCCTTTTTCATGACCGAACAGTTCCGTCTCCAGCAGTTCCCGCGACAGCCCCGCACAATTAAGATCCACGAACGCTTCATCTGCTCGCGGACTGTTTTCGTGAAGCCAGCGAGCGAGAACACCTTTTCCACTGCCAGTTTCTCCCAGAATAAGAACCGGGCTTTCGGTAGCGAGTACCTTCTTCGCCTGCTCAGATAAAGCGTGAATGGCCGAACTAATGCCAATGAATGGATTGATAGCACTCCGATGCTGTTGCGACCGACTAGCCAGCTGCTTTTGATGGTTTCTTTGGTTCGCCAACAGCCGCTCAAGGATCACCAACAGAGCTGGGAGTTCCAACGGTTTAGTTAGGAACTGCTCAGCGCCTTCCTTAATTGCGCGCACGGCCAGATCAATCGAACCATGGGCAGTGAGAATCAGCAGCGGGATGTCAGCATCGATCTCCTTCAACCTTGGCAGGAGATCCAGCGCGGTCCCATCGGGCAGCATGTAATCCGCAATGACAATGTCGGGGCGTGAGCTTCTGAAAATCTGTTGGGCTTCCCGGCAGCTTTCAGCTTCATCAATTTTGAACCCGTGTAGCTCGAGAAAGTCGCGTACGCCGAAACGCAAACCAGGCTCGTCGTCAATCACAAGGATGCGGTTTCTAGCCATTGCTCTGCTCCGAATTTTCTTTTAGTGGGAATCGGGCTGTCATGCACGCTCCACAGTCGGGATTGTTGGCAGCAATGAGCTTGCCCCCATGTTCACTCATGATTCGATGTGCGATCGCCAGGCCTAAACCGGTGCCCCCGCGGCGTTTCGAGTAAAAAGGCTCGAAAATCATTGGCAAATCTTCATCCGAAATTCCCGGACCGGAGTCCTTAACTATGCAGTCCAGCCAGGCCAGGTTTCCTTCCTGGACGCTGTGGGCTTCGACGGTTACCTGGCCGCGGGCTTCTGAATGCTGAATTGCGTTCTCGATCAGGTTAACGAAAACTTTGGAGAGTCGACGACGGTCGACAAGTACCAGCGGTAACTCGCCACTAATGTTATTAGCGAGTTTCACGTTTGCTACCTCTGAGGCGGGCAGACATGAGCGCAAGCATTTTCCTATGACCTCAGTAAGAGAGGTCGGGAAAAACTCGCCCTTAAACGGCTTGCCGTACTCCAGCAACTCTTCCATTAGAATTGTCAACCGACCGACTTCGTCTCTGAGCACATTTGTGTAACGCAGATAGTCTGTCCGGTCGTTAAATCGGGTTTCGAACGCATCGAGTATGGACGAGATGCCAAACAGAGGGTTTCGCACTTCATGGGCCACGCCAGCTACCAATGAGCCGAGCAGCGACATCATCTCGCTCTGGCGCAAGGAAGCCTCGAGTTCAGTCCTCTTGGTAATGTCCTGCGCAATGAGGATGGCACGCTCGCCCGCCGAACCGAATTCGTGAATCAAGTAGAGCGTGATGGCCCAGGTTTTACCCGTTGTGTCATCGCGAACCTCGGCCGAGCTGGAAGCGCCATTGCCGCGGATTGTCTCAATCAACTCAGCGGCCTTGTGCCAGGGTTGACTGGTCCCCAATTCCGAAATGTCTCGCCCAAGTATCTGCTCGCTGTCTAGTCCAGCAATCTCTTCGGCAACCTGATTCAGACGACGAATGCGACCTTCGAGATCGACGATCAAGACAGGGAAGTCGATTGCGTTGAAGGTCTGCCGCCATTCCATCGCGGAATGCTGCAGCGTTGCATGCATCCTTTGCTGTTTCTCGTCGAGGAGCTTCCTTTCGGTGACGTCGCTGGCGATTACCAGTCTGGCCTTGCGTCCACCGAACATCAACGGATGCGAGGTCAACTCAACATAAATGCTGCTGCCGTCTCTTCGCTGATGACGCCAGGGGCTGGAAATCACTGGCTCATCAATCCCCACTGAAGTCTTGATGATTAGGGCGGGTATCTCTTCACGTGAGCGGATGTCCCCGATATTCATTCGCTGAAACTCTTCACGCGAGTAGCCGTAGGTTGTGACTGCCGCTTCATTTACAGCCAAAAATGCCAGGGTCTCTTCGTCATAGACCCAAATTGGCTGAGGAGTGGACTCGAACAGAAGCCGATAGCGCTCTTCCGACTCACGCAATTCCGATTCGATCTGTTTTCGATCCGTTATGTCACGCGCGACTCCGCGCAGGCCAATCGGATCGCCGAGGCGATCGGTAATTCTCGAAGTCAAAACCTCAAGCCAGCGTTCCCGTCCTGCTCCGTCTTTGGCCGAGAACTGGTATCTGAGGCTATTGTCAGCTGTTAGTTCTTGGGCCGAGGGTGGCACCACTTCAAAGACTTCTGAGAACATCCGTCCCACAAGTACATCAGGCTCGCGCCCAAAGAACTGAGTGCCGGCTGCATTAATACTCGTGAGTCGTCCCTGCAGGTCCTGAGTAAAAATAATATCGTTCGCATGTTCGACGAGATCACGATAGCTCGCCTCGACTTTAGACCGCTCTAGCAGTCGCGAGACCTTGGCAATCAGACGGGTTGAATCGAAAGGTAGTTCCAGGTAATCGTCGGCTCCGGAGCGGAGACCTTCAACCACGCTGGCGGTGTCTTTGCGGTGAGCAGTTACGAGCAGAATAGGGATACTGCGCAACTCATCGTCCTGGCGTATCAGCCGGCAGAATTCGATCCCGTTTACCTCGGGCATTGAAACATCACTGATGACTACATCCGGATGCTTCAGTTTGGCTACTTCAAACGCCTCTTTACCATCCTCCGCGGTGAATACTGAATAGCCAGCTTTGCGGAGCAGACTACCCATCAGGCTCAATTGCTCTGGGGTATCGTTGACGATGAGAACGGCATCCCCCTCTTGCCCGTTTTGAGAATGCTCTACCCGCTGCATTGCTGTACTATCGTAGGCCATCAATCGTTTGCTTTGGCTTTCAGAGCTAACTTGAGAGTTTCAAATCAAGAGACTTGCGGATTATTGACGATTCTCGAACCCGAATAGGTGTTGAGATCGACTGGATGACAAGGCTGCCTTGTTGTGCGCGGAGTATAACACAAGGCCTCACACTGCAATTGATAGAATCGCTCATCCTCATCCTTAGCCTTGCGCGCTCTCAGCGAAATTCCTGCCAAGTACGTAATAAGTCCACAGTTTCATTTGACTAATATGGTAGCAGTGCTATTAGCACCCTTTTTCCGCGATTAGGGGACTGATTTGGGAAAATTTTTGTACTAATATCACTGGGTGAGCAGGGAAGTCAGGTCTCAAAGGATTCCAAAGACCTGCCTTCGGTAAACCAGTAGCAATCCTTCTGAATCAAAGCATGACTTAAGAAACTCGTAACAACGATGATGAGACTTGAAAGGACAGAGACTAACGATCATGGAAAGTACGAATGGCGGGTTAAGAGGCAAGGCTAACGGTCTTCTGGTTCTGGCAGTTCTAGCGTTCTCCTTCTCAGCCTGCAAAGCTCAATCAGGAAAGTTGAATCTTTCACCCGCTCAGCCGACCTCGCAGCCGGTCGGGTCCAGTTCAGCAATAACCCAAACTTCTTACGCAGACGTTGTCAGCCGCGTTTCGCCGGCGGTCGTTACAGTCCATTCGACTGAGCGCGGCAGATCGGCGCAGCAGTTTCCTTTTTCAGACGATCCTTTTTTCCGCGATTTCTTCGGTGACCGGGCACCGCAACAGCAAACACCCCGGCGGGTACAAGGGATAGCCTCGGGAGTTATCGTGAGCGCCGATGGCTATGTCCTAACCAATCACCATGTAGTGGATGGGGCAATCGAGATTAGAGTCGAGACGACCGACAATCGCACGTTCGTTGCGAAACTCGTCGGATCGGATCGGCCAAGCGATTTGGCGGTCTTAAAGATCGAGGCCAAAGACTTGCCCGTTTTGCCTCTGGGAGATTCCGACAGAGTAAGAGTCGGTGACGTTGTGTTAGCTGTTGGCAACCCGCTCGGAATCGGGCAGACAGTGACAGCGGGAATCATCAGCGCGAAGGGGAGGTCAACTGGCCTGAGTGATGGAAGTTTTGAAGATTTTTTGCAGACTGACGCGTCTATCAATCGGGGCAACTCCGGCGGCGCATTGGTCAACACGACAGGCGAGCTAATTGGCGTTAACTCCCAAATCCTCTCTCCCTCTGGGGGCAGTATCGGAATCGGCTTCGCAATTCCCTCGAACATGGCGCGTGTCGTCATGGACCAGTTGGTAACGACTGGGAAAGTGAGACGCGGAATGATCGGCGTAACGATTCAGTCGATTACCCCCGATCTAGCCGCGAGTCTGAACCTCCCCGCTGCCAGGGGCGCGCTGGTAAGTTCCGTTTCGCCAGGAGGGCCAGGGGAAAAGGCCGGCATCCGAAGTGGCGACGTCATTATTGCGATCAACGATCAACCGATCGTCGATAGCAATAGCCTGAGAAACACCGTGGCTCGCACGGCCCCGGGAACGTCGATTACCGTGACGTTGCTGCGCGATGGCCGGGAACAGAAATTTAACGTCACTCTCGCGGAGCTTCCAACGACGCAGACGGCGCGAAGCAGCGAGGAGGGTTCAGGAGCAGCGCCGACGCTCGGCAAGTTGGGCTTGACACTCGAACCGCTGACCCCTGAATCGGCTTCGCGACTTGGCATCTCATCAGCAGACCGCGGTTTGGTTATCACCAAAGTAGAAGCAGGTGGACCGGGCGCCGACGCGGGTCTGCGCGAAGGAGATCTGATTCAGGAAGTAAATCGACAACCGGTTCGCACGGTCGCTGACTTCACTGCGGCGCTGCAACGTTCGGGAACAAGACCGGCGTTGGTTTTGGTGCGGCGACGCGACGCAACGGTTTATCTGACTTTACGGCCGGCACAGTAGGCGGTTTCAGAGAGGGTCTTATACGCCGCTGCAGGCTTCTGCCTTGCGGCGGCTGTTGTCTCCGGAGCGCTAGTCACAAGTCACAAGTCACAAGTCTCAGGTCTCAAGTCTCAGGTCTCAAGCAATGAGATCTCAAATCTGAAATCTAAGATCCCAAATCCCAGAATCAAAGCCCGAAGCCTGAAGCCTGAAGCCTGAAACCTGAAACCTGCAGACCTGAGACTTGAGACTTAAGAACTGAGACCTCCACTTGACGTGCGGACCACGCACAGTTACGTTGCAGCAAGTTCTACGAAAAACTCCAATTTCCAACTCGCGGGAGGGTTCATATGGACGACGTTGCTTCGGATACGTCACCTCGGTTTGATCGCAGACCGTGGGGGACGTTTACGGTGCTCGATGAAGGCAGGGATTTTAAGGTCAAGAGAATTGAGGTTTTGCCCGGCAAGCGCTTGAGCTATCAAAAGCACGCGCAGCGAGCGGAGCACTGGGTTGTGGTCCAGGGCGTTGCGAAAGTGACCCTTGATGACCGCGATACAGTTGTACCCACAGGTCAGGCGATTGACATAGCGATAGGCGCTGCCCACCGAGTTGAGAACACTGGTGATGAGCTGCTGGTTTTTATCGAGGTGCAACGTGGAGGCTATCTTGGTGAGGACGACATCGTGCGATTGCAGGATGATTTTGGAAGAACCGAAACCTCAGTTAACAGGAGTGCCGAGTGAATGCGGAGCTAAGCCGGCGTGTCGCAGCGGTTGTTGAGAAACTAGCCCCACCTCCCGAGATTCTAGCTCGACTCACGTTGCGCAATGCCACTAACGGCGATGGAGAAAGCGTGTTGGCGTTGGTTGCGTCCATACTTACTGAATACGGTTTGCAGATCGATCCCGAGGCTACCGACGCAGACCTCAAGCAGATCGAAGCCTCCTATTTGGCTAATGGTGGGGCGTTTCTGATCCTGGAAGACGCGGATGAAGTACTTGTCGGTTCAGTAGGGCTTTATCCGGAAGACGATGCAACTTGCCAATTGAGAAAGATGTATTTAGTGCCTGCGCTTCGCGGAGTGGGACTGGGCAAATACTTGTTGCAGTACACCGTCGTCCTTGCGAGGACCCTCGGCTTCAAACGAATGACCTTAGAGACCTCAAGCAAATTGAAAGCTGCCAATCATTTGTATACGAGCTTCGGTTTTCGAACGATCGAGCTTGAGCATCCTTCAGCACGTGCCGACCTGGCATACGAGATCGCTTTGTGAGCGATGCTTGAATAATTGAAGAGTTGTTCAGAAGAAACTCGCCTGCTTTCCAACCTCTAGCCAAAACTTTCCGAGATCATCTGACGTAAGTCTTCAAATTACAGTTGGCGATCTTTCGTCTCTTCTGATGGATAACTCGCACCCAATCAAAACCGTGATCGATCAGGCCCAACTACCTGAAAGCCTGTGGGCTGCAGTTCGCGAATCACTGCGCGGCACTCACCGCAATTACACCGAGGGCCCAATCGGTCGCTCGATTGTCGTGCTCGCCATTCCCATGGTCCTGGAGATGCTGATGGAAAGCGTCTTCGTGGTTGCGGATATCTATTGGGTCGCACACCTAAACAATGCCGATGCGGTGGCTACGGTGGGTTTGACCGAATCGATGATGACCATGATCTACGCGGTTGCCATCGGTCTCGGAATTGGGGCCACCGCGACGGTGGCTCGTCGCGTTGGGGAAAAGAACCCGGAAGGCGCAGCCAGGGCGGCGGTGCAGGTCATCTTGCTTGGCTTAATCGTCTCAACCGTCATAGGACTGTTTGGGGTGGTCTTCGCGCCGAAGTTATTGACGCTGATGGGAGGTTCACCGTGGGTGGTTGGGCAGGGTGTCAATTTCACTCGCGTCATGTTCGCAGGCAATGCTTCGATCGTACTTCTGTTCCTAATCAACGCCATCTTTCGTGGCGCCGGCGACGCGGCAATTGCGATGAGGGTGCTTTGGCTCGCCAACATTATCAATATCATCCTCGGGCCTTGCTTCATTTTCGGTTGGGGGCCGTTTCCTGAGCTGGGAGTTACCGGAGCAGCAGTCGCGACGACCATTGGTCGCGGGACCGGTGTGTTGTATGCGTTTTTTAGACTGATTCGGTCCGGTGGGCGATTCGACATCAGACCCCGACACTTTAAGTTCGAACCGGCCATCATGATGCGGTTGATCAAGCTGTCCGCCATGGGAACGCTCCAGGTTTTCATCGGGATGGCGAGCTGGATTGGCTTGATTCGCACACTCTCGAGCTTTGGCAGCGATGCCGTTGCGGGTTACACGATTGGGATTCGCGTGATCATCTTTGCGCTGCTGCCATCGTTTGGAATGGGCAATGCCGCTGCCACTATGGTGGGTCAGGCGCTTGGCGCCGGAAAGCCTGAGCGGGCAGAACAGGCTGTTTGGAAGGCTGGCTTTTACAATCTCATCTTTCTCGGGTTAGTGGGCCTCATCTTTGTTCTGTTTGCCCCACAGATCATTTCGTTTTTTACAAGCGATCCCAAAGTCGCGCCGTATGGGGTCGATTGTCTGCGTATCGTGGCGTCAGGTTTTCTTTTTTATGCTTACGGAATGGTGCTGACTCAGTCGTTCAATGGTGCCGGCGACACGCGGACCCCGACAATCATCAACCTCTTCGTTTTCTGGTTGTTTGAGTTGCCACTGGCTTATGCGTTGGCAATTGTCTTCGGATTCGGGCCACGAGGTGTGTTCATTGCGATCACTATCGCGTTCTCAGTGCTGGCGTTGGTAAGCGCGATACTATTTCGGCGCGGTAGGTGGAAAACAAAGATCGTGTGAGCACCTCGCAAGTCACCGCAATTAGTAGTAACTCCGAACACCATGGTCGTAGCGCTTTGCTACGACGTTCACGCTATCACACTCCCGCAACTCCTTCTTGTAAGCAAAATCGATTCTTTGATGGTCAAAACCGGCGGCATCTGACTTGCACTTCATCTCACCTATGCCAGGTGAGTTGCGTAGTGGCCAGGGCATCGA
>JBGTLE010000401.1:0-3511 GCA_041744295.1 Pyrinomonadaceae bacterium | reverse complement strand
GGCTCACACCCACAACCAGGGGAGTCGGGGTAACGTTGAAGTTATAACCACTCTTCGCACCGGTTCTCAGCACTGGGTCGATCAGATCCTGATCACCCAACTCAGCGCGTGTTCCGTAGTTGCCGGAACCGACTGTTGACTGGTAGGTACCTTCCGCGCTGTGAATGGTTCGCAGCGAGGACTGGGCAGAGCCTTCGTTCGCGGCGCGCCGGGAAGCGAGAAGGTTGGGGATCGCGATGGCGGCGATAATGCCGATAATCGCGACGACGATAAGCAGCTCGATTAACGAGAAGCCTGCTTGACGGTTGTTCTTCATATCTTTCTTTTGCTCCTTAATGAGATAAGCTGGTTTTTTTTGCCTTCGCGCCACCGGCTTTGTCTCGTCGATGAACCGCAGCGCGCGATTTGTCGTGGAGGTACTCATCAAGGCCCGTGCCACGCCGCTAAAGATCAGGAGTGCAAAGAAACTCTGAGGAAATTGGCGAAGTTGAGCGGTGCCCAGAAAAATGTTTTAGAGATGATTAGGCGTTCCTGACAATTACTGTCAGAGAGGCAGTGACGGTTTTGGTCAGACGAGCGGAGAATGGATGAAGAGAATTGATCCGGTCCTTTCGCAGGAGTCTGAGAAGGTTAGCCCCAAACGTAAAGGGCCGATACTAGCCCGACGTGGGCCATCATGTGGGCAATGATCGCGGCTTCCAATCCTTTGCGCCAATACAAATAACCCGCCATTAACCCAAACACCGAGTTGACTGTGATGACGTAAACAACGACGGGCCATGTAAGCTGGCCGCCGATTGCCACCGCTACCGGCAAGTGGCCGACTCCGAAAACTATCGACGAGATTAGGATGGCGCCCATAAAGCAAACTGCTCCCGGCTGACGGCGCCGCCTCTGGAAAATTCTCCACGCCGCCCATACCAGCAGCGTCAGCAGTCCCCACCTCAGAAGTATTTCTTCCGTGATACCTCCGTACAGGAGCCGCGTCGGCAGCGGGACCAAACGGTTGAACGCCTCGGCTCTCGTCACAAACTCTACGGGCATGAACGGTCTCAGGAAGGCCCAGCTAAGCACGATGACGACCGCTGCGATCAGTCCGGCAATCACACCGGGAATGATCTGCGGCTTGAGCGCTGCGATAAAGCTCGTGCTGCGCGCCAATGCCTCAAACGCGGGAGCAGGCAGATTAACCTTTGGCGACAATAAGACTCCGACGAACACCGCCAAGGCCAGCAACACCGTGGGCTGAATCAGGCTCAGCAATTTTAGTAGCCATGGTGAGGGAAGTGTGGCCCCCTCTTTTGCCGGCACCATCGCCAGGATCGCTGAAAGATCAACCAGCAGGAACGAGAGAATGCCCGCGAAGCCAGCTAGAAAGAGTAACCCCGACAATTTAGTCCTGTACGTCATTCAAAAGACAGTATCGCAACGGGCCGACTTCGTCGAAATAGAGTCATCGTCATACCTCACCGATTTCTTCAAATCCCCAACCAGACTAGAACTGCGATTAACAGAAATACGACCCACGACAAATGACGACCGCGCGAACCTAACAAAGCAACAATCGAACTCACGAGAGAAGTTGCGGCAATGACTCGGGAAAACATTCGAGCAGAGTCATCAATTGGATACGAAGCGAGGATCAGGAGGAAGGCGGCGGCGCCAAACCAGGCGACGGTTGTGATATGCCACGCGAAGCGCAAAGTGCGTTTGGTGAAAACATCACTTCCAAACAGATGCGGCATGTTCTGTCGCCGAAAAAGGCGCATGAGAATATAGCGCTCACCCAACCATGAGTGAGCTATACCGATTCCCACGACAAGAACTGCGGCGGCAACGAAATAGAGGTTCATCTCCGGCCTCGTCAATGGGCCTGCCAGACGGTGCCGTCATCGTAGAGGATGCGGACGATAATAACTTGCTCGAGAAGCCCCTCCCGCTCATTCTTGCCGAGCGTGTAAGCGCTGATTCTCCGAGTCGGTGGCGAGGAGATCATGACTGAAAGTTCTTTGCGTTTGCCGGCGCCGATCTTTTCCACGCTGGCAAACTCGCGCCGACCCAACTCTTCGCCGGTCGCGGCCTCTGTGAAGACATAATCCCATTCAATCTCCTTGATTGCCTTTGATCCGGCATTTATGACGGTGAGTTTATAGTCAAAGGCGTAACGAGGAGGTTCGGTTGGTTTCTCTTGGAGGCGCTTTTGCTCGCGGGCCTCCCGCTCCTCCAGGATTGACCCTCGACGGCTGCGGATCTCCGAAATCTCGGTCCGCCTGCCGTAAGGACTCTTGTTCCAGTCGATACGGTCCTTGCTCCAGCTGTACTTCACGACCTGGAGGTCGGGTGCCTGGGGCATCGTAGGCGTTTGCGCGCAGACGACAGTGGCTGCGAACAAGACGGCAATCAATGTGACAACGACTCTCATATTGTGAGTACTCCTTACTTCAAAGCTGCTTCACGCTCTCGCGCTTCGCTGCAATGAGTTCTTATGCCGTGTCTTACCATAAAGCACGATTGTTTTAGAGATGAGATCGTGCCAGCTCCCGGTCGCAACGACTTGTTCGGCAGCGTTTCAGTTTAGTTGCCGTCGTTGAAGAGCGCGAGCGAAAAGGAACACCGCCACCGCGACGGCCGTGAAAACAATCACAGCCGCTATAGTGAAGGAGCGGCTGCTGAATCCAAAGGCGAAGACACCGTTGGTGGGGATGAACAGCGTGGCAGCAGCGATAAGTAATACCAGGGTGAAAACAAACACCAGCAGGCTAAGAGCGCCAAGATAAATCAACTTCGGAAACATCTGCTTTCCCATCAACGCAAGCGTCCTCCAATTTGTTGGCGGCATGACGCCCGAATTAAGCCCCCCGCGCGCCACGATAATACGCAAGCGGCCTGAACGCGACAATGCTTCTTAACACGGGTGCGCTTGACAGACCACGTGCGCGGCGTCGAACATGCGCGAGCTAAACAACCGCGTCGCTGAACGTACCGGCGGGTCGCTCAATTCGCCAATTGCTATCAGTCAAAACGAGGTGAAAAGAATGTCACGCAAATTATTCGCGTTGTGCTTGTGCCTGTCCTTCCTTATGTCTGGCCTTCAGTCAGGGCTACGTGCCCAGCAACCTACCCCATCGCCCACGCCCGCACCAGAGGCGCCAAAGACGCAGGAGGAGCGCAAGCAGGCCGAGCAGAAGGAAAAGAAGGAAGAGAAGTGGGACATCGAAGCCGATCATGGGCCGAGCACGACCGTTGAGTTCGACACCGATGAGGGCACCTGGATGAGTTGCGATGTTTCGCCCGACGGGCAACGCGTCGTTTTCGATCTGCTAGGTGACATTTATCAAATGCCGATCAGCGGTGGCCCAGCGCAGTTGCTCGCGGGCGGACGCGCGTGGGAAGTGCAACCACGCTACAGTCCTGACGGCAAGTGGATCGCTTTCACCTCCGATCGCGATGGCGGCGACAACATCTGGCTGATGGACACGGCGGGACAAAACCGCCGCCAGATCACTAAAGA
>JBGTLE010000400.1:0-3324 GCA_041744295.1 Pyrinomonadaceae bacterium | reverse complement strand
TGCGTCTGACAAAACTTCGGCCTCGTCTTTGCGCCGTGGCATCCAGACGGCGGCAAAATGGCTAATCAAACGCGGCGCGACAAACATCGAACGACCGCCCGCGAGTTTCGCGTAGTAAACGCGACCGCGGCGCATGACTTCATCCTTGAGGTGCCAGGTGAGGCTCGTCTCTTCGTCTTTCTGGACATTGCGCGGCAAACTAACATCCCGCCGACCACACACCGCGATGTACAACGATGGCCCTGCGCGACGGGTATCTGTCAAAGTATTTGCAAAGCCCACATCTTCGATGAAGCGTTCGGCGTCAATAGATGATTCAACGCGGAGGTCTTCGTCGCGCCGCCACATGCGGTCGCGATGGAGTTCGATCTGCTCGGGAAGCGGCGGAGCTGTCATCGGGTTAAGGGCGGCGTGGTCAGAAAAGAAAACTTATGTGTTTGGGTTAGAGTGGGGTCAGGCTTACCTACCGTTTTGCCGCGCCTTCCGCATCGGCGAGCAGCTTGTCCAAAGCTTTGCGATCGAATAGCCGGCCATTTGACACGACGGCCTTGATTTTTTGCGTGTTGCGAATGTCCTCCAGCGGATTCGCGTCGAGCAACACCAGATCGGCGAACTTCCCTACCTCGATCGTTCCCAGCGTCTTGTCCATGCCAAGGAACTTAGCCGGATTAAGGGTGGCGGAGCGCAAGGCTTCGACCGGAGTCAAACCAGCGATGACCAGAAGCGCCAACTCTTCATGCAGGCTGAAACCCGGGAAACAGAATGGATTGGCTGTAT
Source organism: Pyrinomonadaceae bacterium (assembly GCA_041744295.1). GTDB lineage: Bacteria > Acidobacteriota > Blastocatellia > Pyrinomonadales > Pyrinomonadaceae > PSRF01. The sequence continues at coordinate 2,547 of JBGTLE010000400.1, read as the reverse complement.
CAGTCCCAGCCAAGATTGGCACACCGGCTTTCTGCATCGCGCCGACGATTTCGAATTCCTTCTGAAGAACTTTCTTCGCGCCGGTTTTAGCGTCTTCACTGCGATGATCACGGCGCAGGCTCCACCTTTGCTGCATTTGTTTTGGGATATATCTGAGACGTCCATCCCGCCAAAACTTTTCATAATCAAACAATGCGTTGCTGCGCAGGACAGTCAGCGTTGGACACTGCCACGTCTGGTTCTTAGCAAAGCGCGCGAACAGGTCTGCCGCCTTCTTTTCATCATAGGTTGTCAGCGCCGTCGCCACGGCCCTGGCACGCGCATCTGGAGACCTGGTTCTCAGAAGCTCGTCTCTTACCTCCTTCTCTTTGTCAGAGCATGCGATCAAGATTCCCGTCAGGTGCTCGATGCTCTTCTGGCCCGCCTCCGAAGCTTCTCGCGCAGACACCGAATACGGAACGTGGCCAGCAAAAGTGATGCCTTGCTGCTTCGCTTCATCGGCAATACCGAAGTAAGCGTCGCGCGGCAAGAGCGCATAGACCTTCACAAAGTCTGCGCCCCACTGCTTAACTCTTCTGACGGCTTTAGGCCCTTCCTCTTTGTTGCTTACCGAAATGGAATTCGGCCAAATGGGTTCCGGTCCATCGATGATCGGACTGGCAACAATCATGCGAGGGCCGAGCAGCGAGTCTTTGGCAATCTCATCACGCCAGCGCAGCAGATCAGAGTTTCCGAACATCTGCCGCACGCCCGTCACACCATTGGCGATAAACAGAGTGAACATGTCTCTCCTGTACCAATGCACGTGCATATCCCACAGACCGGGAATCAGGAACTGGCCGGTGGCGTCAATCACTTTCGCGTCGGCCGGTACCGAAAGTGTGGTGCTGGCTCCGATTGCCGAGATGCGATCGTCAGTAATCACGACCGTCATGTCGCGTCTGAGTTCTCCACCGGTAACATCGATGATGGTGACGTGAGTCAAGGCTAGCGGGGCTGGAATGCGATCGGGCTTCGCTTGCGCGAGAAGTAAAACCGGGAGGATTAGCAGTAAGACTATGCGTAGCTTCATTGTCTGAACTATGCGGATCGAGCCTTCAACATTAGACATCCAGCATTCCTACGTCCCGTCCTTGGCAAATCGCCTAACGACTTAAACGCAAGGTAACACCGATAGGGAACGAACACGAGAGTGAGCACGAGCTGCGAAGCAGCGGCCAGAGTTAAGCCCAAGGCGAGGCTTTGCGAGCCTTGGGTGACGTTGAAAACAATTGTCCGGGAGCCGCGGAGCGGCGACTACGTCTATATCCAGAGGTATTTCTCCTCAAACTCTATTTCGTGACTTTTAAGTAAGGCTTTGAACTCCTCCTCGAACGAGACCCTCGAATGATGGACTTCCTGATTACGAATGTACTCTCGCACACGTTCAACCTGCGATTGACTAACAGTGAACGCACCATACTTGACCTGCCATTTGAATCTGCCGAGTGTTTGGCGATTAGCCCAACCTGACGAAACTGACTTGAATTTGCCAAGGAACTCGGAAATCGAGATCACCGGTTTGATCCGCGCCAATACGTGAACATGATCAGCCATTCCATTTATCTCTAACGGCGTGCCATGGAGATGATTTACCAAACCGCCCAGATACCGATGCAGATCTGGGCGTAACTCTTTGGTAATCAGAGGTAGCCGATCCTTAGTGCCATAAACGATGTGGTAGAGGAGATTCGTGTAAGACATGATGAGATCGTAACCCACGAATCAAGCGAGAATTGACCGGGTTAAGTTATTGGTGAGGGCAGAGCGATTAGGTTAGTCGGGCAGATTTTTGCCTCCAAAATATTTGGGTCGCCGCTCCGCGGCTCCAAACAGAATTATTAACGTTAACCCAAGGCTCGCAAAAAAGCCTCGCCTTGGGCTTAGTTCTGACCGCTGCTTCGCAGCTCGTTGAGTAATTACGTCCAACCTATATTCATCGCCTCGTAACCCAAGGCTCGCAAAAGCCTCGCCTTGGGCTTAGTTCTGACGGCTGCTTCGCAGCTCCTAGCGCCTAACCTCCAACCCCTAGCCTCTGTTTCCAGCATTCCCCGGAACTTTCCCTTTTCGTGAGTCGTAGCGATTAACGACCTCAAGAAAACATTTCTTTCCCGAGGAGAGCCTATGAAGAAAGCGATCGTGATCTCGCTCGTTGCCCTGCTGGTTAACTCTGCCGGCCTTTTCGTTTCTGCTCAGACCTTGCCGCCCGCAACGGAAAAGGACTTTCACGCAGCTTACGATGCTTCTGTCCGCAAGACGATGGCCATGTTTCCCGACCTGCCCGGCATCGCGATCGTGGTGATCAAGGACGATAAGCCGATCTTTCTTCGCGCGTACGGGATGGCCGATAAAGAAGCCGGTATAAAGGCCGACACCCATACGCTTTATTACATCGCTTCCTCGACCAAGGCGTTTACGGCGCTGGCGGCCGCGATGCTGGATCGGGAAGGTAAGATCAAGTTTTCGGATCCTTTGACAAAATACACTCCGGGCATTCGCTTCAAGAAC
>JBGTLE010000399.1:0-2933 GCA_041744295.1 Pyrinomonadaceae bacterium | reverse complement strand
CTGGCGTTGCTGTTCATGCATATTCGTTTGACGCTGCCCTGGCTATTCACCGGTTTCTTTGAACGCTACTGGCCACTCGTGGTGATGGTGATTGCTTATCTTGGCGTAGCGACGAGCGAGACCTTGCGACGGCGTAAGCTGTTGGTCCTGGCCCAGCCTTTGGAACGCACGGGTGCTTTCCTGCCGCTTTTGCCGGTACTTGGTTTCTGGCTCGCGCATTCGGAAGTGGACTACTCGGCGCTCTTATTCATCGTGGGCGGGCTCTATGGTCTGCTGTCGATCCTGCGACGTTCGTTCATGTTTGGACTCTTCGCTGCCCTCGCCGGCAATGCCGGGCTTTGGTACCTGTGGCATCGGTCGGCCGACTATAACTTCTTCCAACACCCACAGCTTTGGTTAGTTCCGATAGCAGTCTCGGTATTGATCGCGGCGTATTTAAACGAAGAGGACTTTACTGAAGAGCAGATGGCGGGAATCAGGTACCTGTCGCTGATAACTATCTATGCCTCATCCACTGCGGATATTTTCATCAACGGCGTAGCCGAGTCTCCCTGGCTGCCGTTGGTGCTGGCAGCATTTTCGCTCGCAGGAATTTTCTGCGGCATCATCTTTCGCGTCCGCGGATTTCTGCTGCTCGGCTCGGTGTTTCTGCTGCTCGCGATGATCACCATGATCTGGTACGCGTCGGCGAACCTCGGTTGGACATGGTTATGGTACGTCGCGGGAATCGCAACCGGCGCCACGATCATCTTCATGTTTGCGGTGTTCGAGAAGAAACGAAGCGAAGTGCTGCGCGTAGTCGAAGGTTTCAAGGAGTGGGACCGGTAACGTGCTCCGGAAAACCCTATCCACAGATTACGCAGATTACGCAGATTCCATTTGAACTTAGTACTTTGGCCTTGGTACTTTGAACTTGGTGCTTTGCGCTTTGAGGCTTATCTCTGGAATACCGGGGGGGCACCAAGTTCAAAGCACCAAGTTCAAAGCACCAAGTTCAAAGCACCAAGTTCAAAGCACAATCTGCGTAATCTGTGGATGGTTCTTTTTTGGTCCTCGCTATGACCCGGCGACGGCGGTTTCCGCTCGCGGATATTTTGGTTCCCTCCGTCTCAGGATTGCGGCGGAAATCAACGTGATTAGCAATCCAATCGGTAAGGGCTCCATGATCGTGAAGGCGATGTTGATCAGCGGGTTTGCGTAGAGCTTCTTGAAACTTTCCATCTGCTCCATCTGGGCCTTTAGCGCTTCCTCAGTCGCACCGGACGTCCGCGCTTTCTCGATCATGTAGTTCGCATACTTGTCGCCAAAATCCGGCGCGAGCTTGAAGTAGATAAATTCCCAGGCGATCACGTAGCAGGCACAGGAAATCAGCGTGATGAAGAGCCCCACCTTAAAAGCCTTTCCAAAAGTGATTTTTCCGCCGCCGACATTCTCGCGATACGAACGAATGCCAAAGAAAACCATCAGAAACGAAACCACGATGGTCGTGTAACCGAAGACTTCCAGTTTGTCGAATGAGACTTTGTCGAGGAGCGGTACGGTGAGGAGCATCATCAGCGAAGTGATTGCGCCGGAGATCAGACCGAAGGTCAGTACTATTTTTTTCATCTTTGGTTGGACAGACTCTGTTGTCTGCACGCCTCCTTCTAAGAGTTTTGAAATCCGTTGCGGAAGTTAGGCGTTTCAGAGAGAGTTGTCGTCATACTTTCGGATGATTTCTTCGGTGGTGCTGCAAAATCATACGAATGAATGAGGTCTCAAGTCTCAAGTCTCAAGTTTCAGCTTGTTCGGTAATGAGATCTGAAATTTCAGATCTAAGATCTCAGGGTCTGAATCAGTGCGACCTGATACGTGCCACCCGAGACCTGAGACCTGACACCCGAGACCTGAGACCTGGGACTTGGGACTTGGGACTTGAGACCTGGGACTTGGGACTTGAGACCTGGGACCCGAGACTCCCCTACGGGATCAGCCGCAGCTGTTTCCCAATCTGCACCGCCTGCGTCCGACGCCGCGCGTTAAGTTTTGCCAGCAGTCGGCTGGAATGGGTCTTCACAGTATTCTCACTTACGAACAACTTTTCCGCTATCTCTCGATTGCTGAGGCCGTTGGCAATCAGTTGCAGAATCTCCAGTTCTCGTTTCGTTATCCCCAACTCGTCCAACTTTGTCTCGTTCAATGCGAACGATGGTGGGGCGGGGACTTCGACTTCCTTCACCAATACAACCTGCTCTTTACGTGTAAATTTCAGGCCGAGCCAGATGCCAACGGCGGCAAAGACGAGAGCGACCAGGCCACCATAGAGTTCGAGCGAATGCTCGACCACCAGAAAGCGGTATTCGATCAGACGCAATGCGAGTATGAGCGCGGCGCCAAAGAGGCCGTAGATGAGAATGTGGCGTTTCATGCTTCGTTGAACGCCATCATTATCGATGGTCAAACGCAGTTACGCCAATGGAAGAGATTAACTTGACCCGCACAAAACGAGGGGCGCCCACGGAGGGACGCCCCTACAAACGTTAATGCGCAGCTTCAGCGCGGAACTCAGTACTCAGTACTCAGTACTCAGCACTCTGTCTTTCTACTGCTTCGGTGGCGCTTTGATCAGGATCGTCTTTCCATCAACTACGATCAGCATCTCTCCGGACAACGCGAGAATCCCCTGCCGTCCTTGCAGCACCAGCCGGTCGACAAGTTGATAAAACTCAGGCGTGCCGAACTCGACGGTCTGATCCGGCTTCAGTGTCGTTTCCCGATCCAAAACGCTGGCATCGACCCAACGATTGTTTCGCCGGAAGAAGGTCCGATCAGTGATCTGTTGCACGTTCGTGATTTCGACGCGGTCCATATTCTGAGTCATGTAGGAGTTTGAGCGATTCCCGGTTGATTGCGTTCTTTGGGTGCTGGCGTTTACGTTCTGAGTGACCCCGCCC
>JBGTLE010000398.1:0-6021 GCA_041744295.1 Pyrinomonadaceae bacterium | reverse complement strand
CGAAGCAAAGATCGGCACATCTCGCTCTCCCTTGTACTTCGCGACAAACTGATCGAACGGTTCAGCATGAGACGGATAGAGAGGACGCTCGGCAACGGGCTTGTCGTACAGCGGCCAAAATTCCTTGCTGATATTCCAGGGCATCAGGAAATCGCGGCCGGCGATAAGGGGACGCTGCCGGTCAGCAGGAATAGACGTGTCGCCGCTTGCCAGCAACAACGATGTCAGCGGGGACCGACCTGTGGACCATTGACGGAGGTAGCGCATGCCGGCGAAGTCCGGCTTCCGGCGTCCTTCGGGCACGTAAGAGAGGTCGCTGGTGATGAGCACGGCGTCAACATGTCGCCGAGCGCTCGTCGCTTTCTCAATCTCGATAAAAACGCGCGCCGGGCCCTTATCGAGTCTGGCTGGAGCGCCGTCCCAGGTAAACGCCCAACCCCAGTACATGCTCACTTCGTCGTGAGTGTCGATTAGATCCGTGGCACCAAACTCGTGCACGAAAGTGACGGGGCGAAGGGGAGAAGGGGCGACGGGGTGATGGAGCGATGAGACGGGGTGATGGGGAGACGGGGAGACCGGGTGACGGGGAGACGCCGCAAAGAGGGACTCAGAGGCGGTGATCCCAGTGTCCCCCCGTCTCCGCATCTCCGTGTCGCCCCGTCCCCCCCTCTCCCCGTCTCCTTTTCTCCCCGTCTCCACTTCCTGAGTGATGCGCACTACAAAGTTCTCAGACCGCCCCGCCCAGTCGGCATAGCGTATCCAGACTTTATAATCACCGGCACGCGGTACTTCGATGTCTTGATAAATAGTGGCGCGAGTCTCGTCAGCGCTGGCGGCAACTGAATTCCATTCGCTTTCCCCGCCCTGTGACCATTCAGCAGAAACTCCTGGGCCATTGATTCCCCACCCTGGCGCTTTGGCTTTGGGATGGTTGAGCCAGGAGGGATTAAGTATTGGCTCACCCCGTTCATCAGTTGCCAGGCCGCGCATGTTCTCGGCTTCGTACCAAAGGTACTCGGGGCGCGAGGACACGGAGACGCGGGGGCTCGGAGACGCGGCGATGTCCCTAGAAATGGACTGAGGAAAAGGGTGACGCCAAACGAGAGCGCTTGCAGGTACGCTTGCCTCCAACAGAAAGGACAATGCTACCAAAGCGTACAGCAATCGCTGTAAGTTTCTATGCGACCCGCATACCTGAATACGACTAACCTCTCCTTGCTTTACTCGGGCGGATAACCCAGTCTTCATGATTGAATATCATATTGACAAGTTGCCCCAGAATACCATCATAGGTGCTGTCGAGGTCGTTCGCTTCTTCAAGCTGTAAGGTAACGGCATCGATATGCAAATTCCACCCAGACGCGAGTCTCTTCAGCTTCGCCTTCTGAGTCACTTAGCTTGCTTATGAAATGCGCAGGATATCTCCGTTTTCGCCAGCCTTCGCCGAGATTTGAGCAAACAGATCTAGATGCGCGGCGCATTTGATCTGTTAATGAATATCGTTCTTCAGGTGGAAACCTTTTGGAGAGTTCGAAAATCTTCATAGCTGCTTCCATGGCAGCCTTGTAAACGCGCAACTCTTTGTAGCTTCGTATGTTTTCCATGAGCGTGAGGTTCTCCTGGTGGTTGATGGTGTTGGTTCTAAAGGTTCAACGTCACTTCATCCCCGTGTCCTCGCGTCCCCGTGTCCCCGCGTCCCCGTGTCCCCGCGTCCCCGTGTCCCCGCGTCTCCGTGTCCTCGTGCTAGCCCAGCGCTGCCAAACATTCGGGCAGGCTCCGTTGGCGGCAGGTAAACATCGGCGTGTCTCGCAGGGTGTAGGAGCTGGCTTTCGTTTCTCGCAACTCCTGCACGAGATCCAGGAAATCCGCCGGGTGATCGGTTTCAAAGGCAACCACGAATTCCTGGTCATCGAGGCCGAACGAGTAAGTAGTATGCAGTTTTACGGAGCGATACTTCGTCCCGATGCGAATGTGTTCGTCCATCATCTCTTGACGCTGGTCGGCAGTGCGCGCATACCAGTCGCGGGTCTTCACAAACGGATAGACGAAGAGGTAGTCAGACTTTCCGGGAATGATGTGGAGTCGATCCTCGACGTGCTCAGGATTGTCTCGATCGATGTACATCGATCGTTTAGTCATGGAGAGGAACGACTGTACCGGCTCGATATACTTAGCCATATCGGTTGCATTCAGTCGCGAGGTCATTTCCTGGAGAGGCTCCAGTTCGTAACCAATTCTCCAGATCATGAAGTCAACGTTGGTGCGCAAACCCACAGTCGAGTAGGTGTGAATTAACAACTTACGACGAAAGTCGTCAACCGCTTTTGAAAATTTCACGATGCAGGACTGCTTGTCGCCATTTGAGAGTAACCGCCATTCAGGTCGGGAGCGATAAAAGGTAAAGTTGACAAACTGCCTGGGCAGCTTCGGTTTTTGCTCCTCCATCTCGATGCAGTTGGGGGCCAGCCGAAGCGAACCGCGTATTGCGTTGCCAGAGTCCTTGTCGCTACTCATGTGTCCACCTCTGCAGCGGCTAATTCATTTGCTTTGCGAAATTGATGAGAATCCTCGGCGCGAAGTCATTTTGCTCGTTATTCTGTTTGATTGCAACTCACCAGAAATGAGGCGCCGAGGCGCCTGGATCCTTGGCATGAATCGCAGGTGAGGACGGCAACGTTTTCCATTTTCCATTTCTTGTTTTTCAGTGGTTAGCTTTCGTTGAGATGTGAAGTCAAGTGATACCTCTAACCTGGCAGCTAAGCCAGGCGCAGATTCAACCTGGAAGTGCAACAGAAGCAGCGCACGGAGCAAATACAGAACTGGAGCGATAGCGACTAGATGCTGGCACTAAAGCCTGGATTGCTAATTAAAGATTGGGACTCAAGCTGAGCTGAGTGCCGGCATCCGGTCGCTATCGCTCCCGGTTCTGTATTGACTGCCTCACCGTCGCTTCGACTAGCAGATGTTGCAAGTACCAGAAGAAAAGCATATGTACGCTATCGCAGCTTGGCCAATTAACTAATAACAAAGTTGCACTTCCAACTTGAATCTGCGAATAACAAATGAGAAATGGACAATGAATTCTTTCCAACCTGAAAGATCACCGACTTGAGCCGTACTTCTCGGGGCTCCGGCAACGGTGTTATACTGACCGGGCTTTTTAAAATCCAACACAGACTTATTCGATGGAGGCCCAGGGATGAACTCTGCCAAGTTTGCGGCCCTCATTTTCGTCATGGGATGTCTCACCACCGCTTGCAACAGCTCGGACACGCTAACAACCAATCAAACCCAGCCGTCGGCTTCACCGGCGACCGCGGCAGCCACAGCTACCCCGGATCCGTTTGCTCAAGCGTACATGAACTTTCAGAAGAATTGTCAGGAGTGCCATGGGGAAAAGGGTCAAGGCGGCACGGTGGAGATTAAAGGGCGAAAGCTGAAGGTCCCGAGCCTGAGAGATGGTCATGCGCTAGGCCACACCGACGAGAAGTTTGTGAAACAGATCACTGAGGGCGATGATGAGATGCCCGCGTTCAAGGACAAGCTCAGCGCGGAAGAGATCAATGATCTTGTGCGGTTTATTAGGAAAGAGTTACAGGGGAAATGAGGCTTTTGTGCTTTATGCTTTGTGCTTTATTTTTTATGATTTGGCATAAGCATAGCCCCAAGTACAAAGCTCGAAGTACAAAGCACAAAGTTCAGTTTCCCGGTTTACGATTTACTAATTACCATTTACCATTCGCTGGCTTCCATGCGCACGCGTAGCTCAGTTGGATAGAGCGTTTGACTTCGAATCAAAAGGTCGCAGGTTCGAGCCCTGCCGCGTGCACCATCTCTTGTCTCAGTTTTTCTACACTTCTTCCAACTTTCCCTTCAAGGGTGAAGCATGACGCGCGTTATGAACACATCGGCTCAGCCCGCCAAACTTGCGTTGATTGGTTTTCGTTACGACGAGAACTCATCTTTCATGAAGGGAGCGGCTGATGCCCCGCCGCAGATTCGCGCGGCCTTCCGTTCCGATGCCACAAACATTTGGAGCGAAGCAGGAGTAGATCTGAGTGCGGAAGGAACTTTCTTCGACGCAGGAGACGTGGAGCCGGTCCCGGGAACGGAGATGTTTTCGTTAATCGAAGACTCAGTTCGAACTCTATTGACCGACAACCTCGCCCCAATCTGTCTGGGTGGAGATCACTCAATTACTTATCCGATCATACGGGCCGTCAGCAAGAACCATCCTGAGCTCAGCATCCTGCACTTCGATGCTCACCCTGATCTGTATGACGAGCTATTGGGAAACCGCAACTCACACGCCAGCCCGTTTGCGAGAATCATGGAAGAAGGACTGGCGAAGCGACTCGTTCAGGTCGGCATCCGTACAATCAACGGACATCAAAGAGAGCAGGCCAGGAGATTTGGGGTTGAGATAATCGAGATGAGGCACTGGCGAGACGATCTAACTTTGGACTTTGATTCGCCGGTGTACGTTTCTTTCGACATGGACGCACTCGATCCAGCTTTCGCTCCCGGCGTCTCTCATCGCGAGCCCGGTGGCCTCTCAACCAGGCAAGCCATTGATCTGATTCAGCGAATGCAAGCCAGAGTTGTCGGGGCGGACATCGTGGAATTCAATCCACGCATGGATCCAGTTCAGACTACAGCAGTTGTTTGTGCGAAGCTTTTGAAAGAGATTGCTGCGAAGATGTTGGAATAGAGCGGTGGGATTTAGGGTGTCCCTCCATGGGCGCCCCCATCGTGGGAATTGAGCGAGTAACCTCCCGACAACCATGCCACGATAGAGTGCCCACAGAGAGACACCCTACAAAATTTACGACCTGGCGGCGACTGACCCAGCGGGCTGACGCTGTTCCGTCGGAACATAATCGCGGCTTCGGTATCCCAAATAAACCTGCCGTGGGCGCGCGATCTTTTGCTCCGCATCCTCAAGCAACTCGACCCATTGCGCCAGCCACCCTGAGGTCCGCGGAATCGCAAACAGCACTGGAAACATGTCGAGGGGGAAACGCATCGCCTGGTAGATAATCCCGGAATAGAAGTCGACGTTGGGATAAAGTTTGCGCTTCACGAAATACTCGTCCTCCAGCGCAATACGCTCCAGCTCGAGCGCGATATCCAGCATCGGATCTTTGCCGGTCACTTCGAACACTTCGTCGGCCACCTGCTTGATGATGCGCGCGCGCGGATCGTAGTTCTTGTAGACGCGGTGACCGAAGCCCATCAAACGAAACTCTCCGGCCTTGACGCGCTTCACGTATTCAGGGACCTTATCCAACGTGCCAATCTCTTTCAGCATCCGCAGCACCATCTCGTTGGCCCCGCCGTGCAGTGGTCCATAGAGTGCTGCCGCCGCTCCACCCAATGCCGAAAAAGGATCAGTGTGTGCACTTCCAATACTGCGCATAGCGTTCGTGCTACAGTTTTGTTCATGGTCGGCATGAAGAATGAAGAGAATAGTCAGCGCGCGTTCCAGCACGGGGTTGGGCTCATACTTAAGTTCCGTAGTCTTGAACATCATGTTTAAAAAGTTACCTTCGTAGCTCAGATCGTTATCGGGATAGGCATACTGCATGCCGATGCGGTGGCGGAACGCAAAAGCCGCGACCGTGGGCACTTTGGCAATCAGCCGGTAGATCTGCTTACAACGGCTCTCCTCGTTGAAGATGTCTTTAGCGTCGGGATAAAAAGTCGAAAGAGCGCCGAGGGTAGCTTCAAACATACCCATTGGATGAGCGTTGTAGTGAAAACCATCAATCACCTTCTTGATGTTCTCGTTTATGAAAGTGTGATAGGTGATATTACGCTTCCAGTCATTCAGCTGCGTCTCCGTAGGCAACTCACCATTGAGCAGCAGATAAGCGACCTCGAGATAGGTACTCTTTTCAGCAAGCTGATCGATGGGATAACCACGATACTCCAGAATGCCCTTGTCGCCATCGATGAAGGTGATGCGGCTTTTGCACGAAGCGGTGTTCATGAACGCCGGGTCGTAGGTCATTAACCCAA
>JBGTLE010000397.1:0-6188 GCA_041744295.1 Pyrinomonadaceae bacterium | reverse complement strand
GGAAAACGATTCACCTGACCCAACCAGAAATTAAAGCCGCCGATGTCACTGTCACGCCGCAGATAGCCTGCGTATTCAGCAAACACAAAAGCTCGGTTGTACTCCGCATCTATTAAAGGACGGTTGTTGATCGGATTGGTGGCGATATTGTCATCCACCAGCCGATAAAGCACAGCTCCTTTTTCTCCGGCACTGAATTGATCGATCAGCAAATTTCGCTGCGCCGCGAGTTCGACTCCTAAATCATTCCGCACAGTAGCCAGTAGTGCATCGACAAACTGTGGGCCATCGAGCGTCGCGGGATACTTCGCGATAAAGGCAGGGCGGGCTACAAAGATATTGGCGAGGCCCAACTGCGACTGGGCCAGGTCAGCGCCCGCTACAACGCGGGCCCGGTCGGTAACGAAAACTCCATAGCTCGGAATCTTCTTCGCTTCATCAATGTTGCTCGGGTCGGGATTCGGGAAAGGCTGCTGATTACCGAAGGCGGCTCGATAAAGTCGGAACACGTACGCAGCCGTCTGTTGATACTCGAGTTCAAAGAAGAATGCATTTGAGACGCGAATTCTCCTGGCGTTAATACAAAGCTGGTCGCCCGGCGAGCACGAAGTGATCTGCTGCACCCAGAACGCGAAACCGCCGGCATCACCCTCACGTCCCAAAAAATCGTGATAGTGCTGGCAGACGAACTGTTCCGCGACATCGATCGGGTTCGAGCTGGGAGGGCCAGAGTCATCGTCAATGATCTGCAACACCGCTCCGCTTTGTGGTCCAATCGTCGCACCGCCGGTTACGTTACTAAGAGCGAGATTGATGCTTTCGGTACCTTCAACGTAGAAGTCTTCGTTGGTAAGCACGGTGAATGTCTTGCTGATCTCACCAGCGGCGAAGGTCAGCGTGCCGGAGACAATCGAGAAGTCGCAGTTTTGAGCGGCGATGCCGTTAACCAAATTGCAGGGGGTAAATCCGAGCGCATTCGTGGAAGCAAAGTCGACGCTAACGGTACCGGTGCTGCCGTTTGATCTCGTCACGGTCACTATGCCGGCAGCACAGTCTTCCGTAGTGGTGTAAGTGGCCGCGCTGAATTGCAGTGTGCCGGCGCCGGGAGACGGCGTAGGCGTCGGGCCCGGGTCACCGAGAATTGTTTCCCAGAAACCTCCTCGCTGAGTGATCGTGCCGCCAACAGTCAGAGTGCCTGCCGCTGGTTGGCCCACCGTTCCACTGATCTGAATGTTGCCGCTGCCGGTGCTGGTGTTTCCTCCGCCGGCAAGTACGTTACGCCGAAGGTCTAGCGTGCCGCCGGTTTGCGCCCTCAACGATCGGACAGAAGGAAATAGGAGTGCCACGCAAAGTAGGCAGAGGATGCAACCTCGTTAGCAGCTTGATGTGTTGAGAGCTTTCATCGCGCGTGCAGTCGCTCCGGGCATACCTCACCTTTGCCGTGAGTTAGTCGTCTGACTCTTCGACGCTTGGGTGCGCTTGGCTTGTCTTTGGTGTTCTTCCTGATTGCGGCGCAACGCGGCGATCTCTGCTTTGAGGCTTAAGATCTGCTGTCTCTGTTCTTCGACTGCTTTAATGAGGTCACTGGTTACCTGATCGTACTTATGTCCTTCCGCTTCTGGCTGACCGCCACCTACACAAGCGGCAAAAACGCCTTGAGAGGTGATACAAAGGTGAGTTGAGGTCGCGCCTAAGGGAAATGCTCCGATGGCAACCGTGTCGATTCCGACCCGTCCAATCTGCACGTGGTTGCTGAGGCCAACAATCGTTTCGGCACCAATTGCAGTGGCGTGATCAAGGTTTTGCGTCTGAACGTTGGCGCCCCGGCCGATGAGGGTAATCTTAGAGCCCGTTGTGTTTGAAAAGCCGGTGTCATTGCCAATGAAGACGTTGTAACCTCCGGTGGTGTTGGAAAAACCACTGTTAAATCCGACAAAGGTATTAAGCGAGGCGGTAGTATTAGAGCTCCCGGCACTGACGCCCACATATACATTACCTATTCCAGTGCTGTTGTTTCTGCCCGCGTTCCGGCCGAAAAACGCATTGCTGCTACCTGTGGTGTTGTTAACTCCAGAGTTCGCTCCGAAGAATGCGTTGTTTGCCCCTCGGTTACTAGATCCCGAATTGAACCCGAAGAACGAATTCTCATTGCCAGTACTGCCGAAGCCGGCTTGGTGGCCAAAGAATGAATTGTTATTCCCGGTCGAGTTATCTCTTCCGGCTTGCACACCAAAAAACGAATTCTGAGATCCAGATGTGTTTTGGAACCCGGAAGATCGACCAAAGAATGAGTTGGCGGTGCCTTGATTGTTAAAGCCTGACGAGACGCCGAAGAATGAGTTCGCGTCGCCGGCGGTTGCGTTGTTGCCGGTGAACGATCCGACGAAGGTGTTATCAATGCCGGTCGTTGAGGCTGGTCCGGTGCCAATCCCTACCGCTAGGTTTTGTCCGGTTTGACTCAAAATTCGGGCATTGCCCAGATTGAATTGGGTGTTGGCGTTGACGACGTTTAGCGAGAGCGAGCCGGCGACCGCGAGATTGCCCCCAATCAAGCCGTTGCCTGCGATGTTGAAGTTGGCACCCGCTTGCGGCGAGCTGGTGTTCTGAATGTAGTTGCCACTACCGGACGGGACACCGCTAATCGGAACGGTATCGGCGGACGCAGCGTTGAGGCTGCGGATCGCGTACGGCGTGGAAGTGATCTGCTGACGTGGTGAAAGGGAAGTAAAAGCAGGCGCTCCACTGAGGCGGGCTCTGATCTCGAGCCAGCGGTTTGGTCCGGGGAATGCCCCGCCTCCAAAATCGAGTTGAACAGTGAAAATCCCAGCGCTGACAGCAACGGTTGGAATCGTTTGCGTCGCGATCGGAGTTCCGCCATCGGCGCTATTGAATAGTGCAAACTGCAGATCATAGTTTCCGTTCGCCGCCGTGCCGCCGTCCGTCAGTCGTCCCTGATAGGTGAAGCTGGGCGTTTGTGCTGACAGCGAAGCCGCAAAGATGAGTAGCAGCACAGTGCTGAAGAGCAGCTGGAGCAGAAAAACTTTGGTGCTGTTTCGTGTGGTGTCGATTTTCCCTTTCATGTTTCACTTCCTTCCACCAGGATCCGCTGACTGGTAAAGACCGCAGGGCTCGTCAGGCCGTCTCTCCTGTTCGCTTTGCTCAGTGCGGGCGGGCTGGCCGCTCCGAGGATTACTTCCTCGCTACGACCGAGGCGAGGCAGACAAAAACACGACCGTCAGTCATCTCGGTTGAATGGAACCGCCCCGCCTGCAGCGAATTAGATAAGGAGACTTGCTTAATTCCCGTCTGGAGTGCCGCCTCTTCAAGTGTCAGCATCGGTATTCGTTCCAAACAGATCGTGCAGCACGGGGTGCCATTAAGCGCGGGCCGGCGAATCGTCAGGATTTCATGGGTCTCGATGGTGGTGGTCGTCTTTCGCTTCCTCATTAGGCTTTGACTGGCTCCTTCGCAGAGAGAACTTCAATAGACGTTGCCACCCATGGACTCGCGGATTAGAATCGCGCTGACTCAAGGACTTCTCCCTCGTATGCGGCGGCAAAGTACGGAATCGCGACTAAGAAGTCCTAATAGATGTCTCTAAAAATTCTCTAATTAATTAACGTGGCTACGCGATCACATCTGGTATTTAAGTTCGGACCGTTTCCAGCTAAACACGGCCGAACACGAGCTATTGCGAGATGGCGAGAAAGTAGCCCTCACGCCGAAGGCGTTTGAGACCCTGGTGGTACTGGTCGAGCGCGGTGGGTCGCTGGTCACCAAAGAAGAGTTGATGAAGTCGGTCTGGCCGGACACGATCGTTGAGGAAGCTAACCTGACGAATAACATCTGGGCACTGCGCAAAGCCTTAAACGGTAGCCAGAATGGTGACACCTATATCGAAACGATTCCCAAGCACGGTTACCGGTTCACCGCGGATGTACGGCAAGCCCCGGCGGGCACCGAGTTGGTTTGGGAAAGACATAACGCTAACGAGTGTGATCACGGAAGAGGAAGATGACGTCGAACCCAGGACAGCTTCAATTCCGACTCGAGTGCTGGCCGCGCAAGGAAAGACCCGTTTGGAGGGTTGGCAAAATGCTGCCATCGCTGCCGGCGCACTAGTCCTGGTGTGCGGTCTTCTTATCTTCGCTCGATCCTGGTTTTCTCGTAATCCGACTACCTCCGAAATCGCCACTCCGCACGCCATTCAGCTGAAATCAATCGCCATCTTGCCGTTCAAGACGAGCAGCGATAGTGAGAACGAGTATCTCAGTTCAGGGATAAGCGATGCTCTGATCGCGAGACTCGGCAACTTGCCTCAGTTAGTGGTGCGCCCCGGAAGCGCGACGAGAAGATATGCAGCGGCGGGAGATGCTGTGGCGGCGGGACGCGAGCAGGGAGTAGACGCCGTGCTCGATGGGTCGGTCCAGCGCAGTGGCGATCGTATTCGCGTCAGTGTGCAACTCTTGCGGGTGCGGGATCGGGCGGTACTTTGGGCGGGCCAGTTTGATGAGCCCCTCTCCGATATCTTCGCTTTGCAGGACTCAATCTCAACTCAGGTTGCGCAGGGATTGACCTTGAAGCTGAGTGACGAACAGCGCCGTTCACAGAGACCTAATCCGAATGTCCTGGCGTATCAGGAATATCTAAAAGGACGATACTTCTGGAACAAGAGGACCCAGGAAAGTTCAAAGAAAGCCATCCAGCATTTTGCGCAAGCGATCGAAATCGACCCGAGCTACGCGCAGGCGTACGCTGGCTGGGCCGATGGTCTCCTCTTTCACTGGGGCAAGGATCTGGCCGAGGTAAAGCAGACTTTCGCGCGCAGCAAGGCGGCTCTGCAGAAAGCGATTGAACTCGACGAGTCATTAGCCGAGCCGCACGCCACGCTCGGATTATTGGCAATGAATGTTGATTGGGATTGGAGTGAAGCTGAGCGCCAATACAAAAGAGCTATTGAGTTGAACCCCAACTATGCGACGGCACACCATTGGTATGGTGAGTTTTTGGCCTACATGGGACGATTTGACGAGGGGTTGGCCGAAATCAAGCGAGCGCAGGAACTGGATCCGCTGTCGCTGATAATCAGCACGGATTTGGGAAAAGTCTACTTTCTGAAGCGCGACTACCAACAGGCGGAGGCCCAAGCCTGTTTGATTCTCTCCGTCAGGATCCGCGTTATGCGGAGCTGTTACGCCGCGCGAACCTGAATTGATGATTGCAGCGTGCTAACTCGGTAGCGCCTCCGCGCAACCCTCGCTATCAATGGCTAAGCTGAAGTCTCAGGTCCTCCTCATTTGCCTCAAAAGTCCTGGGCCAGGTCAGCTTCGGCTTTGCCGCCCGAGTTGGCTTCGCGGCGGTGGCTATGCCCCGCAGCCGAGGTGCCTTTTGAAATTTTTGGGCTATGCCCTTGGTGCGGTCTTGGCCCATTAATCCGAAGGGCTGAGCTCGAACCAAAGGCCGGGCACAACCCACCAACCCACAACCCCCCTCATTTCCCTGTCGCCGAGGCGACGCATGCCTTTTTCATGTAGCCCGCAGGCGACAACCAGCAACTCTCAGTAAAACTCTCGAAAGCGTTGCTTCGGGCCGCCGCGTAAGGCCCAGTCATCATTACCCTCGTCAACCAGCGGCGACAAGTCCACGAACTTAAAACTCAACAATCCTCGAAAAACCCTAGGTGTTCGATGACAGCGAGCGCTGGCACGGGCCTTGTAAAGGTCATTGTCGTTCGCGAGGCACCAGCATCGCAGTTCAACGTAAGACGCAGAGAGCGATTATGAAAAAACTAACCACTAGAGAAGTTATGTCCCTGGCAGGAATCGTCATCGTGAGTCCTGTGTTTGCGCTGGCAATTCTGATCAGCGCGCGCACGGTGGCGGTAATTGAGAGCGATGTGTCCCTGCTGGCGCTAGTTCTTTGTGGTGCAGTAATTAGTGGACTCAATGGTTTCGGCCGCCGTACGGCAAAGGCTCAATCGGACTTTCGTCAGACCAGCCGCACGAATCGGCCTTTGGCTAATCAATCCTGATTCTTACCAACTGTCGCTGGTCACTTGTAGAACCGCACTCAAGTTACGCAACGACATAAACCCAACCAACTACCTAAGGAGCAACGAAAATGATTAAGAGATTCTTCCGCGATGAAACCGGTCTTGAACTTTCTGAATACGCAGTGGCAGCGGCTTT
>JBGTLE010000396.1:0-5443 GCA_041744295.1 Pyrinomonadaceae bacterium | reverse complement strand
GCGGCCGCGCGTGGATTGATGCAGTTCATACCTGAGACATCCAACGACATCGCCCGCCAACTTAGCATGGGCGATTTCACTCAGGACAACCTCTATAATCCCGATACAGCGATTCTGTTTGGCTCGCAGTATCTGGCTAATCTATTCAGGCAGTTTCAAGCGCAGCCCCAGGCAGTCGCAGCTTCTTACAATGGTGGTCCTGAAAACGTCGCTCGCTGGATCGGGCGGTCACGTTCTCCTGAAGCCGACCGTTATGTGCCGGAACTTGGTTTTTCACAGACGAAGGATTACGTGTTTAAGGTAATGACTAATTTTTGGATTTATCAGCAGCTGTACGATGAAAAGTTGGCGAGAAAATAACCGCGACTGTAAATAAGATCTGTATTCTCACTCACACCGCGGCTTCAGCCCGGTGTCACCACCCAAGTTTTGAACAACCGTTTCAACGGTTTTCCAGCTTTGCAGAAGTCATCTGGCCCGGCCCAAACCGTTGAAACGGTTGATTAGATTCATGAGCGACTCCTCCACACCGGGCTGAAGCCACGGTGTGAATGAGAGGCCCGGAAACGAAGAGCACTCACTTTCGGAGGATTTCTTTGCACAGAACAGACAGACACAGACTACTCATTTACATGAGGAACGCGTTTAACCTACCGGTAACAGTTTCTCTTATTCTGCTTTTCACACTTACCGCTGTGTCAGGCTGCCGGCGTGATATGTCGAACGCTAAACGCTATGAACTCAGTGGCAAAGTTTTGACAGTCGAGAAAGACAAACACCTTGTGACCGTGGCTCATGAAGAGATCAAGGACTTCATGGATGCTATGACCATGCCGTTTACAGTGCGTGACGAATGGGTCTTCGAACAGGCGGCCCCTGGTGATCAAATTACTGCCACATTGGTGGTGGATGGAATCGAGTCCTGGCTGGAAAACGTCGTCATTGTCAAATCGAATGCAGAGCCCGGGGCTAAAGCGTCTCCCGGTGCTGCAGGCGCAAACACGGGTGATGAATTCCCTGACTTTGCACTGGTCAATCAGAACAATCAGCCGATTCGAACCGCCCAGTACAAAGGGAAGACACTCCTCCTTACATTTATCTACACGCGCTGTCCTATCCCGGAGTATTGCACTCTGATGAGCAATAACTTTTCGCAGATCGATCAGGCGTTAAAGACAAAACCCGACCTCTACGATAAGACGCGACTGTTGAGTATCAGTATCGATCCTGAGTACGACACCCCTGCGGTTTTGCGGAGCTACGGCGCCTCTCATACAGGCCGCTTCGGAGACGAAACTTTTTCTCACTGGGCATTTGCCACCGGCACTAAGGAACAAGTAAAGGAAGTGGCCGAGTTCTTTGGACTGCAGTATTTCCCGGAAAGAGATGAGATTATCCACGGCCTTAGAACCGCGATTATCGGCCCTGACGGCAAAGTGGCCAAAGTCTATCGCGATAATAAATGGAAACCAGCGGAAGCGTTGAAGGATATTGAGTTGGTTGCTCGCTAGCAGACCAGTTGGCCTGAGTTCCTATTCTTGCCTTAGGCCAAGAACAACGGAATGGCGTGGACTCTTTTCGTGTTTCGTTCGTTTAGTTTCGATCGACGAAGAGCATGAGTACCTTTGGCCTTTGGTGGTGGCATTTTTTGAACCCTGCAGAGGACGATCCACGAAACCACACGAACCAACGAATTACTTAGTGCCGTTTCGTGTGATTTCCTGGATCGTTTGCCTCAGTTATCACAATGAGACAACGTGATATCAAAACATGGCACACTTGTTCTGATCAACTCGGCTGTGATAGTTTGCCTCCAATTGGAGAGCAGCTTCATGCAGCGTTGCGTCACAAATAGAAATCCTGCCTGCCCACAACGTACCGCCCAGTCAATTTAAGGTATGGGCAGACTTAGTCCATTTCACGATGGAACGAAATTGGGGACCTAACCAATCTCGCACGGAAGGTTACGTTCGCGCCCCGGATAGTTAGCTGATTCCGGAATCACCCAACAAAGTGCATTTGCAAATAACGCTGGGCCAGCGCCTTTGGCCCCTGCGCCCGGGCGCTGCCGGTTCACCACGGAGAACTTATGAGGAAACTCCTAGCTCGTCCATTTC
Source organism: Pyrinomonadaceae bacterium (assembly GCA_041744295.1). GTDB lineage: Bacteria > Acidobacteriota > Blastocatellia > Pyrinomonadales > Pyrinomonadaceae > PSRF01. Next base: position 3,326 of record JBGTLE010000396.1, on the reverse strand, counting down.
TTCTTTTAATTCTGCTCCTTGTCATTTCAGTCGAATCAGTTACTCAACAGCAATCCAACCCATACGCACCCGACGTCGCCGAACCTGGCTCAGTTGAAGCCATCGCGCAATTCACGACGGAGACTCGATTCATGAGTCCCTGGGTCGCCTATGTGCCGGCGTCTGCGAAGGTGCCGTCACCGACTAGGTACCTCGGTCACATTGTGGGCGCGCCAGGCGAGCTGTCGAATACCGCACAGGTTTACGGTTACATGCGCGAGTTAGACCGCGCCTCTGAGCGTGTGCAGGTGGAGACCATCGGCAGAAGCGAGGAAGGCCGTGACATCCTGCTGGTCGCAATCGCCGACGAAGAGGGCTTACGAGAGCTGGATAGGCTGAAGGCGGCCACTGCCGCACTCGCCGACCCGCGAAAGACCACGCCCGAGCAGGCTGAGCGGATCATTGCAACAGCGCGACCGATCTATTACTTCAACGCCGGACTACATTCCACTGAAACCGGGAGTCCGGAAATGGTCATGGAGATGGCCTATCGCCTGGCAGTCTCTGATCAGCCGATGATCCAGAACATACGGCAAAACCTGATCGTCCTGATAAACCCTGTGTCCGAGCCTGACGGTCGCGACAAGACAGTCGACTGGTTCTATCGTTATCTCAAGGGCAAGACGGATTGGGATACCTTGCCGCCCACTTCCCCACCGTACTGGGGCCATTACGTTTTCCACGACAATAATCGCGACACACACCAGAAAGCCCTGCAACTCACGCGCGCGGTACACCGAATGTTTTACGACTATCACCCAACTGTTGTGCACGACCTTCACGAATCGATCCCGCTACTTCAGACCTGGAACGGCACCGGTCCCTGGAACACAAACCTGGACCCGATTTTGCTCAGCGAGTTTTTCGAGATGTCGTTCCATGAAGTGGGTGCAATGTCTGCCTTTGGCATGCCGGGTGTATGGACCTGGGGTTTCGGCGAGGGCTGGGGACATCACTATCTCGAGTCAGTTGCGGTCAATCACAACAGCATGGGGCGCGGCTACGAGACGTTCGGCAATACCACGGCTGAAACCGTCGAGCGTGTGCTGCGGCCCAACGAGGCGCGATACGTAGACCGGCCAGTGACCTCGCGCGAATGGTATAGACCGTTTCCACCGGATCGCCGTTTCAAATGGTCTTTGAGGAACAATACAAACTACATGCAGACGGGCTGTCTTTCCATCCTCGACTACACGGCCAAACACTCGAAGGACATGCTCAGCAACTTCTATCGCAAGCACTACAACTCCTGGCAGAAAGGAGTCAAAGGAGACCCGCACGCCTACGTTATTCCGGCTGAGCAAGGTGACCGCCGGCGAGTTGCAGAGATGATCAATGTGCTTACCGGCCACCGAATCGAGGTAGGACGAGCGACCGCGCCGTTCAAAGTAACTGAGGGCGAGTACCCGGCAGGTACGTACGTCGTTCGAATGGATCAAACCTATCGCAACTACGCCGTTGACCTGCTGGAACCTCAGAAGTTTCCGTCCGACACGCCGTTCCAACCCTACGACGACGTGTCATGGGCGCTGCCTGTCCATTACGGCGTGGAAGCGAAGAAAATAGCCGATGTGAAGATCAAGGACGTGCCGCTTGAGACGGTTCCTGGTGAGCTCCGGCCAACAGGACGCGTTACCGGCGACGGTCCATTCATCCTGCTGAATGATACGGGGCAGGAGTCTCTGCTCGCCGCCCGTCAGCGTCTGAGCAGTTTTAAGGTTGAGATTGCGGAGAAGCCTTTTAAAGTCGGTACCGTCGAATACCGCGCCGGGTCCTGGATTATACCGATACAAAAAGATCTGCGTCCGGCTATTGATCGAGTGGCTGCGGAGTTGGCTTTAGACTTCGAGTCAGTCTCATCCGTGCCCGAGATCCCGCGCCATGAGTCACGTCTACCGCGGCTTGCTGTCTGGCACACGTGGGATGATACGCAGGCCGTGGGCTGGATTCGTTACACGCTGGACCAGCAAAAGATCGCCTACGACTACATCAGTGACGATCGCGTACGCGCCGGCGATTTGCGCAGGAGGTACGACGTTATCATTTACGGACACACCTTCCTCGGTCTCCAGGGCCAGATTCATGGCATCGACAAAAAGTATGGGCCAATGCCCTACACCAAGACTGATAAGTATCCAAGTCACGGCGTACCCGACGCGTCAGAAGATATAACGGGCGGCATTGGTTGGACCGGCATGTCTAACCTCGAAAAGTTTTTGCGCGAGGGCGGCGTTCTCATTACGCTTGCCGGAGGGTCACAACTCGCTCTCGATGGCGGTCTCGTACGTGATGTTCGTCGCGGTCCCGGCGGCGTATTCACACCCGGGGTTGAAGTGAGGGCGAAGTTCGCTCGGCCCGACCATCCAATCGCGTACGGCTACTCGGAAGTAACCTCCGCATTCCGCGACAACTATCCCGTCTATAACGTCGGTGTGGCGGATCGAGGCCTCGTCGTCCTTCAATGGGGAACGAAACAGCCCACTGAAGACCGGGAAGAAAAGCCGGGTGAGGCGGAAGCGCCGAAGCCAACGGACCCCAGCCAAATGCTTGTTTCAGGCGGGATGAGCGGCGAAGACGCACTCGAAGGACGACCCGCCATTCTGGATATTCCGGCAGGACCCGGCCGAGTCCTGGCTTATAACTTCAACCCAATGCATCGCGACCTGAATCGCTCGGACTATCGTTTTCTCTGGAACGCCATTCTGAATTGGAACGCGTTGCCCGCCACGAAGCGCTGAAGCAAACCGCGCTCAACAGCCCGCGGGTGGAACCTGTGGGAAGAACCCAGGAGTCTGGGGGCGACACGTTGAGCGCTCATAGAGAGCGTCGGTTTTCACCCCCTCGGGGTGAGATGTTTATTGCTCTCGAATACCGCCCTCCTGCCTTCGCTCGGAGGAGCGGGGCGTTTCTTGAGCAGGACACGTCGAGCTGAGTCCCGCTCCTCCGAACGGCATCGGTAATCAGGTTGTGTGTCCGTGTCTATATACATTTCCCTCCTAACGGAGTGAGGAAGTTCGCGGTGCATTTGATTCAGTTTTCACTTTGTTTGGACTGAGGGTGTCGCCCCCAACGCTTCTGTTTTTCCGACAGCCTGCGGAATTGGCGACGGCAGATCCAATTGACGCCGGTCCGGCCCGGACCCCGATTTAGAGTGAAAGTCACCCGATGCCACCCACCCATGCCACTCCAGTAGAAGCCCGGTCAGGTCTGCAGCCATGGAAAGTCACCAACCTTCCTCAACCGCCTCAAGCGAAGGGCTTAAGTTTATTAGCCATAATCGGTCCCGG
>JBGTLE010000395.1:0-5759 GCA_041744295.1 Pyrinomonadaceae bacterium | reverse complement strand
CCCTTAAACGAATCACCTGGTGACTTTTAAAATAGGGAGTAGAGGCTGGCTCAACCCCGCCTCTTTTTTAATTGGAGAGTCATTGAGTCTCAAATCAAAGCTTCAAAAGGGGCCACGTATTTGCAGGTAAGAGTCGTGATTGGAGCTTCCCACCGCGCGTTACTCGACCTACCCGCTGATCGCCATTGAGCACGAGCTCGCACGCTTTGAAAGCGTATTCCTCAAAGTCTTCCAGCCGGGAGTCCAGCACTATCCAGCAGTTCTTACCGGAACGCCACAATTGCCGCCTGGGCAACAATGGGAACTCTCTGGCAAGGCTCTCGAGGTGCTCATCGGTAGTGAAGATCCAGAGGCCATTAGTCCCCGATCACTTGACACTAGCGCGAAGTGCGAAAAGAAGCTGGTGATCCAGGTAGACGTACGTGAAGCCAAACATTCGCTTGATAGTGGGTCGAAGCGAAACCAGCTCTTCAAGTACAAATTGAAAGGGACCGTCTTTCTTAAGGCGAGCATCGTTTTTCATGGCTTCTCCAGCGCGCGATATTCAGCGTACATTCCGATGAAGGCTGTCATCTCGTCTAACACTCGCTCGGGCATTTCCTCCTGCGGAAGGTGACCGCATTCTTCAATGATGACGAGTTTTGAATCCTTGATCAGCGAGTGCATTGTGCGTCCTGCCGCCAACGGAATAACAGCATCTTCCGCGCCCCAAATAATCAACGTTCTGGCGTTGACTCTGCCCAGGTCTTGTTCGACTGGAAACTGGCCCGCCTCCGTCCGTGCCCGTAACGCCGCCAATTGTCCACCGCGAGTTCTAAGTGGTCGATAGTAGTAGGTCACGCGCTCAGGAGTGATTTTGGTGTCGTCGAAAAAACTCTTCTCCAAGCCTTCCCGCACGAGTCTGTCCGATGCCAGGGCCAAAGCCGCCAACACTCGGCCGACGAAAGGAATGCGAACATAAGCGGGCGCGAGTGAGCTACCGCCCTGTACTTCAACGCTCGCGCTATCAATAAGTATCAGACCGGCTACGAGCTGCGGATTTGCGAGGGCGACGTTGAGCGCGACTTCCCCACCCATCGAATTGCCTGCCAGCCAGGCCTTTTCAATCTTTAAATGATTGAGCAAGTGAGCAACCAACTGCGCCTGGGCGCGTCTCGTGTAGTCGCCATGAGGTTTACCGGAGAACCCGAAGCCTTTGAGGTCAACGGCAATGACGCGAAAATTGCTGGACAAGGGCTCGAAGACGTCCTTCCACGAATAAGTTGATGATGTGAATCCGTGAAGCAAGATCAACGGCGTTCCCACTCCTTTTTCCTGATAGTGAATACGCACACCGTCGATCTCAGCGAAGCGACTGGATTCAGAGAATGGAACGCTGGCACGAACTTCTTCGAAAGAGACGTCTTCGGGACGCGCAAACCAAAACACGGTGAAAGCAATCGTCGCGGTCACGACGAGCACCATCAGGAGTTTCAGAAATCTTTTCAGCATTTTAGCAACGCCGATTTGCCGCCGCGGCATTGTGGACAGTGTCGTCCTGCTAGTAGATGAAGGGGATCAAACGCGCGGTCCTCGCCTGATACTTTTCATAGCCGGGAAAAGTCTTTGATAGATATGCTTCCTCTTCTTCCAGAGCTTTTAGCATCTTGAAAGCTCCGTAGCCTGAGAACGCCAGGACCCAAAACGAACAACTAGCCAGTGAATAGCCGACGCCGAGGAGAATATTAGCAAGATAAATCGGATGCCGAACGTATCTATATGGCCCTTGTTTCACCAGCCGTAAGGGATGATGCGAGTCGAAGCACGGTGAATAATTTCCCCCCAAATGTCTCATCGAGTTTACCTGTAAAAGCGTGGTGGCAATCAAAACAACCATCCCGGCCACACGTAGTCTATGATCCTCAGAGAACGGAAGAAGTGCTTGTGAGGTTGTCCAAAATGAGACCAGAGTAAGGAGATTGCTAAAAAGGAATATGACTTTGCCGACAGCTTTGAAGCTCTCATCGCGAGCGATCGACTTACGCCCTTCTGAATACTTCCTGGCTTTCCTCGCTGAACCGTAGTTGGATATCCAAACAACTGCAATGACGATCAGTGCGAGTGAAAAGACCACAGACGTGTAAAAGGCGGTTTCCATTGGTTTGGGTTAGATTTTCTTTTTTCGAGCTGAGGGCCTGGGCGCTCTCTTTTTGGCTGCCTGCTTCTCCGGCACGCCCTTGGCAATGGGTACTTCTGTCATAGCTTGCAACTTTTCCGGCGCAATCAGTCGCCAGGCTTCGCGCAAGTGTAAAGCCAACTCTTCATCGCTGACGCGATCAAGCTCGATCCCAACCCAACCACGCACGCCAACGTAAGGCGGCTTGTAAAATTTCTCAGGTGAGCGCTCAATCAGCATTGCCTGGATGCCAATCGCCGTGGGTATTGTTACGGCAATGTGCCCGTCGTTGTGATGATTGTTGGAACACATCGCGAACACCTTTTTGCGAACGAAGAACGTTGGTTCGCCGTGCGAGATCTTTTCCCACGTCTCAGGCAGCGAAAGACAAATGCGTCGCACTCGTTCCATCTGCTTCTCGCCGTCGTCCGGCTTCCGGTCCTTCATTTCAGGCGATCCAGGCACTCAGTCTCTCTTTTCGGCTTCGTCTTGTATGGAAGGCACCTTCGTAGACTGCCAGTTCACGACCTGCCAGTTGCCACGGCGCTTGAGGAAGGTGCCACTGTTCAGATAGTTACTAACCTCGCTGCTCCCGCTCTTCTGAGTTGTCGCGACCAGCCGGAAAGCGACGATTGCGGTATCGCCGTATTGCTGAATACGAATATCCTCAGCGGAGTAAACAGTTCTTGCGTCTCCCGGCCTGGCCGCAGGCGCGGAGCGCACGTCGCGCATTACCTCTGCCTTCCCGCGTCGTCGCCCGGCCGAACCGGTATAGATCAAATCCTCAGCCCAGAAGCGGTCATGAATCTCCGCATCGTTGCGCGACGCCCCGGCCAGGAACTCTTTCAGTAGCATGGTTAACTCATTCGCAGCCGGGGCCGTCTGAGCTTGGATTCCGATAGCCATCGTGAGCAATAAGAATGTCAGTAAGAGAATCGGCTTCATGCGTTCACCTCCCCGAAATGGAGCGTTGCATCAGTATGTCAGTTTGCAGATCCTGGCCCAAGTGAAACACATGCGTTCCCACGTCATGGAAATTCCATTTTCGATAAAATGCCTGCGCGCGATGATTATGTTCCCAGACACCGAGCCAAAGCGTTTTATAACCTCTCTGCTTTGCCTCAGCAATACAAGCCTGCATCAAAGCCGCGCCAGCGCCAGTGCCTATACTGTCTTTCGTTACATATAAACGCACTAACTCAATTGGATCATCGCCGGTGACACTGTCCAGCGCACTTCCAGAGCGGAGCATCGCATAGCCAACCGGCACTCCATCGGTCTCTGCGATTTGGAACAAACAGTGAGGGTCATCTAACTCCGCGGCTTGTTGCTCGGGACTAAATGACGAGGCGAGGTAGGCGGCCATGTCTTCGGGTGTGTTGTCGGCAGCAAACGTTTCGGAGAACGTACGCTCGCCAAGCTCAGCCAACAAAGCGGCATCATTAGCTTCGCCGCGGCGAATAACAAGATTGGGGGTGCATGCTGTTTCTGGTTTCACGTGCGTGCAGCTCGGTAACGCCAATAAGACAATCAGGAATAATAGGAGAAGAACTTCATCGCCGGTGAAGGCCCAGCGAGGGTCGTCTACGGTGGTGACGAACAACCAGAACCCGCACTCGATCTCGGACGATACGGAACAGAAAATGATATGGAAATCCTTCGAGATTCAGTATCCATGATCCGAGAGATGCCAGTCGCGACTTGCGAGTGAAACTCCAGCCGCATCAGCCACGTCGACCATCTTTTGGGCGAAGTCGGCATCTTTCATCGCATCCTCCGTGAGAAAAAGGAAGTCATTTGACAGGATTTACAGAATTTACAGGATTCGGCCGTGGTTGTGAAGCTGAAGATCACTCTGGTTTCAGACCCTATGACACGAGACAGACAGAGTTCCTTCCAAGACCGCTGTCACAGCTATCCTGTAAATCTTGTTCATCCTGTCTAAGTTTTTGAGCCTTGATAGATCTCAGCACCCGCGGCCACGAATTCCTCAGCTTTCTCTTTCATGCCAACAGCCAGGGCGGACTGATTGTCGACCTGTTTCTTTGCCGCGTACTCGCGCACATCTTGCGTGATCTTCATGGAGCAGAAGTGTGGGCCACACATGGAACAGAAGTGGGCCAGCTTCGCGCCCTCCTGCGGCAAGGTCTCGTCGTGATATTCACGAGCGACTTCCGGATCGAGTGAAAGGTTGAACTGATCTTCCCAGCGAAACTCGAAGCGTGCTTTTGATAAAGCGTTGTCGCGATACTGGGCGCCGGGGTGGCCTTTTGCCAGATCAGCGGCGTGTGCAGCTATCTTGTACGCGATGACGCCGTCTTTCACGTCTTTGTTGTTAGGGAGGCCGAGATGTTCTTTGGGCGTAACGTAACAAAGCATTGCGGTGCCATACCACCCAATCATCGCCGCTCCGATCGCCGAAGTGATGTGATCATACCCGGGCGCGATGTCTGTAGTCAGTGGCCCAAGAGTGTAGAACGGTGCTTCGCCGCAACTCTGCAGTTGCCTGTCCATGTTCTCTTTGATCAAGTGCATGGGAACGTGGCCGGGTCCTTCGATCATCACCTGACAATCACGCTCCCAGGCAATCTGTGTTAACTCGCCCAGTGTTTCCAGCTCAGCGAATTGAGCTTCATCGTTGGCATCCGCGATTGAGCCGGGCCGCAGACCGTCGCCTAAGCTGAACGAGACATCGTAGGCAGCCATGATGTCGCAGATCTCTCGGAACCGGGTGTAGAGAAAACTCTCCTGGTGATGCGCGAGACACCACTTCGCTAAAATTGAACCTCCTCTACTCACGATACCAGTGGTGCGTCTTGCGGTCAGGGGAATGTAAGGAAGACGCACGCCGGCATGGATCGTGAAATAGTCAACCCCCTGCTCTGCCTGTTCAATAAGCGTGTCGCGAAAGATCTCCCAGGTGAGGTCTTCGGCCTTGCCGCCCACCTTCTCCAGGGCCTGGTAAATCGGCACAGTGCCGATGGGCACGGGCGAGTTGCGCAGAATCCACTCGCGGGTGGCGTGGATGTTCTTGCCAGTGGAAAGATCCATCACCGTGTCGGAGCCACACTTGATGGACCAACGCATCTTCTCAACTTCGTCGTCGATGGAAGACAGAACAGCGGAGTTGCCGATGTTGGCGTTGATCTTCACCAGGAAGTTGCGGCCGATGATCATCGGCTCCGATTCCGGGTGATTGACGTTCGCCGGAATGATGGCGCGGCCACGGGCGACTTCGTCGCGGACAAACTCTGGAGTGACGTATTGCGGAATTGAGGCGCCAAAAGACTCGCCGCGATGTTGGTGGCTAAGTGAAGAACGGTCATCAGTATTTGGAGTGTTGAAACCTGGCATGGATTTCGAAAGCGATGACAGTTCACCGCGCTCCAAAGAACGTCCGAGGTTTTCGCGAATGGCGATGAACTCCATTTCGGGAGTGATGATGCCCCGACGAGCGTAGTGCATTTGCGTCACGCAGGAACCCGACTTTGCGCGCAAAGGAATGCGTCGCAGTGCGGGGAAATCCTCCAAACGGCCCTTTTCTTTTTGACGTGCCTGGTCGGCTGCCGCAAAGGTTAGATAACCATCATCGATCGGTTCAACG
>JBGTLE010000394.1:0-4948 GCA_041744295.1 Pyrinomonadaceae bacterium | reverse complement strand
GATCTCGGCCATGCGGCTGGTTACTTCCGCGAGCGGAATATGTATGCCGTTTGGTATCGACGCAATGGCAACTTCGGCTGCTTCGCGCACGTCGATAAGCTGCACGTCGTCTCCATTGTCGAGTTTCTGTTTGAGCTCAGTGGCAGTGATTTCAGGCATAGATGGCATTGATCGAAACTCCCCCTTCTAATGATTTGTGGAACCGCTGAGTACAAGGACTGGGATCTGCGCGAAATGCGCGGGTCTCCGCGGTCTGATACACGTGCGGATTGATCTTGAGAATTGATTCGCAACGACGTTCTGCCGTCCTGCGCTCAGGTTGCAAGGCTCCCTGTTTTAGGATGGGGACGGGCACGGGTCAAGGAATTAAGTTGACGGTGAAACCTACCAGCATCCAGCGAACCAGCGATCGACTTCCTGCCAGGTCTCTCCGTTGTCCCAGGATTCGTAATAGACCCAGAAATACGGGGTACATGAATAACCTCCGCCTCCGCCTCCGCCGCCACCGCCACTGCCACCCGTCGACGGAGGCGCTGGTTGATTAGTCGTGGCCGGATTGTACTGGCCCACCTCCTTGGCCTTGTTGTTATAGCAAGGCCTCGGCCCAGGAGTGCCGTGTGAAACATCGTCGTAGGCAGGTTGAATGCAAACCCCATCCGAGTTTCGAATTCCGCACGGCGCCTGCGTCATAACTGAAGAGCCGGCCAGGTTGCAATTAGGAGTGCCGGGAGCGCAATGGTCGAGGCCAAAAGTGTGACCGATCTCGTGCGCCATAGTTTCGGTAAGCGACTCGCATCCGAACGACACGTCCGTGCCTACCTCTGCGTGGATGATCGTCGCAGCGTTGACGCGTGCATTACCCGCAGTATTGCCCTGTCCACCAGTAACGGCTGTGGCCAGGGGGTTGGTGGGGGTTCCCCTACTGACCTGGAAGACGTTGTCCGGCCATGCGGTCGTTTGAGCGCCATTGGTACCCAGAGTGCCAAACCCCGTGGCGTTCGTCGTAACGTTGAAACGGACACCCGAGGCATTGCCCCCAGCAGTGTTAGCCGCATTCCAGTTAGTAAATGCCGTAGTGAGACAGGCGGCTTGCGCAGCTGTGAAATGTCCAGGGCCAACCTGGATGATCACCGACACTGCTGCGTTTTGCGGCCATGCGCCATTTCTCCCGTTTGACGATGTGGTTGGCGTCACGCACGGGGTTGGTGTTGCACCTGGGTCCGGCGGATCGGGCGGGTCATTGTCGACCGGCAGGTTCGTCCCAACCTCTTCTGGTGTACCAGGAGAACAAACCAGCCTTGTTAGCTTTTGAGTGTTAACCGGAACTGCCAAAGCACTTCTGACCTCGGTAACAAAAGCTTCCTCCTTTACGCCTTCGTAGACGGCGAACTGCGGAAGCGCGGGAGACTGATTCATCCCGTCCAGGGGATGGACAAGTCCCTCGCGCAGGTTGTAGCCAGTAATGATGGAGAAGTTCTCAGTATTGCGCTGGCTGCGCAAGAAAAAAATGTACCGTCCCCCGGCGAGGGGCATCGTTTCCTGGAAAACTCCGCGTTGCAAAATTTTTCCGGAACGGAAACGCACGGCCCCTCCTCTTCGCTCAGTTGCGAGCGATGATCCTGGGAACACACTCCGTTCAGAGGCGTTCTTAAGCACTTCATCAATCCGCACGTTGAATTCCGAATAAACACCCGTCCGGTCGTTTGAGAGGTGTGCTTCTGTGCTTAGGACCTCCCCGATGACGACCACGTCGCTTTGCGATGCCGGGATAGCAACTCTCTCTGGCCCATGGCTTGGCTCCAAAGCGAAACTCGTTTCTCTATCACTCTCCTTTAGTTCAAATTCTACGGGATTGGGGCTACCGTTATTTAAGTCATACCGTCGACTGTTGGCCCGGCGTTTGGCCGAGATGGGGGCGCTCGCCGCGGTGGTGAAGTCCACGACCGGTAAGTCGCTCCGTATTCGGGTGATGGCAGTAGGTTTGTCTTTTTCTAATCCCTGACTACCTATTGGTGGCGCCGCAATGATAAGCGTAATAGCTGACATCACAGCAACAAGAAACACAATGGATTTGTGAGATCGCATCTGAAAACTCCTTTCGGTCGACTTGCTCCAAGTCCCCCGAGTCTAGTAGCTACACTTTGACTCCGTAATAGCAAGGTAAACTTCATAGCTCGCTCCAGACGGTGGCGCTAACATTGAGTGAAACTCTGGTTGCCACAACTGCCTAAAACGCTGAACAATCATGGAGTGGCAACGCACTTTGAATCGTCTCACGTTTCAAACTCAACTGACAGCAAGGGAAAGCTTTTGCAAGGTTGTGAGAACTTGAGTAGACAATTGGAACATAATGCCACTCGAAAAGATTAGTCAAGCGGTGAGAAGTGAGTAGGTTCAGGGAGCGCTGCAAGTCTTCTTCCATTAAATAGCTTTCAATTTCGGAACAACCGCGCACGTGCGCTACACTCGACATACTCAAAACTACAGAAAGGGTCGAATATGCACTTTCGGTTTTATGACGAGACATTGGCAAACACGCCCAAGCTCTCTGTCGACGGCACGGTCGGGAACAGCATTCATTTCTCGCACTGGGAAGGCAATCAAACGCCCGCGGGATTGCAAGCGGACACATCCACCGAGATCGCGCTCAATCTTGTAGCCGCCCCTAACCGTCTGGAACTGACCCGTGGCATCGAGTTGGTAACTAACAACCATTTCGACACGGATGGAGTGCTGTCAGTCTGGACCGTTCTTACCGGAGAGCGCGCTTTGGAACTGCGCGAGAAATTGGTTCCTGCGGCCGAAGCCGGCGACTTTAACGAGTTCAGGAACGAGAACGCTGTCCGCGCCAGCATCGTCATCCAGGGCGCCGAACAAGCTAGCGGGACGAACGACACCGTATCGCCGTTGGCCCGTCAACTCGGTGGCGACGGCGAAATTGACGACGCCCGTTGCTATGAACTCGTGCTGCCCGAGGTCGAAAGAGTGCTCACCAGAACTGACGAGTACGAACCACTTTGGCGCGCGGGGTGGGAACAAGTGGCGGTCGCGATGGAAAGTTTTGCGCGGGGCGATTCTCGGGTTACAGAGCACGTCGAGGCGCGGCTGTCGTTGGTGACATTGACGCCGGAGATCTTTAGCACTAGCGGTTTCAATCCGACGCGCCATGCAGCGCCGTATATGGCGATTGCGAGTCATGCGCGTGGGCAGATGTTTCTCATCGCAACTCCTCTTAAGAACGGCTGGTTCTATCGCATCGACTATCCGTACTATTCGTGGGCCGAGACAGTTGTGCGACCGCGGATCCAACGGCGCGACCTGGGATCATTGCTGAATCGTCTTAATGAGCTCGAAGGCGCGCCGGGAGGTTCTTGGCAAAACGACAACAGCGAGATGACTTCCGCAGCAAAGTTTCTTGGCGCCGACGGTCTCCTGACACCGTCGACACTCTCGCCGGATTTAGTAGCGGAAGAGATGCGCGCCGAGATCGTGGCCAACTCACACGCTGGCGCGGCGAATACGACGAGCAGCACGCATGCATGACGTCGTGATCATCGGCGCTGGACCGGCCGGACTTTCCGCCGCATTATGGTGTGATGAATTGGGTCTTGACACTCTCGTGCTCGAAAACGCTGCTGAGGTAGGTGGACAGCTGCGCTCGATTTTTAATCCGATCAAGAACTACCCGGGTTGTGCGTTCGCAAACGGTAGCGCACTGGCAGGCACGCTTTCTCAACAGATTAACGACTCAGACGTGGACCTCTGGACAAACGTTGAGATCGAAAAAGCCGATCTGAAAGCCAGGAGAGTTAAGCTGAGAAGTGGTGAAGAACTGCAATCCGTCTTCACGATCGTCGCGACCGGTGTCAGACGAAAAGAGCTCGGCATACCAGGTGAACGAGAGCTTGCCGGCCAGGGTTTGATTCATTCAGGAGTGCGCGATCGTGACGTCTATGCCGGAAAAGATGTCTGCATAATTGGCGGCGGAGATGCGGCCGCGGAGAACGCCCTGTTGCTTGCTGAAGTCTGTCCCACTGTAACGCTCGTACACCGGAGCAAATCGCTTCGTGCGCGCCGTGAGTTTACTGAACAGTTGCATACGCACCACTGCATCACGGTTTTTCCGGAGTCTATAGTCACCCGAATCCTCGGCGAAGAGAAAGTCGAAGCGGTCGAGATTCGGCGCAAGGATGCAATCAAGCCTTTACAAATGGCAGTGAGTGGCGTTTTGATCCGCATCGGAGTTTCCCCCAATACTGAACTTTTTCGCGATCAGTTGGCACTGGACGATCACGGTTACATCGTAGTGAACGGCCAGCATGAAACTTCGATCGCGAACGTGTTTGCTATAGGTGACGTGTCCAATCCGCTGGCGCCAACGATCAGTGGTGCAACGGGCGCTGGAGCTACTGCAGCCAAAGTAATCGCTTCGCGACTGAGCAGGAGATCGCAATGACTGTTGACGATCCAGTTGCTCAGGATTCATCGTATTCTGACGCGCACATCAGTGCTTATCCCATCGAGTACCTCGCGGGTATCGATCTTTACAACGCCGGGGAGTTTCATGCTGCCCACGACGTGTGGGAAGAACGATGGATGGGTGAAGTCGGCTGGCAGGAGAAACTTTTTCTACAGGCTATGATTCAATCGGCAGTCGCTTTTCATCATCTCGACATTGGCCGGCCAGGCGCCGCGCGACAGATGTACACGCGTTGCAAGGAAAAGTTTGCTCGACTCGGTACCAGCGTCTTCATGTCTCTGGATCTTGTTGAGTATCAGCAGCAACTGGATCGATCACTCTCCTGGCTGTTGACCGTGCCGGATCCGAAAGAGCTGACGGCGCCCGATGTTCCGGTTCCGAAGATCAGGTTGCTGCCGGACGTGAATGAGTTTGACTAGAGGTAACTAGTGAGGTTCGACTCAGGCGGCTAGAGTTCAGCCTTTACGC
>JBGTLE010000393.1:0-3534 GCA_041744295.1 Pyrinomonadaceae bacterium | reverse complement strand
TTTGCGCAGCAGATTCGTGCACCTGGAAGAGCGCCTGATCAAGTTACGTCTGGTGCCTTTGTCTGATTTGCTGAACGGCGTTGCGGCACGCGCCGGACGCGTAGCCGCACGACAGCTGGGCCGGGACATCGAGTTCGAAATAATCGGCGGCAATGTCGGCATCGACAAGTCGCTTGCGGATTTAGTGGCGGAACCGCTGATGCATCTGGTCCGCAACGCCGTCAGTCATGGAATCGAGACACCCGAGGAACGAAGCGCGGCCGGCAAGTCGCCGAACGGATCGGTCAAGCTCCAGGGGTTCAGCGAAGGCAGCCGGATCTACATCGTCGTCAGTGACGATGGTGGCGGCATCGATTTCGTGCAAGTGGCTGAAGCGGCAACGCGACAAGGCATTGTCAGCCGGCCTGAGGATCTCACCAGTGACCAGGCGCTGCGCCTAATATTTCGTCCCGGATTTTCAACTTCACCAGATGCTTCGGACCTCTCTGGCCGCGGTGTTGGATTGGAGATTGTCGATCGCGCGATGACCCAAGCGGGAGGCGAAGTGCGACTGACATCCGAACCAGGCAAAGGTGCGACGTTCGCGATGATGATTCCGGCGACGCTCGCGCTGGTGCCGTGCGTCGTCGTCCACGGCGGCAAACAGTTCTACTGTTTCGATTCAAGTATCGTTGCCGATCGAGTCAGCTTGTCCGAGGGTCAGATTTCTCCCGCTGCGCAGCACGTCGAGTGGCAAGGGGAAAATTTGCGCTTGTTACGACTGAGCAGTTTGTTGGCAGGTGCAAATGGCGCGCCTCCGAGCAGCCCGCGCGCGATGCTCGTGTGCCAGCCGAGCGAGCATCGGCGAGCCTTTGCGGGACATCAGAATCACGTCGCCATTGCGGTTGACGCAATCGCGGGGCAGCATGAGACATTGGTGCGAAGTCTCGGGCCGTATTCAAGTCTGTGGCATGGCATCTCTGGCGCGGCGGAAATGCTGGACGGGAGCGTCGCGCTGATGATCGATTTGGCGCGACTGATCGAAGCGAATGAAGGTTAGGTGGTAGGTGGTCTGAGGAATGATGATCGCGGGAATCTTTCGCGATGTGCCGTGCCGCGAAGCGGCAGCAGAAGGTAGCCAGGGGCAAGCGCGCAGCGCGCCGCCCCTGGATCAGATACCAGAGATTTTCCGCCCTGAAGGGGCGCGAAGAATCCTCTCGCGGTCTGGTTTTCTGCGCACCCCTTCAGGGTGCGATTCTTCATGGCAATCGGTTACCAGGGGTGGCGTCCCGACAAGTCGGGACTTACCCCTGGCTACCTTCTTCCACGCCTTCGGCGTGGTCTTGTTCTGTTCGCTTGCACTTCTCGCGGCCGCGGATTCTGTTAGGGCGCAAAGCCAAACGTATCCGAAAGAAATTCGCGGCTACAAAGTCGAACGCGCCGCGGTTGAGCTGAAATCGAGTGAAAAGAAGCAGCCATCAAAATCCGACGACTCGTCCGCCGGCGGCCAGGACGGTGCCTCGAGCACGCGCGATAATTCGTCTTCAAACCAACCGAGCACGGCCTCCTCAAATGCGGGCTCCGCTGTCGATCAGTTGATTGCATTCGGGTCGCCTTCTATCGCGCGAGTTACCCCCCTGGGAATCACTTTCAACGTGCCGGTCGTGGTCGCGCCGATCAAACAGAGCGGTAAAGTCGATTTCCTTCTCTTCGAGGACATGATGGTCAACGATCATTCGATCGAAATTGACGAATACAATCGTGCTTTTGATCTGCCGACAAAGAAACCACTGACGCTGAACGAGCCTCTGCGATTCTTTATCTACACACCCATTGCGGCGCTGGCGGCGGTGGGTGAGTGGAGCAACTCAAGAGAGACGTGGCCGGTGACGGGCCGCGTTTATGTGTGTGGGAAATATAAGAAGCTTCTATTCAGCTTCAAACGGTGCGTGCCGGTTGAGCTGAATTTAACGATGCGCAATCCTCTGCGGGGGCAGTAACTTATGGGTTCAGAAGCTGCATTATTAGCGGCGCATGCTGCGGCGATCGCAAACGCGATCAAAGCGAGCGGCGCGATCGTGAGCGTCGAGCCGGAGGCGTTCGCCGGCATTCTGCGCAAGATCGACAAGCCTCTGGTCGTCTACACGGAAGGCGGCTTTTTCTCGACCAATCATCAATACCTGACAAGCTATAAAGGCTTTACTTTCTACACGAAGTCAGACGAGCCGATCGATCTTCCCAAAAGCGTTGAAGTCATCGTGGCGGAAAAGATTTGGATTCCTGATTAGGAGAAATCATTTCGGCAGCGCGTTAACTTTCGAAATATCAGTGAAGTAAACCTGCTTTGCATCAACTGTCAGATACCGGAGCCAACCGGCCTCCCCTTGATCGAGTTCAACGGGTTCACCGCCGCCGGTTGAAACTCGCCGCACCGCCACCGGTCCAAACGAACCTGTCTTTGGCACTTCATCAAAATAGTAAACGTTGCCGTCCGCAACAACGAATTCCATAGTGTGATTGATCGACGGCGCAAGCTGCGACACTTCCCCGCTCTTCTTGTTGAGCTTCATCAACGCCGAGTGTCCACGTTCGTTCATCTGGCAGAAGTAAAAGTTCTCGGCGTCCTGTTGCAGGCCTAAGCTTGGCTTTGCGACATGAACATTTCGCTCCTTACGGAGTCTCGCTTTCCAAACAGAAGTCCTCTAAACATTTCGTGCCTACGGCACGAAGATGACTTTGCGTCTTTTCCGCTTAACGTAGAAAGAAGCACATGATCTGCGGAAGCGCTCATTTAAGCAACAAAACAACTCCACACAGCATTGGAAGGTAAAGACTAAGAATTACTTGCCTTCGGTATTTTCCAGCCTTATGAAACCAGACTAGAGACAACACTAAACTTGATAGCAATATGAAGCACGACAATGACAGATTGCGTATCGACCACGATCTCACGCTAAAGCAAAGCAAAATTGCTCCGCATAGGATTAACAGTAGAAAAGCCAGTCTGGCCGTCAGCTCGCTTCCCAGCATCATTGGAAGAGTCGTAATACCGGATGCGTGATCGCCCTCGATGTCCCGTACATCCATCAGCAGTTCGCGGCCCAGAAGAAAGATCATCGAGCCTATGGGTACTAAGAGGTAAATGGATGGATAAGACAGGGTAGTTATCACATATAAGATTGGCAACACCGATACGGCTGCCGTTAGGAATGTTTTCGACAATGAAAGATATTTAACGAACACATTGTAACTCGCAACCCCCGCAATCGAAACCAGGTATAGAAACAACTCAAACCGATTGTGATATGCGAGAAAACTTAGCGCCAAGGCCACTGCCAATAATGTTGTTCCGCCCAGAAGTGCTGTTGTCGGTTTCATCCTACCGCTGGGGATTGCACGATAGGGCTTATTGATGCGGTCCTTGATAACATCAAAGTAATCGTTGATCGCAAAACCGCCGGCGGCCGCACAAAAAAACGGCAGTGCAGATAAGACCGAACGGCCTATACCCATTCCTGCTGCCACCAATGGCACTAAAACTATCAAAGCAATCAA
>JBGTLE010000392.1:0-4304 GCA_041744295.1 Pyrinomonadaceae bacterium | reverse complement strand
ATCAGGAGAAGGTCACCATCATTTAGTTCGCCGTCGTTGTTGATGTAGTGGAGCACGGTGGCGTTCACGCCGGCGCCGATGATTGAGGTGTAAGCTGGTGCGGCAGCGCCCAGGCGGCGGAAAATCTGTTCGATCAGCGCTTCAATCTCGTATTCCTTCATCCCGGGCCGCGCAGCTTTCATCGCTTCGACATGCGCCTCGGCCGCGATGTCGGCGGCGCGCTGCATCAGTTCGATTTCCTCCGGGCTCTTGAGCACGCGCATCTCGTGAACGATGGTGGCCGGGTCGATGATTGTTTGTGGCGGATGGATCGGTTTTCTATTGAGACCGCGCATCCGTGCAATCTGCCGGATGATCGTATCGTCAAGATCAGGATTGACGCCGAGGCGGTAGTACAGCTTCTCGGCACCGTCAAGAATGTCCTGTAGCTTTTCATCGAACTCGACAATTGGTAAGGCTTCGTTGGCGCCGTATTCGCTCTTCGCACCTTCCACTCCGGCGCGGCGGCCATCCCAGATTTCCCGCTCCGGATCGCGTGGGCGAACAAACAGCGTGTACTTCTGTTCGCGCGCCGGCGCTACGACGGCGATCGCCTCAGGCTCTTCGAAGCCTGTCAGATACAAGAAATCCGAGTCCTGTCGAAAGCGATACTGCGTGTCATTGGAACGTGTGGCCTCGCGGGCGCTGGGAATGATGGCTACGGAATTTGGGTCCATGCGTCGCATGAACTCCGCAAGTTGCGGTCGGATCATTGAAGAGTCTCCTGAAGGGTTCGAGTTTGGGAGCAGTCATTGTAACCGAGAGTAACGAACTCAGGAAACGTATGGGGAAAAGGTGCTACTAGTAGGTTAGCCTGATGCCGGAAGTTCAGAGTTCAACCTTTAGGTTGCGGCGGGCGTGAGAACAAGCTAAAGGTTGAACTCTAAACTGCTACCCGCCGGCCCAACCTGCGAATTTCGCTTGATGCCGAAGTTGAGAGTTCAACCTTTAGGTTGCGGCTGGCGTGAGGACAAGCTAAAGCTTGAACTCTAAACTGCTAGCCGCCGGTCTAATCTGGGAGTCCTCGGCGTGGAATAGTTCCCACCAGGCAGACTTTGGTGGATAATCGACAGAAGCACATGAGCACCCTAGTACTCCAATCAGAAAGAGCCCGCGAGATAGTCTCCTACGATCCAGGCACCGGGGCAGAGTTAGGCCGCGTGCCTCTCGCTTCTCCGGAAGAAGTGGCCCAGGCAGTAAGACGTGCCGGAGCAGCGCAGCCGAGCTGGGCTGTTCTTTCGTTCAAAGACCGGGCCCGCGTGATACTCAAAGCCCGCCAGATCATGCTGGAGCAGATTGTAGAACTGGCCACGCTTATCTCGCGCGAAACCGGCAAGCCGGTATCTGAAGCAATGTCGATGGAGGTTGTGCCAACGCTTGATGCACTGCATTACTTCGCCACCCACACGGAAAAGCTGCTGCGCCCACAAAAGATCGACATTGGTCAATATGGTTTGATGGGCCGCTCGTCTCGGATCCTTTATAAGCCAGTGGGTGTGGTAGGAATCATCTCCCCATGGAATTTTCCCCTCGCCACACCTGCTCAAGAAGTCGTGATGGGTTTAATGAGTGGCAACGCAGTCGTGCTCAAGCCCAGCGAGCTCACTCCTCTCATAGCTCTTAAGGTCGGTGAGATCTTCCGTCGCGCCGGATTGCCTGAAGGATTATTGGAGATCATTACCGGCGATGGCTCGACCGGCGCCGCACTGATTGACGCTCGCGTCGACAAGATCATGTTCACCGGCAGCGTGGCCACCGGCAAGCGCGTTGCCGAAGCCGCGGCGAAGCATCTCACGCCCGTGGTGCTCGAGCTGGGTGGTAAGGATCCGATGGTGGTGTTGGAAGACGCGGATATTGAAAACGCCGCCCGCGGCGCTGTTTGGGGCGCTTTCGCAAATTCCGGTCAGGCCTGTGCCTCAGTTGAACGTTGTTACGTGCACGAGTCGATTGCCCCGCAGTTTCTCGCGCGGGTGCTGGCAGGTACGCAGGCGCTGCGGCAGGAACTGGGCACGAAAGAAGACACCGACGTTGGCGCCATGACCAATGAAAGACAACTGCAAATTGTGGAAGAGCACGTGGCTGATGCGGTGGCGCGCGGAGCCAAGGTGGTTAGTGGAGGAAAACGTGCCGACAACCTGGACGGTTTCTTTTATCAGCCCACAGTGCTGACCAATGTAGATCACCGGATGACGATCATGCGCGATGAGACCTTTGGCCCGGTGCTTCCGGTGATGACTTTCAAGACTGAGGACGAAGCCATTCGCCTGGCCAATGATAGTGTTTTCGGCCTGACTGCCAGCGTTTGGACCAAAGATATTGCCCGCGGACGTCGTTTGGCGGAACGCATAGAAGCCGGAACGGTGATGGTTAACGAAGTGCTCTATACGCACGGTATTGCCCAAACGCCCTGGGGCGGAATCAAAGAAAGCGGCTACGGGCGCACTCATGGACGCATGGGGCTACTTGAACTGGTGACCCCCCGGCACATTCACGTCAACCGCATTTCGTTTCTGCCGGATCTCTGGTGGTTCCGCTATGATCCCGGTGCGGTAAAACTCTTTCAGGATTTGGCAACCCACTTCACCACCGGCTCTCTTATGAGGACTGCACGCTTGCTACCGCAGATGCTCAGACGGCTTTTCCCGCCACGCGTGTGAGGATTCACGATCCAACTAATCCGCAGATTTCGCAGGTTTCACAGAACAGGTAAAGTGACTTAACTCAGTTGCCCGGTTTGAGTCTTGAGTATTCGGCGTAATCTGTGGATACTCGCCGTTACGGAAACAACTTTCCCGAATCAAACTTCTCCACAAAGTACCGACTACGCCAGCGCGGATTGATCTCATCGAGCAGCAGCCCTTCAGCCGCGCCAAATGAATAGACCACTTCACGCTTCGATTCGCCCAGCTTCTGCGTCAGCAGTTGTCGGAAGATTCCTTCGTACGTTTCTTTAGCAACGTCAGCAAACGATCGGAAGTCCTTTAGAGCGCGAAACTCTTTGCTCCCCCGGTAGTTTGCCGAGGCTAAGCGCGCGACCTGGTATTCTGTGTAACGCGCGATTCCCTCCTTCCAGAGTTGAAACGAAAAATATTTGTAATCGTCTGGCAGCAATAGCTGCTGAAATTTTCGCCGGGCTTCAAGATAATCGAGCGCTTTTTTCTGGCCCACGGTTTTTGGAGACTGGATGGCCTCAGCTAATGCCTGACTCATCGCTGCGAACTGTTGCTGTACCTCATTCTGGTCATAAGGAAAAGCGTAGTTGAGCATCCACATGCCTGTCTGATCACCGCGCGACAGATTCAAAGCATTCACATCCACATAGAAGTTCGGCTGGGAGTCCTGCAGTTGATGAAAGTGTTCGTGCAACAGAGTGATAACCCAGGGAGTGGATGTCCGGGCTGCGGTGTTTTCCGCCTGGCCTACAACTATCGTGGCGATAATACTGCCGCTGATCGCGGGGAACGTGGCGAGGAAATGTGCGGGAAAGTTTCGTTTGCGATAATAGACGTCGCTTTTCAACCCTGCGTCATACCCAAGGCTGGTAAAATCTGCAGACGGCTTTGGATGGCGAATGAGAAATTCGTGCTCCGGCGTAACCAGCAAGACCGCGAAAGGAGCCTTGCCCCAGTTCGGCCAGATCCGATCACCAATCCGATCACCGAGCCTGAAAGCTTCAGCCAGCCGCGTGCGATCAATTGACGACAACGCTGGCTTGTTCTGCACTGTTGCGTCCCCAAAAGCCGGAGGTCTTGCGTCCTCAGGAGCCTTAGATCTTGCGTTCCCAAAAGACAACGTCAAGGACAGAACTACTACCCCGGACGCGACTGCCCGGCAACCGATACGTGGCGCCTGGCACCCAGCGTTCCTTAAGTCAGCTATCAAAATCAGCGGGTTCTTCATGATACTTTCCTTGGCAGCGAATTAAGCATCAATGCAGAAGGTCCAACGCGCTTTCCGCTGCCCGGGTTCCAGATTCACGCGCGTATTTCTCTTCCAAGAGATAAATCCAGGCTCTTTGCGGTCGCCCGCCGAGCCGGATTGATTCGGGGACATAGGCCAAACATCAATTGAACCTGCTCTACAACAAAGTGCTTGCTCGACCCGTCTCAGAAGTATATGCTGTTGGTGTCCATTCGAGCCCCTCACCTCACAACACGAAATCTATCGTCCATAAGGTGCTCTCTATGAAAGAACTTGCACGCTTCGCATTAATTGTCGCACTGTCAGCCGCCTACCTAACAGCGTCGGGACCCTCAGTCGCTTCA
>JBGTLE010000391.1:0-3893 GCA_041744295.1 Pyrinomonadaceae bacterium | reverse complement strand
AGAGATAGTGACAGCCGCATTTTCCCAGGATGCCGGCGCCAGAATCCTCTTCGATAGTGACCCGCAACTGTTGCGGGCGCTTGAAGCCTTGCCGGACGCCAAGCGACTGGC
Organism: Pyrinomonadaceae bacterium; assembly: GCA_041744295.1. Lineage (GTDB taxonomy): Bacteria > Acidobacteriota > Blastocatellia > Pyrinomonadales > Pyrinomonadaceae > PSRF01. Next base: position 3,782 of record JBGTLE010000391.1, on the reverse strand, counting down.
GGAAAGCGTGCGCCAAGGCACCAACCGCAGCTAGCTATCCTGCCAGCCTCAATACCAGACACTTCAAATAATAGGTTTCCGGCACGCTCAGAATCACCGGGTGATCGCTTGCCTGCATTCGCTTCTCAACCAGTTGCAGCTTGCGATGTGCATCGCGTGCCGCTGCGGCGACAATCTCAACGAACATCGATTCCGATACATGATAAGAACAGGTGCAGGTGACGAGCGTGCCGCCCGCGTTCAGAAGTTTCAAAGCGCGCAGGTTTATCTCCTTGTAACCACGTGCGGCCGGTTTGATGCTCCCACGGTTCTTAGCAAAGGCCGGTGGGTCCAACACGATCGTGTCAAACTTCTCGCCACTGCTTTCCATCTCTCGCAACGCGTCAAAAACGTTCGCTTCTCGAAACTCAACATTATCCGCTCCGTTGAGTTCGGCGTTTCGCCGGGCTGCTGCCACCGCCTGACTCGAGATGTCGAGTCCGATGACTTCATCGCACACACTCGCAAGGTGAAGTGCAAACGCTCCGCTGAAGGTGAAGCAGTCGAGCGCACGACCGTGTGCAAAAGAGCGAGCGGCAAGTCGGTTTTCGCGCTGATCGAGAAACGAACCGGTCTTCTGACCGCCCAACGGCGAGACCATGAACCTGGTACCGTGCTGCTTGATCTCCAGTTCGTCGGGAACGTCTCCGTAAACTCCTCCGGCGATCATCTCGAGGCCTTCCAACTTACGCACGCGCACGTCGTTTCTCTCGACGATCGCTCGTGGCGCGAACTCTTCGATTAGCAGCTCGACAAGCATCGGTTTGATCGCGTCGGTGCCTTGCGAGAGCGTCTGCAATACGAGTAAGTCGTCGTAGCGATCGATGATCAACGAGGGCAACAGATCGCCTTCGGAATAGACGAGTCGAAAGGCATTCGTGTCGGAAGAAATATTTTGCCTTCTTGCCACGGCTTCGCGAATGCGCCGTCGCCACCAATCGCGATCCACCAGTTCGTCTGTCAGAGTGAGCAATCGCAGCGAGATCTCTGAGCGATCGCTGAATAGTGCCTGGCCGATGAAGTTTCGTTGTTTATCGAGGACCGCAACGACGGAACCACCGGTAGCTTCCCCGATGTCGAGCACGTCACTTCGATAGATCCAGAGATGTCCCGCACGCACGCGATCCGCTCCGCGTTTGTTGACGATGACGTTGTTCATGTATTGTCCCCGCTCTTACACCAAAGGTGTTACAGCCTCCAGCCCAGGGTTGCGCGCTCTGGCGCTACCCTGGGATCAAGTACGAAAATGAAATTCTACCCCAACGGGGTTGCGGCTCGGTGAAAAACCGCTCAGATTGCGTTAGAACAACACGTACTTCATTGGACCAGCCGCAACCCCGTAGGGGTAGCTTGATCAAACCTCGCTAGATCCCAGGGTAGCGCCAAAGCTCGCAACCCTGGGCTGGAGGATGCAACACCTTCGGTGTAGGGAAACAACTGAATTGCTCCGTTTCGAAAGCGTGTGTTAGGCTTCGAACCAACTTCGAGCGACGAGGGCAGACTTCGAGAATCAATGCCAACCAAGACAAACTCCGAGCGTCGCGAACGCTTTGAAACTTCCTCAGGCATCGAGTTAGCTGCAGATTTCAATCCTTCCAACAGCGAACCAATCAATTACGACGAAGATCTTGGCGCGCCGGGCTCGTTCCCCTTCACGCGTGGGATCTACCCAAACATGTATCGCGGCCGGCTGTGGACCATGCGTCAGTACGCCGGTTACGCCACTGCTGAAGAGTCGAATGCGCGTTACCAATACTTGCTCGCGCATGGTACGACTGGCTTGTCGGTCGCTTTTGATTTGCCAACACAGATCGGACTGGATTCAGACGACGTGCTGGCCGCCGGCGAAGTTGGCAAGGTCGGCGTCGCAATCGATTCTTTGGAAGACATGGAACGTTTGTTTGATGGCATTCCGTTGGATTCGGTCTCAACGTCGATGACCATCAACTCGACTGCCTCAACGCTACTTTGTCTTTATCTCGCGGTCGGCAAGAAACAGAACGTAGCGTTTGACAAGATCAAAGGAACGCTTCAGAACGACATTCTCAAGGAGTACATCGCCCGCGGTACTTACATCTATCCGCCGGCTCCGTCTCTGCGTTTGGTAACGGACACTTTCGCTTTTTGCGCGCGCGAAGCGCCCAACTTCAACACAATCTCGATCAGCGGCTATCACATTCGCGAGGCCGGCTCGACCGCAGTGCAGGAAGTTGCGTTCACCCTCGGCGATGCGATTGCCTACGTTGAAGCGGCAGTCGCTGCGGGATTGCTCATTGACGACTTCGCTCCGCGCATCTCTTTTTTCTTCAACTCGCACAACAACCTGCTTGAAGAGGTGGCAAAGTTTCGGGCCGCGCGGCGGCTTTGGGCGCACATCATGCGCGACCGATTCGGCGCGCGGGATCCACGTTCGCTGATGCTGCGCTTTCACACGCAAACAGCCGGCTCGTCGCTGACCGCGCAACAACCGGAAGTGAATGTTGTGCGGACGACTATTCAAGCGCTCGCGGCGGTTCTGGGTGGCACCCAGTCGCTGCACACGAACGCAATGGACGAGGCGCTCGCGTTACCTACCGAGGACGCGGCCAAGCTGGCACTGCGGACGCAGCAGGTGATCGCGCATGAATCCGGCGTGGCCGATACCGCAGACCCTCTCGCGGGTTCGTATGCGATTGAGCAACTAACGAATGAGATTGAAACGAAGGCGCGTGAGTATCTCGACAAGATTGAGGCGATGGGCGGAATGCTACGCGCGATTGAGACTGGTTATGTCCAGCGCGAGATTCAGGAATCAGCGTATCGCTATCATCGCGCGATCGAGACGAAAGAGAATATCGTCGTGGGAGTCAATCAGTTTCAAAGTGAGGCTGAGTCACCCATCGCAACTCTGAAGATCGATCCGGCAGTCGAACAAGGCCAGATCGAACGCGTCCGTGCCGTGCGAGCACGCCGCGATGCTGCTGCTGTCGAAACCGCGTTAACGAATTTGGAATCCGCAGCGAGAGGCGATGAGAACTTGCTGCCACGGATTCTGACGGCTGTCGAAAGCTATGCGACGGTTGGCGAGATTGGTAATTGTTTGCGAAGAGTGTGGGGCGAGTATCGCGAGACGGCCACCGTCTAGCGTTATTCCAGATTAGACAGATTGAGCATTTGGTGGGTGGAATGAGGTTAGTACGAAACGCGGTAGCGTCGGGTCAACGGTTGGTACAAACAATGACAAGTGGTGACGAATCGTTAACCTGACGCTACCGCGTTTCGGTACTGACTTCATTCCACGACAACACTTGTAGGTTGCCGCAAAGGCCCCGCTTCTCTGGATTCGAGTTAGTGCCATTATGAATAGAAGAGAATTTACTAAAGCCATCGGATTGTTGGCGCTGGCGAGCAGCACCAGCGGGATAGGTTTCGCCAAGCCCAAAGAGCAGCCTGAGATCTCCATCACGATGGACGATTTCAACTGGGACAAAAACCTGCGCCTCGATCCTGACCAACGCAATCGCGCGCTGCTGGAAGCCATGCGTTCGCGCGGCGGTCTCAAAGCAGCGTTGTTTGTGAAAGGTAAGAATGCGGATAGTGAAAAAGGAAAGGCGCTGCTCGCCGAGTGGGATCGCGCTGGCCACGTTATCGCCAACCATTCCTATTCGCATCAGGAATACAACAGCACCAAGATCGATGCAGGCGCCTTTACCGCTGACATTCTCAAGTGTGAAGAAGTAATCAAGACATATCCGCGCTTCCAA
>JBGTLE010000390.1:0-6023 GCA_041744295.1 Pyrinomonadaceae bacterium | reverse complement strand
CGCGCTCGGGGCAGCGGGGATAGATTTTTTGAGAACAGAGCCGGTGAAGAAGTAAGGGGGGGGTTGTGCTTTGTGCTTTGGCCTTTGTGCTTTGGCCTTCGTTCTCAAATAATCTCAGATCTCAAATCTTCGATCTCAGATCGCATCCTTCATCCTTCATCCCTTCCCCCGCTCCGTCCTCAAAAGTACACACCTCTCTATCCGTTTGTGTACAACCAAGGACAAGCAAGAGATTTTGCATCAAGGCTAATTCGAGCTAATTCCGGCTAATTGTTGACATGTGATCGGCACTGGGTGTGAGGTACACGCATTGCCTAGTCAAGGCACAAGAGTAGTAGTAAGGAGACTCTCACATGAAGCCCAGAGTTTTGATTGTAGATGATGACGAGTCGATTACTCAGCAACTGTTCTGGACGCTCTCTGATGACTATGACGTGGTAACGGCGAACGACATGCAAACGGCCATCAGGCGCGCAACGATCTATCAACCTGATCTTTCCATTCTCGATCTACACATGCCGCCGGAAAGCGATTCGCTGGAGATTGGCCTGCGAATACTCGAGTACCTGAAGGCGCACTTACCTGACTCCAAGGTCCTCGTGATGACGGCGGCGGATGTTGTAGCAGCAAAGAAAGCCTGTCAGGAGATCGGCGCGGATGAGTTTCTGTTCAAGCCGTTCGATACGGAGCTGTTGTTGTCACTGATGCGACGCATGGCCCCTCGTGAATTAGAAGTTGTTTGAGTGAAACTAGAAGGTGTTTGAACTCCATCGGTAGATCCTTTTTTTACCGCTTTCGGCCACTCCCACCCAAAAACACGTGGCCGATCCAGCACCGCGCTCGTGGTACCCCTCCTACGGCGCGGAGCAATCGAGGCCCCCGCTCCCATTCACTGCTTGAAATGGGCGGGGGCTTTCTTTCTCGAAAGCCAAGAATTCAGAATACAGAATTTGGGACACAGAATATTGCCAGTCTTCTTCTATATCTCTGCCGCACACCGGGCTGAAGCCCGGTGTGAAAGACGGTGGCGTTTCTCACTTTTGAGGCAAAGCTAACAGACCAGCGATTCGAAACAGTCCGGCCGCTGATCTCTGATTTCCACCTCCGACCATCCGACTTCTGACCTCTGACTCTGACCTCTGTTTTCTGTATTCTGTGTTCTGAATTCTGTATTCTGTTTTCCATGACTGACGCGATGGACAAGGTAAAGGGCATGAGCGAACTGCCGCTCTTTCCACTTCCCATCGTGCTCTTTCCTGGCCTGCCCTTGCCGCTGCACATCTTTGAACCGCGCTACCGCCAACTGCTTGATGATATTCGTCTGGACAAGAACCTTTTCGGACTCTCCTACTTGGATCAAAGCATCGCCGAACTGGAAATGCCTCCAGTGGGCCAGGTGGGCTGCGTTGCGGAACTAACGGAAACACAGACACTGACTGACGGTCGCGCAAACATACTTACGGTCGGACTCATCAGATATGTAGTCGAGGAGTATCTCGATCGCGGTACTCCATATCTGATGGCGCGGGTCACATTCTTCGAGGACGAGCACGAGGACTCCGAACTTCTCCGAGACAATGCGACCGAGGTGGGAGGGCTATTCATGCGTATCGCGCGCGCCATCCGCCTAATCAATGACGAGCGCGCGAGTCTTCCTGACATCTCCGATACCGACCCACAACGACTTTCCTTCCTGGTTGCCGGTGCGATGGAGATGGAAGCGGAAGTAAAGCAGCGCTTGCTCGAGCTTCGGTCCACGCACGAACGGTTACGGCAACTGCGCGAGATGTTGAAGCGGGCCGTGGGCAGTTATGAAGAGCGGGCCCGCATCCACGACCTGGCAAAAGGAAATGGTCATAGCGGAAAGCGAATTGAGCTGGAATAGACTCTCCAAGAACCTTGACTCAAACCAACAACAACCAAATTGCCGTGCGCGTGCTTTTTTTTGGAGCGGCCCGTGACGCCGTCGGTACAGCCGAAATCGCGCTGAACGTTAACCGGGACGTGAAGGCGGCCGCGGCTTTCGAGCAGATACTGGACACCTTTCCAACGCTGCGACGATTTGGTCGTTCCCTGCTGTTTGCCGTCAATGAAGAATATGCCGCAGCGGATCGCGTGCTGTTGGAAGATGATGAACTAGCGGTATTTCCGCCGGTCAGTGGCGGGTCGAACGAAGCGCCTGATTTTTTTGAGATCACAACCGACCCACTCGATGTGGGGGCGATTGCGCGCAGAGTCGTGTTGCCCGAATGCGGTGCCACCGTGACGCTCGATGGATACGCGCGCGAGTGGACGAAGGGTCGCAGAACGATGCATCTCGTCTACGAGGCTTATGCGTCGATGGCTTTAAGAGAGATGCAGCGTCTTGGCCAACGGGCTCACGAGCAGTTTGAGATCGCACACATCGGCATCGTGCACCGCACCGGCAAATTGGAGATTGGAGAGACCAGTGTGGTGATAGCCGTCAGCGCTCCACATCGTCGCGCAGCGTTTGCAGCTTGCGAGTGGGCCATACGCGAACTCAAACGCACCGTGCCGATTTGGAAGAAGGAAGTCTTTGCAGACGGCGAGGTTTGGGTTGAGAGCGAGGAATCACGCTTGTAGGGCGGCACGCCCGTGGCCGCCCCTCTTTCTTTGGAAGTGCTTTGAATCAAAGAGGATGGTATCGCGAGGGACTTTCATTCAATTGGAGTTCGTTCTAAACAGAAGAGGGGCGGCCACGGAGTGCCGCCCCTACAATCTATTCTATGGGAGTTTCCTCGAACACATCTTCCGATGCGGCTTCCACCAGAGACGCACTCGTCACCATGTCGTCCGAGTCAGTCTTAATCAGACGCACACCCTGCGCACTCCTACCGGTTCTGCGGATGTCCTTCACATTCAGCCTGATGAGTTTTGCTTGCTGAGTGATGATCATGATTTCGGAGTCGTCCTCAACCGGGAAAACGGCCACGACCTTTCCGGTCTTCTCAGTCGTCTTCATATTGATGACTCCCCTGCCGCCACGCGACTGCAGACGATAGGTAGTGATCGGCGTCTGTTTGCCATAACCCTGCTCAGAAACCGATAACATTCTTTCGGTGTCATCGGCCGATACCGGGCTCAATGAAACCACAAAATCGTCAGGCTTCAGACCGATGCCGCGGACACCGCGAGTGGCACGTCCCATTGGTCTAACGTTCTTTTCATCAAAACGAATTGCCATGCCGTTGTGCGTAGCAATGAAAATTCGCTTGGTACCGTCGGTCAAGACCACGTCAAGCAACTCATCGCCGTCGTCAATGTTGATGGCGATGATGCCGTTAGTGCGAATGTTCTGAAAATCCGACAGTGAAGTCTTCTTGATAACGCCTTTGCGGGTCACCATCAGTACGTGTTTACTGTCGCTGAAGTCGCGCACCGCTACTACTCCCGCCAGCTTTCTATCCGACGGAATATTGATCAGATTGACGACGGCTTTGCCTCTCGCCGAGGCGCCGGCATCGGGCACTTCATGGACCTTCAGTTTGTAGACCATTCCGTCGTTGGTGAAGATCATGATGTACGCGTGGGTTGAGGCGATGAACAGATGATTGACGAAATCATCGTTCTTTGCGGCCGCGCCAAAACGGCCCTTGCCGCCGCGCCCCTGACGCTGATAGGTCGTGATCGGCGTTCGCTTGATGTAACCACTGTTAGTTACGGTAATGGCCACGTCCTCATCGGCAATCAAGTCTTCGATCGAGAACTCGGCGCCCTCGTCAATAATCTCGGTGCGGCGCTTGTCGCCAAAATCCTTCTTAACGTCCTCGAGCTCTTTGCTAATCACCAACCGCAACGCACTTTCGTTCGCCAGGATCTCTTCGAGTTCGGCAATATGCTTGATGATGCCTTCGTACTCATCGATGATCTTTTGCCGTTCAAGTGCCGCCAACCGGCGCAGTTGCAAATCAAGCACTGCCTGCGCCTGCAAGTCTGAGAAGGCCAGCCGTTCGATGGTTTTTTGTAACTTGCCAAGATAGGTTTTGAGCACGACATCCGAGGGAACACCCTTCCAGGTCTTCACTTCGTCCATCGATTTCATCAGGCCAGTCAGCCATTGGCGGGCTTCGTCAACAGAACGCGAATTTCTGATCAGCGTCACGATGTAATCGAGAGCATCGATGGCCTTTGTCAGTCCTTCCAAAATGTGCGCGCGAGCACGGGCCTTGCGAAGCTCATACTCAGTGCGACGTTTGACAACCTCGCGGCGAAAATCGATGAACGCCTCGAGCATCTCCTTGAGATTCAGAACCCGTGGCTGTCCATTGACGATGGCCAGGTTGATGACGCCAAACGACGTCTGCATCGGGGTAAGCTTGTAGAGTTTATTAAGTACTACTTGCGGCACCGCATCTCGTTTTAGTTCAACAACGATGCGCATTCCGGTACGGTCAGACTCGTCTCGCAAGTCCGAAACGCCCTCGAGCTTCTTTTCATTGACCAACTCGGCGATGCGCTCGATCAACCTCGCCTTGTTAACCTGAAAAGGGATTTCCGTAATAACGATCGCGTCACGCTCCTGAGTGCCCCGGCCAATGCGATCGATACCGGCGCGGGCGCGCAGTTGCAAAACTCCCCGTCCGGTTTCATACGAACTTTTGATCTCGTTGCGACCGTAGATAAAACCACCGGTCGGAAAGTCCGGCCCAGTCACAATCTTCGCAAGTTCAGGGACCTCGATTGACGGGTTGTGCAACAGCGCCAGTGTCGCGTCGACGATCTCGGTAATATTGTGCGGCGGAATTTTTGTCGCCATGCCGACGGCGATACCGTCAGAACCGTTGATCAGCAGATTCGGGATGCGCGCGGGCAGGACTTTTGGTTCGGCGAGAGACTCGTCATAGTTTGGTTGAAAATCAACTGTCTCTTTCTCGATATCAGCCAGAACTTCGTTCGTCAGCCGCGCCATGCGAATTTCGGTGTAACGCATCGCGGCTGCTGCGTCGCCGTCGACCGAGCCAAAATTTCCCTGACCATCGACCAGCGGATAGCGCATCGAAAAATCCTGCGCCAGGCGCACGATCGTGTCGTAGACCGGCATGTCGCCGTGCGGGTGATACTTACCAATCACATCTCCAACGATGCGGGCGCTCTTTTTGTAAGCCTTGTTGTAAGTGTTTCCCAGTTCATGCATCGCCCAAAGCACACGGCGGTGAACCGGCTTCAGGCCGTCGCGAACGTCGGGCAAGGCGCGGCCGATGATCACCGACATTGCATAGTCGAGATACGACCGTCGCATTTCGTCTTCTATGTTTATATGTGGTTGAGCAGGGTTGCGTTCAGTAGGTGTTTCCATCTATTAACCTTTCCAGTACAATCCGGCGCGTGATTAGCCTTGATTATTTCGCCTCGCGAGCAGAGTAATGAGCACAGACGACACCGCATTAAGCCGTCTTAATAGGTGCTTTTTGTAACGCGATAAGTGATTGTAAAAATGCTCGCGGGGCGGTTCAGTTTTTCGGCTCGAATGTACGCGTTATTATAGCCTGCCAATCGCTTTTTAGCAAAGCCGAGAAAGCTGCTCAAACCTAATAAAATCAACAGCTTCGACTCCGCTAAGCGCAACCTGACAACGTACTGATGACTCACAAGTCGCTGAGACGAAAACGAGCGCCTACAAAATATCGAAACAGCATGAATGAAGGTCGAAACTGGAAGCGTGTGCGAGAGCGATTGGAGCTGCGGCTTCCGGTGCGTGTGCATTGTCGCGAGACGCCCGACTTTGAGTGGATTGAGATAACCAGACTTACCAACGTAACGCCGTTCGGCGCCGGGTTTACTCTTAAGCGTCCGACTGAGCGCGGGCGCTTGCTGCACATGACCATTCCCATGCCGCGACAACTCCGGGTCTTTGATCATGTCGAAGATCAATATCGAGTGTGGGCCATGGTGCGATATCTCAGAAACCTGGAATCCACGGACAAGAATCCCCTCTTCGAAGTGGGCGTGGCATTTATCGGCAAGCACCCCCCCAGAAGTTACGAAGAAGATCCTTCCCGACG